>JBBRWI010000164.1:0-9120 GCA_038249305.1 Acetobacterales bacterium
CATCTTCAGCAGGTCGTACATTTCGGTCAGCTTGTCCTCGGGCACCGCCCGGTCCAGCCATTTGTTCTGGGTGCGGGCGTCGCGGAAAAGCTGGTCGAGCGCGGTCTCGGCGATGGTGTCGGTCATGTTCGGGTTCCCTTGAACATTGGGGGGTCGATGGCGACACATGTTGCCAAACGCTGCGGCGCGTCCAGCGCAGCCGGCGTATCTTGACCACTGCCAAATTGAATGATGGTCGCCGTCCTTGCCCGGACGGTGGAGTAGGTCAGGCCTCGACCTGCTCCACCGAAACCACTTCCGGGACGTAGTGCCGAAGCATCGACTCCACGCCGTGCTTGAGCGTGGCGCGCGACGACGGGCAGCCGCTGCAAGCACCCTGCATGCGCAATTTCACGATCCCGTCACGGAAACCGCGGAAGATGATGTCGCCGCCGTCGCTGGCCACCGCCGGGCGCACACGCGTGTCGAGCAGTTCCTTGATCTGGGCCGCGATTTCCAGGTCGGCCGGGTCCACGTCCTCGGCCTCGGCGGCCTCCATCTCATCGCCCATGATCGCGTGCCCGCCCAGGTAATGCGCCATGATGGCGCCCAGCACCTGCGGCCGCAGAGCCTGCCAGTCGGCGTCGCCGGATTTGGTGATGGTGACGAAATCAGCGCCCAGGAACACCCGCGCCACATCCGGCAGGCCGAACAGACGCTCGGCAAGCGGCGACCGCGCGGCAGCGTCCGGGTTGGTGAAATCGGCAGTACCACGTTCGCCCATCACCGCCTCGCCCGGCAGGAACTTCAGGGTCGCCGGGTTCGGCGTGGCTTCGGTTTCGATGAACATGCGAGTTCTCACGTTGAATTGTCGTTGTGAACATGTGCCTGCGGAGGGTGTGATGCAACCGGCCGCGGGCGCGGGTCAGGTCACCCGATCCAACTCATCCGCGCCGATGGCCGCCGGCACGATGGTCATCGGCACCCGCAGCCGCGAGGCGAAACGCCCGGTCAGCGCCGAGATCAGCGGTCCCGGGCCGCTCGACCCGCCCGCCGCGGCCAGCACCAGAATGGAGATGCGCGTCTCCTCCTCAAGCAGTTTGAGCAACTCGTCGCGCGGATCGCCCTCGCGGATCAGCAGGATCGGGTAACCGCCGGTGATGTCCTGCACGTCCACCGCCAGGCCAGACAGCAGTTTTTCCGCCCCATCGCGCTGTTCCTCGGCCATCAGCGCGCCGACGCCGGCCCATTCGGTCTGGCCGGGCGGTTCGATCACCCGCAGCAGCGCCACCCGGCCGCCGGATTTCTTGGCGCGCAGACAGGCGTAGCGAAGCGCCACATGGCGCTCCTCGCTGTCGTCCACCACCACCAGGAAGACGCGATCGCGTTGCGACGCCTCAGGCATTCCAACCATCGCCCATGCAGACCCCCCCCCCTTAGCCGCGCCGGAACAGGATGCTGCCGATCCAGCCGGCCAGCGCCGCCACCGCGACACACAACAGACCGTAGAGCGCCGGCGCCTGGCGGGCGAGGGCGTTGATGCTGGCCGCGGTGCCGACACGATCCACCCGGAAGATCAACTCCTGCCGCGCCACCACGCGGGCCTGGCGCACCAGCAGCACCTGCACGGTGTAGTCGCCGGTCATCACCGTCGCCGGCAGGGGCAGCCGCGCGTGGAACAACTGCCCGCCGGCGATGGCGACGGGACTCGCCTGCTCGGCCCACAGCCCCTCCTGTTGCTTCAGGTCGAGCAGGGCGGCGCGAAACGCCGGCGCCTGGCGGCCCGTCGCCCGCAGCGGCAAGGCATCGAGGCCGAGGCGACGCTCCTGCCGCTCCGGCTCGGGCAGCATCTCCCACGGCGGGCGGGTGCCGGCGATGGCGTAGTAGCCGGGAACATCGGGGAAGCGCGCGGCCGGCCCGTTCACCCAGAAGCCGAGCACCCGCACCTTCTGACGGACCACCATCGGCTGGCCCGGCCCGGTCGCGACGACCAGGATTTCATCGCCCGTGGCGCCGATCGGGCGCGCGGCGGTGCCGAAGACCAGGATCGAGCCGCCGGTGAAGCCCGTGGTGATCTCGACCGAGGTTGCCGCCAGTTCCGCCACCAGCGCCGGCTGCGCCCGGGCGGGCAGGGCCGCCGGCACGACCAGGGCCAGCAGGCAAAGCCGCGCCATGGCGTTGGGGGGCGTCAAGGCGCAGGGCCGATGACGAAGGTGGAGACCGGCGTCTGCACCAGCCCCCAAAGCAGCGACGCGGCGACGGCCAGCACCAGCAGCCCCAGCAGGAAGCGCGTCTGCTCGCCCCGCAGTTTCGCCCCCATCGCTGCCCCGAACTGGGCGCCCGACACCCCGCCCGCGAGCAGCAGCAGCACCAGCACCACATCGACGCTGCCGGTCTGGATCGCCTGCAGCAGCGTCACGTTGGCCGAGACGAAGACCACCTGGAACAGGCTGGTGCCGATCACCACGGCCGTCGGCATGCCGAGCAGGTAGATCATGACCGGCACCAGCATGAAGCCGCCACCGACCCCCATCACCGCCGAGAGGATGCCGATGCCGAACCCCGCCAGCATCGGCGGAATGACCGAGATGTAGAGCCGCGACTTGCGATACCTGACCTTGAACGGCAGCCCGTGCATCCAGAAATGCTCGTGCAGCCGGGTCGGCGTCGTGCGCCCCCGCCGCAGCATCGCACCCAGCGACTCGCGCACCATCAGCAGGCCGACCGCGCCCAGCACCACGATGTAGAAGAACGCCACCGCCAGATCGACCTGGCCCAACCGTCGCAGCAAGGCAAAAGCCTGCACACCCAGCACCGACCCGACCACGCCCCCGGCCAGCAGGGTCAGCCCCATCCGGACATCGACATTGCCGCGCCGCCAATGCGACATCAGCCCCGAGACCGAGGCCCCCAGCGTCTGGCACGCACCCGATGCCACCGCGACGGGGGAGGGAATGCCGGTGAGGATCAGCAGCGGCGTCATCAAGAACCCACCGCCGACACCGAACAGCCCCGACAGCCAGCCCACGCCGAAGCCTATGCCCAGCAGCAGCAGGGCATCCACGCTCATCTCGGCGATCGGCAGATAGACCTGCATCGATACCTATGCGGGGCTGCCCGCTGTCACGGGCGATAGGCCCGGTCGTGTCCCGGTTTGGACCCGTGATCACCAGCGGACAAGGTGCCAGGCCGCAAGCGCGGGAAGTTTATTCCGCCGCGGAGACGCGATCACGCATGGGTGCCCCCGCGCGGAGCCGCGTTTGGGTGGTCCCGCGCGCGCGCATGGGTGCTCCTGTGGGGCCGAGGGCTGACCGCCGCCGGCTGTCACGGCACACTCCGCCGATGCAGGTCATCTTCACCCGCGCGGGCCTGGCCTGCGGCATGCGCGCGTCAAGCCCGCTTCTGCTCGGCATGGCGCCCTTCGGCCTGGTCACCGGCGTCGTTTCCCAGCAGCAGGGGCTGTCGCTCGCGGAGGCCCTGCTGATGAGCGCCCTGGTCTTCGCCGGATCGGCGCAGTTGCTGGCGCTGGAGTTGTGGGCCGACCCGGTGCCGATCGGCGCCGTGGTGCTGGCGGCCTTCGCGGTGAACCTGCGTCTGGCGCCGATGGGCCCGGCGCTGGCGCCCTGGCTCGACCGGCTGCGCGGCTGGCGGCTGTGGGGCACCCTGGCCACGCTGGTCGATCACTCCTTTGCCCTGGCGATCGCCGAACAGCGGCGGGGCGGGCGGGATGCGGCCTATCTGCTGGGGGTCGGGGTGCTGCTGTGGGCGGCCTGGCTCGTGCTGGTCGGTGCGGGGCATGTGCTGGGCGATGTCGTCCGGCTGCCGCCCGGGCATCCGCTGTTCTTCGCCGCCACCGCGGCCTTCCTGTCGATGCTGGTGCCGCTGTGGCGCGGCGCCCGGCACGACCTGTGGCCCTGGGTGCTGGCCGGGGTCGTGGCGCTGGCGGCGCATCGCCTTGGGCTGCCGGCGCCGGTGCCGCTGCTGGGCGGCGCCTTTGCCGGCGCGGCGCTTGGGGCCTGGCTCGGCGGACGGGTGGGGGCGGTGCAACGATGACCGGGCGCGCCGGTTCAGGCGATGCGGCGGGCAATCCAGGCGGCCGGCGGCGCCAGCCGTTGGTGGGTGGGCCGCACGTCCAGCCCGAGGGGGCTCTGGTTCGGGACGGGCCGGAAGGCGCGCTCGAACCACCCGACCGCGACCCGAACATCGCCCCTCCGTGGGAAGGAACGGCCCATCATGGCCGTCGTCACCAAATGACAGAGGCGCCCGCTTCGGGCGTCGCGAATTGCGAAGCCGGGCCGCACGACGCGATCGGCCGGGCCTGATGGATCTGCGAACCGATGTGGTGATCGCGATCCTGGGGATGGCGGCGGCGACCTACCTCTGCCGGGCGGGCGGCTATGCGGTGTTGCGTGGCCTGCGGCTGCCGGGCTTCGTTGCGCGAATGTTGCAGGTCCTGCCGGGGTGCATCTTTGTCGCCTACGTGGTGCCGGGCCTGGCGCAGGGCGGGGTGGCGGCCTGGGCGGGGGCTGTGGCGACCGTGGTCGTACAATGGCGCACCGGCAATTTTGCGGCCTCGGCCGTGGCCGGGGTCAGCGCGGTTTGGCTGGTACGGAGCCTGGGGTGAACCGGGGCCGTTCAGTCCACCGTGATCGCACCGGCCCGCACCACGGCCGCCCAGCGGGCGCGTTCCTCGGCGATGAAGCGGCGGAAGGCTTCGCCATCCATCCGGCTCGGTTCCGCGCCTTCGTCCCGCAGCCGTGCCGCGACTTCGGGCGTGCCGGTGCTGGCGAAGATCGTGTCGGCCAGTTTGGCGCGGATCGCCGGGTCAACGCCCTTCGGCACCAGAACGCCGTACCATGCGGTGGCGCGGAAACCGGGCACAGTCTCGGCTACGGCCGGCACGTTGGGCAGTTGCGGCAGGCGGGCGTCGCCGGTGGTGGCGATCGCCCGCACCTGGCCGCCCGCAACCAGCCCCATCACCGACGGCAGGGTCGTGATCATGAAATGCACGTTGCCGGCGATCACCTCGGTCAGCGCCGGGGCAGCGCCGCGGAAGGGGACGTGGGTCGCCGCCAGCCCGGTCGATTGCAGCAGCAGCGCGGTCGAAAGATGGCTGGCGGAACCGTTGGATGCGCTGCCATAGGTCAGGTCGCCGCGCGCCGCGCGGATTTCGGCCAGCAACTCGGGCATGGTGTTGGCCCGCAGTTTCGGCCCGCCGACCAGCAGGAGCGGCGCGTCGGCGACCAGGGCGATGGGGTCGAAGGCCGTCGCGGGATCGACGCGCAGATTGCGGAACAGCGTCGGGTTGACGCTCATCGGCCCCTGGTTGCCCATCAGCAGCGTATAGCCGTCCGGCCGCGCGCCGGCAGCGGTCTCGGTCGAGGTATTGCCCCCGCCGCCCGGCCGGTTTTCGACCACGACCACCTGGCCGAGCAGCGTGCTCATCCGGGCCGCCAGGGTGCGGGCGATCAGATCGGTGCCGCCGCCCGGGGCGAAGGCGATGATCAGCCGCAGGGGGCGGCTGGGGAAGTTGGCGTCCTGGCTCAACGCCGGGGTCGCCAGGGTGGCGGCGGCGGCCAGCGCCCCGCGGCGGGTCATGGTCATCGGCGTTTCCTGCGTCGTTGGGCCAAAGTTACCCCGGTCACTCCGCCGGCACCACCACCGCCGCCGGCGCCCGACCACGGCCGAAGGACATCATCCGGGCCAGGCTGTCGAAGCCGAGGAACAACACCGGCGTCACGAACAAGGTCAGGCACTGGCTGACCGCGAGCCCGCCGATGACCGCAAGGCCCAGCGGTTGGCGCAGTTCGGCGGCAGCCCCCCAGCCCATCGCGATCGGCACCGCGCCGGCGGCGGCCGCCAGGGTCGTCATCAGGATCGGGCGGAAGCGCAGGATGCAGGCGGTGCGCACGGCCTCCAGCGGCGCCATGCCGTCGCGCTGGCGCTGCAACGCCACGTCCACGATCATGATGGCGTTCTTCTTCACCAACCCGATCAGCAGCAGCACGCCGATCACCGCGATCACCGACAAATCCATCCCGAACCACCACACTGTCGCCAGCGCGCCGAGGGCGGCCGAGGGCAGGCCGGACAGGATGGTCAATGGGTGGATCAGGCTTTCGTAGAGGATGCCCAGCACCAGATACATCACCAGGATCGCCGACAGCAGCAGGAAGCCCTGCCCGGCCAGGGCCGCCTGGAACACCTGCGCCGTGCCGGAGAAGCCGGTGACGACCGAGACCGGCAGGCCCAATTCCCGCTCCGCCGCCTGGATCGCGGTTACGGCCTCACCCAGCGACACGCCCGGGGCGGTGTTGAAGCCGATGGTCACCGCCGGCAACTGCCCCTGGTGCGCCACGGTCAGCGGCCCGGTCGAGCGGTCCACCGTGGTGAAGGCCGACAGCGGCACCAGCCGGGTCGCGGCAGCGGCGTTGGTGGCGCTGCCCGCCGCGACATTGGCCGTCGCGCGGACATACAGTTTCGCCAGGCCGCTTTCGTCGCGCTGGTCTTCCGGCAAGGCTTCGAGGATCACCGGATAGGCATTGGCCTGGCCAAAGATCGTCGCGATCTGCCGCGCGCCAAAGGCCGAGTAGAGCGACTGCCGCACCTGGTCCAGCGTGACACCCAGCGTGCTGGCGCGGTCCCGATCGACCGCGATGTTCACCACCGGCGCATCCATCTGCAGGTCGGTGTTCACATCCTGCAAAGCCGACACGCGGCGCAGCCGGGCGGCCATGCGTTCGGCGCTGTCATACAATTCGGCGGTCGAAAGCCCCTGCATCGTATAGACGTATTGCGTCCGCGCCGGCCGCGCCGTGAAGGACAGATTCTGGATCGGGTTGAAGAACACCGCGAGGCCGGGCACCCGCGACGTCTGCCGCCGCAGATCCTGGATGACCTGCTGGATCGCGGGCCTTTCGTTGCGCGGCTTGAGTTCGACGAACATGCGGCCCTGGTTGATCACCTGGCTGAGCCCGCCCGCGCCGACATTGTTCACCACCGACACGACGTAGGGGTTCTGGCCGATGATCCGCGCCGCCTCGCTCGACAGATCGACCATGGTGGTGAAGGAGGCATCGCGCGGCCCCTCGGTGGAGACCGAGAGCAGGCCGGTGTCCTCGATCGGGAAGAAGCCCTTGGGCATCACCACGGCGATGTAGGCTGCCGCCCCGAGGCTGGCAAAAAACGCGATCCAGACGATGAAGCGGAAGCGCAGGGCGCCATCCAGCAGCCAGGCATAGCCACGCTCGATGCCCTTGAAGCCCCGTTCGAGCACACGGTCCAGCATCCCGCCGCCCTTGTGGCGCGGCAAATGCGCCGCCATCAGCGGCGTCAGGGTCAGCGACACCACGCAAGATACCAGCACCGCCAAGGATACCGTGGCGGCAAAGGCATTGAACACCCGCCCCACCACGCCGCCCATCAACAGGATCGGCAGGAACACCGCGATCAGCGAGGCGGTGATGGACAACACGGTAAAGCCGACTTCCTTTGCCCCCAGGATCGCGGCCTGTCGCGCCGGCATGCCCTTTTCCATGTGGTGGACGATCACCTCCAGCACCACGATGGCATCGTCCACGACCAGGCCCACGGCCAGGGTCAGCCCCAGCATCGTGATGTTGTCGATGCCGAAACCCAGCAGATACATCAGGGCAAAGGTGCCGCAGAGGCTGATCGGCACCGCGATCGTCGGGATCAGCGTCGCCGACACGCGGCGCAGGAACAGGAAGATCACCAGCACCACGAGGCCGATGGCGATCAGCAGGCTTTCCTGCACATCATGCACGGAATCGCGGATCGACAGGCTGCGGTCGAGCTGCACATGCAACTCCGCCCCCGGCGGCAGGGCGGCCCGCAACACCGGCAGCGCAGCCCGAACCCCGTCCACCACGGCGATGGTATTGGCGTCCGGCTGGCGTTGCACCGCCAGGATCAGCGCCCGCTGCCCGTTGCGCCATGAGCCGAGGCGTTCGTTCTGCACCGAGTCCGAAACCTCGGCGATGTCGCCCAGCCGCACCTGCGCGCCATTGCGCGCCGCGATCACCAGGTTGCCGAAGGCCTGCGCATCGTTCGGCTGGTCGTTCGCCCGAATGGTCAACTGTTGTCGTTCGCCCGACAGCGTGCCGACCGGCGTCACCGACGTCGCCGCCTGGATCGCCGTGCTGACCTGGTCCAGCCCGAGGCCCATTGCCGCCGTGCGATCCGGGTCGAGCCGCACCCGCACGCTGTAAAGCTGTTCGCCATAGGTCTGCACCTGCGACACGCCGGGCACCCGCGACAGCGCCGGCGAGACGAAGGTGGAGACGATGTCGTTCAGCCGCCACAGCGGCACATCGCCCCCGGTCAGCGCCAGCAGCACCACGGGCGCATCGGCCGGGTTGGATTTGCGATACGACGGCGGGGTGGTCATTTCGGACGGCAGGCGCCGCTGGGCGCGGGTGATCGCCGCCTGCACATCCTGGGCGGCGGCGTCGATGTTGCGGTTCAGCACGAATTGCAGGGTGATCTGCAGCGACCCCTGGCCGCTGGTGCTGCTCATCTGGTCCAGACCGCCGATGGTGCTGAACTCGCGCTCCAGCGGCAGCGCGACCGATGTCGCCATGGTTTCAGGGCTGGCGCCCGGGAAGGAGGCCGTGACCGAGATCACCGGGAAATCCACCCGCGGCACGGCGGCGACCGGCATCGACAGGTAGCCGAGGATGCCCGCCAGCACGAGGCCGAGCGACAGCAGCGAGGTCATCACCGGACGGCGGATGCAGAATTCGGAAATGTTCATCGCGCGGCACTCTGCCGGGTGGCCGCGTTGGGTGGCGTCGCATCCGCGGCGGGGCGGCCCGCCGGCGGCGGCGTACCGCGCACCACGGCGCGGCTGCCGTCACGCAGGCGCTGCGCGCCTTCGGTCACCACCATCTCGCCATTGGCCAGCCCTTCGGCGACGATCACACTGCGCTCGCCGGCCTGGCGCACCAGCCGCACCGGGATGCGTTTCGCCGCGCCGTCGCGCAAGGCAAAGAGGTAGCGTCCCTCCTGCCCCATCTGCACCGCGGCGGTCGGCACCGACAGCGCCTCGGCGTCGGTGCGGGGGACCAGTACGGTTTCGACGTACTGCCCGGGCCAGAGCCGGTTTTCGCCGTTGGTGAA
>JBBRWI010000165.1:0-9112 GCA_038249305.1 Acetobacterales bacterium
GCCCAACATGACCGAGGCGCTAAGGTCAAGGCGCAGGTCTTGCGCTGCCTCCAGCAGCATCCCGGGGCCGGGCTTGCGGCGGGGCGTCGCCTGCGCGGGGGCCTCGGGCGCATGATAGACCGCCGCGATCGGCGCGCCGGCCTCGGCGAAGCGATCGCGCATCCAGGCGGTCAGCACGGCGAAATCAGCCTCGGAGTAAAGCCCCCGGCCGATGCCCGACTGGTTGGTCAAGACCGCGATCGGCATTCCCCGCCGCGCGGCCTCGCGCGCCAAGTCGAAAATCCCCGAAACGAAGGCAAAGCCGTCGATCTGGTGCACGAAGCCGTGATCGACATTCACGATGCCATCGCGGTCGAGCAGCAGCCCCGCCGTCACGCCCGCGGGAACATCGCCCGTTCGACCAGCGCACAAATCGCATGCCCCGCTGCTTCATGGCCTTCCTGGATGCGCGCCGTACTGTCGGAGGGCATGCGCAGGCACAGGTCACACAGCCCCGGCATGTCGCCACCGCCGGCGCCGGTGAAGCCGACTGTCGCGATGCCCAACGCCAGCGCCGCGCGCAGCGCCGCCACGATGTTCGGCGAACGGCCCGAAGTGGAAATGGCGAAAAGCACGTCACCCGAACGCCCCAGCGCCTCGACCTGCCGGGCGAACAGCCGCTCATAGCCATAGTCATTGCCGATCGCGGTCAGGATCGAGGTGTCGGTGGTCAGCGCGATCGCTGCCAGGCCGGGCCGGTCGTACATGAAGCGAGAGACGAACTCGGCCGCCCAGTGCTGCGCATCGGCCGCGCTGCCGCCATTGCCGCAGATCATCAGCTTCCCGCCGGCCTTCAGGCTGGCCACGACCATCCCGGCCGCACGATCCACCGCGGCGCAGAGCGCCGGATCGGCGGCCAGGGCCGCGATGGCGGCGGCTGATTCGGCAAGTTCGGCGGCGGCGTCGGTCATGCAGGCTCTCCTGGCGGCGGCGGTCGGCTGTATCGCGCAAGGGTCAAGGCCGGGCAAGGCGGTGTCAGGCCGCGTCGGCCCGGCTGCGCAGAATGGCGACCCCACGCCGCAACAGCCCGGCCAGTTCCGAACCCGGTACCGCGCCCGAGACCAGCACATGCCGGTCGAGCAGGAAGGTCGGCACCCCGTTGACGCCGCCCTGGCGTGCGGCCAGGTCCTCGGCCTCGATCTGCGCCAGCGCTTCGTCGCCGGCCAGGCGCGCTGCAACATCCCCGACACCCTGCGCGGCGCCGATCCGGTCCAGCAGGGCACGGTCGGAGATATCCAGCCCATCGTGAAAATACGCCTGGAACAGCGCCTCCTTGACTTCGCTCGCGGTGCCCACCGCCTCGGCGAAGCGCAGAAGCCGATGTGCGGGCAGCGTGTCAGGCGTGCGGGGCTGGCGGTCGAAGCGAAAATCGAGGCCAACGGTGGCGCCGACCTGCACGATCCGGGCATCGAGTTCGGCGGAGCGCTCGGCGCTGCCGAACTTATGGATGCGGTAGGCCGCGCGATCCCGGCCCTCGGGCGGCATGTCCGGGTTCAGCCGGAACGGCCGCCAGCGGACATCGAAGGCCAACCCGTCCTCGGCCACTTCCTCCAGTGCCGCCGTCAGGTGCCGCTTGCCTATCCAGCACCAGGGGCAGATCACGTCCGACATGACATCGATGGTATGCGTGGTCATCGCAGGCCGTCCCTTCCGGTGATCTCTGAAATGGTAAGGCCGCCGATCCGCGGAAAGGGGCGCCCGCCGGCGGTCAAGGCGACACAGACCAGTATCTCCGCCGCGCGCGGTGCATCGGGCAGGCGCGCCTCGATCGCATCGTAATGGCTGCGGACATAGGCCGCGTCCTTGTGGCCAAGCGGCACATCGACCGCGGTGCCGGGGCCGCCGGATTTCTTGGCGGATGGGATCAGGGCCGCGCCGCCGCCCAGCAATGCGCGGATCGGCGCGCCCATCTTGGGGTGCAACAGGGCGGCCGCGTGCTCCAACTCACCCGCCTCGCCAACGATGGCGGCCTTGCCATAGGCCTGGACCTCGGCCCCGGGGATGCCGAGCGCGGCAATCGCCTCGGCGGCCAAGACCACGCCCAGATCAGCGCCCAGGTCGATCAGTTCGGACAGGTCCTCGACGAAGCGCCCGGCAAAGGGGTTCGCGATGACGGCGCAGGCCACCGCGCGGCGCAGCGGGTGGGGCAGGGGGCGCCCCATCTCGCTGCGGGTTTCTTCCATGAGGACGGTCAGTTTGCGGATCATGCGATGCTCGGTACCCGTTCGGCTGGTGGGGTGTTGCGGCTGCGGCCGCAGCGGGTGATGCCATCGATCATCACCATGCCGATGCCGGGGATGTCACCGCGCACGATGCTGTCCAGCATGTCGCTGCCGGCCGAATGCTGGGCGCGGTCCATGAACATCAGGTCGGCCGCGCGCCCGGCCGCGATCAGTCCGCCATCCAGCCCGCGCATCCGCGCGGTGTTGCCGGTCGCACAGCAGATCGCGGCGGCAGGTGCGATGCCGCCGAGGGAAGCCAGCAATGAAATGCGGCTTTCGATGGTTTGCTCGCGGCGCTCGCGGCGGAACTGCCTGCCCTGCGCGCGCGGGTCGGCACTGCGCCGCTGCACCAACCCGTCGCCCGCGCCATGGCCGCGGCCTGTTTGCCGCATGGGCAAAACTTCATCACGCCGATGGCGGCGGTGGCCGGGGCGGTCGCTCGCGCGCGGCGTGCCGGAAGGCGAGGCGGTGATCAAGGCTGCCGACCCTGTCCGCGGCATTGCTACAAGTGGCTGGCCGGGGCGGTCCTTTTCGCGCGGCATCGCCGATGCGGTGACGGTGTTGGCCCGCAGCGCCGCCGAGGCCGACGCGGCGGCGACCGCGATTGCCAATGCGGTCGATGCCGAGCATCCGGCAATCCAGCGCGCGCCAGCGCATAGCCTCGATCCGGACAACGACCTGGGCGGGCGGTGCGTGAAGGTCGATGTCGGACCGCTGCCGGGGGCGGTTGTGGCGGCGGCGCTGGCCGGCGGCCTGGCGACGGCCCAGGCGCTGTTTGGGCGCGGGCTGATCGCGGCGGCGTTGCTGCGCTGCCAGGGGCAGCAGGTGGCGATCGGCGGCCACTACAGGCTGAGGTAACGCTCCCGCACATCCTCGGCCGCATCCAGCCCGGCCATCGTGCCCGCCCAGCGCACCCGCCCCGTCTCGATCACCACCGCATGGTCGGCGACCAGCCTTGCAAAGTGCAGGTTCTGCTCGGCCAGCAGGATCGACAGCCCACCCGCCTTGATCGCGCCGATCGCCGCGGCCATGCGTTCGACGATGACCGGGGCGAGCCCTTCGGAGGGCTCGTCCAGCAGCAGCAACCGCGGATTGCCCATCAGGGTGCGGGCGATGGTCAGCATCTGCTGCTCGCCGCCGCTCATGCGTCCGCCCGGGCGTTTTCGCATGGCAGCCAGGTTGGGGAAAAGGTCGAACAGGCGTGCCGGCGTCCAGGGCTGCATTCCTGGGGGGGCGGGGCGCTGGCCGACCATCAGGTTCTCGTCCACCGTCAACTCGGCAAAGACGCGGCGATCCTCCGGCACGTAGCCGATGCCGGCGCGGGCAATGATGTGCGGCGGCTGGCCCGCGAGGTCCTGGCCCTCGAACATCACGCGCCCGGCGGCCGGCGGCAGCAGGCCCATGATCGCCTTCATCGTCGTGCTCTTGCCCGCGCCATTGCGGCCGAGGAGCACGGCGACCTGTCCGGCGCCGACCGAAAAGCCAACATCCTGCAGGATGTGCGCGCGGCCATAGAAGGCGGCCAGGTCCCGGACCTCCAGCATCAATGGCCCCCCGCCGTGGCGCCGCTGCCCAGATAGACTTCGCGCACACGTGGATCGGCCCGGACGGTGGCAGGCGCGCCCTCGGCAATCAGGGCGCCGCGGTCCAGCACGATGATCCGGTCGGCATGGGCGAAGACGACATCCATGTCGTGCTCGGTGAACAGCACGCCGATGTCGCCTTCGCGGGCCAGCCGCGCGGTCAATGCCATCAGCGCGATGCGCTCGGCCGGCGCCATGCCGGCGGTGGGTTCGTCCATCAGCAACAGGCGGGGGGCGTTGGCCAGCGCTATGGCGAGTTCGACCCGCTTGAGGTCGCCATAGGCCAGCACGCCGCAGGGCCGATCGACTTGCGCCGCCATCCCGACGCGGTCGAGCAGGGCCTCGGCTTCGGCGGCAAACCGCCCGCCCATGGGTCGCCACAGTCCACCGAGGGCGCGGGCGTGGCTATGCAGCGCGACCTGCACATTCTCCCGCACGGTCATCGAGCCGAAAGTGGCGGTGATCTGGAAAGTGCGCCCCACCCCCATGCGGAACACGCGGCGGGGCGCGAGGCCGGTGATGTCCTGGCCCGCCAGCACCACCCGCCCCGCATCGGGCCGCACCTGGCCGTTCAGCATGTTGAAGCAGGTGGACTTGCCAGCGCCATTGGGGCCGATCAGGGCCAGCACCTCGCCCGCCGCCAGGGCGAAGGACACGCCACGCACGGCGGCGACCCCGCCCCAGGATTTCGCCAGGCCCTCGACCGCCAGCACGGTCATGCGCGGCGTTCCCACCAGCCGCGGACGGCGCCGGCCAGGCCCTGGGGGAAGAACACCACCAGCAGGATGATCGTCGTGCCCAGGACCATGCGCCAGTGGTCGGTGAAACGGACCAGTTGCTCTTGCAAGCCGGTCAGCGCGACGGCGCCGATCAGCGGCCCCGACAGCGTCTGCACGCCCCCCAGCAGCACCATCAGCAACGCATCCACGCTGCGCGGAATGCCCAGAAGGGTCGGGAAGACACTGCCCTTGCCATAGGCGAAGATCGCCCCCGCCACCCCGGCAAAGGCCGCGGCGATGGCAAAGGCCAGCCAGCGGGTGCGGAAGGTGTCGATGCCGATCGCCTCGGCGCGTAGCGGACTGTCGCGCCCGGCGCGCAGTGCTGCGCCGAAGGGTGCCCAGATCATCCGGCGCAACAGCATCGCGCCGCCGACACACAGCACCAGCGTCAGCAAATAGAAGACAGGTTTTGGCCGCGCCCAGGCATCCGGCCAGACCCCCAGGATGCCATTGTCGCCGCCCGTCACCTCGACCCATTGGAAGGCGGTGCTCCAGGCAATCTGGGCGAATGCCAGGGTCAGCATCGCCGCATACACACCGGTCAGCCGCACGCAGAACCAACCGAACAGCAGGCCCATCGCGCCGGCTGCGACCGGCGCCGCCAGCAAGCCGCCCCACATCGGCACGCCGGCGTGCTTGACCAGCAAGGCGGCCGCATAGGCGCCCGCCCCGAAATAGGCGGCATGGCCGAAACTCGCGAGCCCGCCCGGCCCCATGATGAAATGCAGCGATGCGGCGAAGAGCACCGCCACCAGCACCTCGGTCAGGACGGAGAGTTCATAGTCGGGCAGCACGCCTGAGGCCGCGACCAGCAGCGCCAGCAACACCGCCCCCGCGATACGCAAGGGCCGTGGCGCCGGCGCGAGCAATGGCTCGGGCGGGCCGGCCGTCGCGTGCAACCCTTGGGGTGGCTTGCCCAGCAAACCATAGGGCCGCACCACCAGCACCGCGGCCATCACCAGGAACACCAGCACCAGCGTGATCTTCGGCAGCACCAGGATGCCAAAAGCCGAAAGCTGCCCGATCAGCAAGGCGGCCAGGAAGGCACCCGGCAGCGAACCGAGGCCACCGACAACGACGACGACGAAGGCCTCGGTGATGATGGCCAGGTCCATGTGCAGGTTGACGCTTTCGCGCGGCAATTGCAGCGCGCCGCCCAAGCCCGCCAAGGCCGCGCCCAGGGCGAAAACGCCGGTGAACAGCATGGCCTGGTTCACCCCGAGGGCCGCCACCATGTCGCGATCGGCCGTCGCCGCCCGCACCAGCACGCCAAAGCGCGTGCGATGGAACAGCAGCCACAGCAACCCCAGCACCAGCGGCCCGACGCCGATCAGGAAGGCGTCGTACAGCGGGAAGCGCACGCCGAGAACGTCGATCGCCCCACGCAGCAGCGGCGCGCGCGGCCCCAACAGGTCCTGCGGCCCCCAAAGCCACAGTGCCGCATCCTGCACCACCAGCACGACACCAAACGTCGCGAGCAGTTGGAACAGTTCCGGCGCGCGGTAGATGCGGCGCAGCAGGGTGACCTCGATCACCGCGCCGATGATGCCCGTCGCCAGGGCCGCCGCGATCACCCCGCCCCAAAAGCGCCAGAACGGACCCAGGAAGTCGAAGACGCCGCGCGTGACAAAGGTCCAGGCCAGGTAGGCGCCCAGCATGTACAGGCTGCCATGGGCGAAGTTCACCACCCGCGTGACGCCAAAGATCACGGTCAGCCCGGCCGCGACCAGGAACAGCGAGGAGGCCGAGGCCAGCCCGCTCAACCCCTGGACAAGAAGATCCTCCATCAAGTCGTCAGACGGAGGCGGGGCGCATGCTCCGCACGACCTCATCCGACGGCAGATAGGCGCCGCCTGGCGCATAGCGCCAATCGGTCATGGTACCGCGGCCATTGCGCAGCACCGTCTTGCCAACGAAGGCGCCCAGCGTGGCTTGATGGTCGATCGCGCGATAGGACACCTCGCCGGTACCGAACACGGTCGGAAAGGTCAGGCCACGCAGTGTCCCGATCATCGCCTCGGTCTCGGCCGATCCGGCGCGGCGCAGCCCCGCCACGATCGAGGTCAAGGTGTCGAAGGCGACGACCGAACCCAGTTTCGGGTGGGCGTTCCACCGCGCCCGGTAGGCGGTGCGGAAGGCGTTGTGGACCGGGTTGCTGAGCTGTTCCCAAGGATAGCCGGTGACGATCCAGCCCTCCGGCGCCTCGTCGCCCAGGGGTTCGAGGTATTCCGGCTCGCCGGTCAGCATCGACACCACGCTGCGGCGTTCGAACAGCCCGCGGGTATTGCCCTGGCGGACGAAATTGGTGAGGTCGGCGCCGAAGGTGACGTTGAAGATCGCCTCCGGGCGCGTACCGGCCAGCGCCTGCACGGTGGCCCCGGCATCGATCCGGCCGAGCGCCGGAAACTGCTCACCCACAAACTCCACATCCGGCTTCGCGCGGGCCAAAAGTTCCTTGAACCAGCGCACCGCCGATTGGCCGTATTCGTAGTTCGGCGCAACGGTCGCCCAGCGCCTGGCGGGCAGTTTTGCCGCCTCCTCGACCAGCATCGCCGCCTGCATGTAGGTGGAGGGACGCAGGCGGAAGGTGAAGCGGTTGCCGCGCGACCAGACCAGCGCATCGGTCAGTGGTTCGGAGGCAACGTAGAGCCTCCGATTCTGGTTGGCGAAGTCGGAGATCGCGAGCCCGACGTTGGACAGGAAGCCGCCTGCCAGCAGATCGACGCGTTCGTTGTTCACCAATTCGCCAGCGTGGCGCACCGCATCCTCGGGCCGGCCCGCATCGTCGCGGAAAATCGTCTCGACCGGGCGGCCGTTGACGCCACCGGCGGCGTTGATCTGCTCATTGGCCAGGATCCAGCCATTGCGATAGGGCGCAAGGAAGGCCGGCTGGGCGGTATAGGAGTTGATCTCGCCGATCTTGATCGGTGCACCCGTCTGAGTGCGCGCAGAACCGGCGACGAAAAACATGGGCGTTGCGAGGAGAGGGGCCGCCAGCACGCCGCGCCGCGAGAAACCTAAGGTCATCAACCATCTCCGTTGCACCAATGTCATGTGAACAGAGGAACGCCCCGGACGGAAGGGCGAAAAGCCGCTTAAAGCAACAGCCGCAGGAGATGCAGCGACGCCAGCACCGCGGCGCCGGCTGCCAGCAGGCGCGGCCGTGGCAGCAGCAGGCCGATCAATACGCCGACCAGGGTCAGCGTCGCGAAGCCCGCCATGGCCGCCCCCACCGGCACGATCGCGTCCGCCAGCAGGCTTTCCCCGGAATGGCTGAGCCAGATGAATTCGCCGATCCGGCGCGCGTGGGTGGTCGCGGCGATCAGCGCCAGCAGCGGCCCGGCCCAGGCGATGCGATCGCCACGCCAGGCGATCACGGCCAGCAGCAGCAGCCAGCCCGCATCGGCGCCGGGGAGCAGCCCGGCAGATTCGAAGAACGCGCCGGCCGACCCGCCAAGGGCGATCCAGGCAAACGCAGGAAGGAATCGCCGTCGCCACAGGACAGGCACCGCGAAGAGGCAGGCCGCGCCGAACATCACCTCCTGCAATCCCAGCGTGCCGCCGGACAACGCCGTCAGCAGCGCGATGGCGATGTAGGGCGCGAGGAACACCAGCGCCGCCAGCACGATGACGACCGCGGCGCCGCCCCAGAGCAGCCAGCGTTTCATGCCGCCTCCCCCGCCGCGCGGCCGGTGCGATGCCGCCACCAATGCCACAGCAGACGGGCCGCGACGCCGCGGCAGGGCGACCAGGCCTGGGCCATCGCCGCCAGAGCCTTGGGATCGGGCCGCGCCGTCAGCCCGAACAGATCCGCCGCCCCCGCCGCCAACGCGACGTCGCCTGGCGGGAAGATATCGGAACGCCCTTCGGCGAACAGCAGATAGACGGCGGCGCTCCAGGGCCCGATCCCCGGCACCCCGACCAGCATGGCAACCGCGCGGTCATCCGGCAGCGCCGGCATGGCCGCGAAGTCGAGCCGCCCATCGAGACAGGCGCCGGCCAAGGACCGCGCGTGGAGAACCTTGGGCCGTGACAATCCGGCGCCACGCAGCAGCGCGTCGTCGAGCGCCAGCAAGCCGGCGGGGTCCAGCGCGCCCGGCAAGGCGGCGACGCGACCCCAGATCGCGCCGGCCGCAGCATTGCTGATCAACTGCCCGCAGATGGTTCGCAGCAGGCCGGGAAAGCCTGACGGCCGGTGGCGCCAGACCAGCGGACCGGCCATGGGTTCTATCCGCGCAAACGCGGGCTGCGCGCGCGCCAGGGCCGTAATGTCGCGCAGCGCCGCCGATGGAGGGAGATGAGGCGACGGGATGGGGGGGGCAGAAAGGGCCATCCCGTCGCCTCTACCGGACACCGCCCACCGGGGGAAAGGGGACGGCCGGATTGGGACTTCACTCCCGCGGCCACGTTTCAGGACAGCGACGAAACGGGCACCGATGTGCAACGTTACGTAACGGGTATGCATCCGGCAAAACCGTGTAACATGACC
>JBBRWI010000166.1:0-9034 GCA_038249305.1 Acetobacterales bacterium
CGCCTCCCCAGAGCCGCGGTAGCTGCCGATCATCGCCCGCAGATCAAGGCTCGCAACGACGTCCGCCACGAAGCGCGCCAGGTGCTTCTCCGGCAGCCATTCGTCCACCGACGGCGGCAGCAGGAAACCGGTGTCGCGGTCGACGGGACGGAAGTTGCTCATGCAGGGCAGGATCCAAGGGAGGGGGAAGAATCAGCGGCCACACACTCTACCTCTGGCCGAGGCGGCGCGTTAAGTCCGACAGGCTGCTAGAAGCCGTTGAATCTAGAGCAAGAAATCGGATCAGATGATTCCATCTGATCCGATATTGCTCTAAGAAGCACGTGGCGCGCTTCGGGGTGGATGTGATCGAACGCTGGAACTGCGGATGATGATCGCCAGCCATCGCGGTTCTGGCGAGGAGTCGCATCACCCGACCACACCCTGCTTGGCATCCTGATCCATGGCTACGCCATCGGGGTGTTTTCCAGCCGGATGCTGGAGCGGGCGACCTTTGATAAGGTCGCGTATCGCCGCCAATCTGCACCCGGACAATCGCCTGAAGGCGCCCGCGGGCAGGAAGCCCAAGGGCCTGCGCAAGCACACCCCTGAGACGGTGTTCGGCATGTAAAATCGGCGCGCGGGTTTCGCCAACTCATCGTCCGCGGCTTTACGCGGCGAGTGGAGCCTCGTGACCATGGCCGACCAAAAGATGCGGCCGTTCGCTCTCGCGCGCCGCCTGAGGCCCTGACGCGGAAGTCCCGGCCGATTTCGAGGCCGCGGCGGCACGATCGATGGCATCGGGGCAACGTCGGACGCCGCAAACCACCCAAGCAGCCAATCAACCGCCCGACCCGGACCAGATGTCCGGTGCATCAACACCGCCAGATCCATCGCCCGGCGACGTCAGTCCGACGGGGTGATAGAGGGGTCGGGACTTCGGCACGGCGGTTCGCGCCCGTACGGTCGGCACAGGTCCCGGCATTTACCCTTCCTTCGCGCAACCGCCGGCATAAGCCGTCCTCCACACCGCCCGGGGACGCGCCATGGACGACCTGCTCGCCGACTTCCTGACCGAAACCAACGAAGGGCTCGAGGCGCTGGACGCGGCGTTGGTCCGGCTGGAACGCACGCCCGACGACAAGCCGACTCTGTCCGAAATCTTTCGCCTGGTGCACACGATCAAGGGCACCTGCGGCTTCCTTGGCCTCGGTCGGCTGGAAAAAGTGGCGCATGCCGCCGAAAACGTTTTGGGCCGCTACCGCGACGGCAGCCTTTCGGTGACACCGCCGGGGATCACGCTGGTGCTCTCCTCGCTCGATCGCATCAAGGAGATCGTGACCGGCATTGGGGTGTCCGGCAGCGAACCCCTGGGCGACGACAACGCGCTGATCGGCGCCTTGGACGCAGCCTTTGCCGGCCAAGCCCAATTGGCGGCCGCGGCGCCCGTACTGGCGGCGCCGGTCGCAGCCACGGCCCCAGTCGCGGCGCCCCCGGTCGCCCCCCCCCAGGCCATCCGGGCGCCCGCCGTTGATGCGGCCCCCGACCCGGCCGGCACGCCGACCGCAGGCCCTCAGACCATCCGCGTCGCGGTCGAGGTGCTTGAAGACCTGATGACCCTGGTCAGCGAGTTGGTGTTGACGCGCAACCAGCTTATGCAGCTGGCCCGAGCCTCGGGCGACAACGCCTTCGCCGTGCCCTTGCAGCGGCTGTCGCACATCACGACCGACCTGCAGGAAGGCGTGATGAAGACGCGCATGCAGCCGATCGGCAATGCCTGGGCAAAACTGCCGCGCCTGGTGCGCGACCTGACGCATGAACTCGGCAAGAAGATCGACCTCGACATGAAGGGCGCCGAGACGGAACTCGACCGCCAGGTGTTGGAACTGATCAAGGATCCGCTGACCCACATGGTCCGCAACAGCGGCGACCACGGGCTGGAGGGACCGGCCGAACGCCGCGCCGCCGGCAAGCCGGAAACCGGGCGCATCATTCTCAATGCCTATCACCAGGGCGGCCACATCATCATCGAGGTCGGCGACGACGGGCGCGGCCTGCCGCTCGACCGGATCCGCCGCAAGGTCGTGGCCAACGGCCTCGCGACCGAAGCCGAACTGGCGAGCATGAGCGAGCGCGACATCCAGCACTTCATTTTCCGCGCCGGCTTCTCGACGGCGGCGGCGGTGACCTCGGTGTCCGGGCGCGGGGTCGGCATGGATGTGGTCAAGACCAACATCGAGAAGATCGGCGGCACCATCGAACTGCGGTCGCGCGAAGGTCGCGGCACCACCTTCATCATCAAGATCCCGCTGACCCTGGCGATCGTCTCGGCGCTGGTGGTCGAAGCCGGCGGCGAGCGTTTCGCCATCCCGCAGATCGGCGTACTGGAACTGGTGCGCGTCGGCGGCGAAACCGCATCGGATGGTGGCGCCAACGACGGCGCAAGGGTCGAACGGCTGAACGATACCCCGGTGCTGCGGCTGCGCGACCGGCTGTTGCCGCTGGTGCGACTGTCGGAACTGCTGTGCCTGGATGCCTCCGAGCAGGCCGACCGCGATGCCGGCTTCGTCGTCGTCACCCAGGTCGGGCCGCATGTCTTCGGCATCATCGTGGACCGCGTCTTCGACACCGAGGAAATCGTGGTCAAGCCGGTGGCCCCCATCCTGCGCCACGTCACCATGTTCAGCGGCAATACCATCCTGGGCGACGGGTCGGTCATCATGATCCTCGACCCCAACGGCATCGCGCGGGCGACCGGCGTCGGCGCCGATGGCGTGGCCGAGGAAGCGGCGGCCATGAACGGGCCGGCGGCGGGCCTGCGTTCGGCGGCGCGCACCGCGATGCTGCTGTTCCGTGCCGGCGATGCGACGCCCAAGGCGGTGCCACTCGGCCTGATCGCGCGGCTGGAGGATATCGCCGTCGATCAGATCGAAATGGCGGGCGGGCGACCCGTCGTGCAGTACCGCGGCCAGTTGATGCCGCTGATCCCGCTGTCCGGCCACTGGATGCCGCCGGCGCGAGGGGAGGATGGCGGCGCCGCGGCGCGGCAGGCAGTGCTGGTCTTCACCGACCGGGGCAATGCGCTTGGCCTGATGGTCGATGAAATCCTCGACGTGGTGGACGACGCGCTGAAGATCGAGGCGCGGCAGGACCAGCCGGGCTTCCTCGGCAGCGCCGTGATCGCGGGCAAGGTGACCGAAGTGCTGGACTGCGGCTATTGGCTGCGCCAGGCGGGCGAAGACTGGTTCGCCCCCGACCAGCAGGGCCAGACCGGCGCGCGAGTGCTGGTCATCGACGACAACGCCTTCTTCCGTCACCTGCTGGTGCCGGCGCTTTCGGCCGAGGGCTATGACGTGACGGCGGTGGATGACGCCGCCGCCGCCCTGCGGCTGCGCGATGCCGGCCAGACCTTCGACGCCATCGTGTCCGACATCGAGATGCCGGGCATGGACGGGCTGATCTTCGCCGCCGCGGTGCGGGAGGCCGGGCCATGGCGCGACCTGCCGATGATCGCCCTGTCCGGTCGCGCGGCCCCGGCCGATGTCGCCCGCGGGCGGGATGCGGGCTTCACCGATTACGTCGGCAAGTTCGACCGCCCCGCCCTGCTGCGCAGCCTGGCCGATTGCCTGGCCCACGTCGGCGCCTGAGGAGACATATGCCATGCAACACATCGAAGCCCATGCCCAGCAACCAGCCCGGACCCCAGCCCGGATCGGCGAAGACCCGGTGCAGGTCTTCCTCACCCTGACCGTCGGCGGCAAGCCCTGTGCCGTGCCGGCGCTGTCGGTGCGCGACGTGCTGGGGCCGCAGACCATCACGCGCATCCCGCTGGCCCCGCCCGAGGTCGCCGGCAGCCTCAACCTTCGCGGGCGGATCGTCACCGCCATCGATCTGCGGCGGCGGCTGAACCTGCCGCCGCGCGAGGCGGGCGCCCCGCGGCCAATGAGCATCGTCGTCGAGCAGAACGGCGAACTCTACAGTCTGCTGTCCGATGCGGTCGGCGATGTGGTGCCCCTCGCAGCCAAGGATGCGGCGCCCAACCCGCCGACCTTGGACCCGCTGTGGGCGGCGGTCAGCCGCGGCGTGCATCGCCAGGACGGGCGCCTGCTGATCGTGCTGGATGTCGAGCGCGTGCTCGCCTTCGGCCAGTCCTGAGGGGAGAGCACGCAATGGCCCGCACAGCCCTGGTGGTGGATGACAGCCGCGTGGTCCGCAAGGCGGCGCGGCGGATGCTGGAAAGTTTCGGCTATACGGTTGCGGAGGCGGAGGACGGCCAGGTGGCGTTGACCGCCTGCCACGCCGCACCTTTGCCCGAACTGGTCCTGCTGGACTGGAACATGCCGGTGATGGACGGCATCACCTTCCTGCGCCGGGTGCGGGAGGATTTCGGCCCGGATCACCCCCAGGTGGTGCTCTGCACCACCGAGGCGGAGATGGACCGGATCCTACAGGCGCTGGAGGCCGGTGCGCAGGAATACATCATGAAGCCCTTCGATGCGACGATCCTGGGCGGTAAGTTGGCACAGATCGGGCTGCTGGACGAGGCCGAGGTCCCCGCGTGACCTCGCAGGTCCGCGTCCTACTCTGCGACGACAGCGCGACGGCGCGGGGTGCGATGGCGCGGGTGCTGGCGACCGACCCCGCGATCCTGGTGGTCGGCCGGGTCGGCGATGGCCGGGCCGCGGTCGATGCGGTGGTGGCGCTGGCGCCCGATGTCGTTCTGCTCGACCTGGAAATGCCGGTGATGGACGGGATGACCGCGTTGCCGCTGCTGCTGCGGGCCGCACCACGCACGGCCGTGATCGTCGCCAGCGCGCTGACCCAGCGCGGTGCGGCGGCGGCGATGGCGGCCTTGCGCGCGGGGGCGGCGGATTACGTGCCCAAGCCCACTGCGGCCCAGGGCGGGATGCACGACCCCGCGTTCCGCGACGAATTGCTGGCCAAGGTGAAGGGCTGGGCGCGGATGGGGGCCAAGCGCGCCGCCCCAACGCCGCCGCGCGCCCCCGCGCCGCACGCGGCGGCACCGGCCGGGCTGCGGCCACGCGCCATCGGCATCGGCAGCAGCACCGGCGGGCCGCAGGCCCTGGCTGCCCTGGTTCGCCGTCTGAAACCGCCGCCCCACATGCCCATGCTGCTTGTGCAACACATGCCCGAAGGCTTCACCACCATGCTCGCCGACCACCTGAACCGCCTCGGCGGCCCGCCAACTGCCGAGGCGCGCGATGGGGAGGCCCTGCTGCCCGGTCGGCTCTATGTCGCGCCCGGCGACCGCCACTTGTTGGCCGACCGCGACCACGCCGGCGGCCTGGTGGCCCGCATCACCCAGGGCCCGCCCGAGAATTTCTGCAGGCCGGCCGTGGACCCGATGCTGCAAAGCCTGCTGCGCGCCTGCGACGGGCGGGTGCTGGCCGTGATCCTGACGGGCATGGGGCAGGACGGGCTGGCCGGCTGCCGCGCCGTCGCCGCCGCCGGTGGTGCGGTGATCGCGCAGGATGAGGCGTCATCTGTGGTCTGGGGCATGCCCGGCGCCGTCGCCAAGGCCGGGCTGGCCGCGCTGCTGGCGCCGCCGGAAGCGCTGGCCGACCGGATGCTGGCGCTTTGCTCCGGTGAAGCACGCCTGGCGGTGCGGGCATGAGCGCCGCCGCAGCGGTTACCCCGATCCCGGTGCCGATCTCCGCCGATACCTTCGCCATGATCGCGGGGCTGGCCAAGACTCGCGCCGGCATCGTGCTGACGCCGGACAAGGGTTACATGCTCGACACGCGCCTTGCCACCATCCTGCG
This sequence comes from Acetobacterales bacterium, assembly GCA_038249305.1. Taxonomy (GTDB): domain Bacteria; phylum Pseudomonadota; class Alphaproteobacteria; order Acetobacterales; family Acetobacteraceae; genus Humitalea. The sequence goes on from JBBRWI010000166.1 coordinate 5,763, forward strand.
GCGCGACAACCTGCCCAGCCTCAACGCACTGGTGCAGAGGTTGCGCGCGCCCGGCGCCGAACCCCTGGCGCGGGAGGTGGTGGAGGCGCTGACCACCAACGAAAGCAGCTTCTTCCGCGACGGTAAGCCCTTCGAGCACGTCGCCCGCATCGTGCCGGCGCTGCACGCTGCCCGACCGCCCGGCCAGAAGATCAGGATCTGGTCAGCCGCCTGCAGCACGGGGCAGGAAGCCTATTCCCTGGCGATCCTGCTGTCGGAACTCGGCCTGCCGAACCGGCCCTTTGAGATCCTCGGCACCGACCTGTCGCGGGAGGTGGTGGAGCGTGCGCGCGAAGGCGTCTTCACCCGCTTCGAGGTGCAGCGCGGCCTGGCAGTGCAGCGCCTGGTCAAGCATTTTGCCCAGGAGGCCGCGGTGTTCCGCATAAAACCGGCCCTGCGCGCGATGTGCCGGTTTGAAGAACGCAACCTGCTGGGGGAACACCGGGCGCTTGGCCAGTTCGACCTGATTTTTTGCCGCAACGTGCTGATCTACTTCGACATGCCGACAAAGGCGAAGGTGCTGGGCGCCCTGGCAGCGCAGTTGGCACCCGATGGCGCGCTGTACCTGGGCGGGGCCGAAACCGTGATGGGGCTGACCGAGCGGCTGGTGCCCTTGCCAGGCGAACGCGGCGTGTATGGCCCCCCCGGCGAAGGCCGGGTGACACATCCGGCGAAGGCCGGGTGACACATCCGGCGAAGGCCGGGTGACACATCCGGCGAAGGCCGGGTGACGAATCCGGCGAAGGCCGGATGACAAATCCGGCGAAGGCCGGATGACAAATCCGGCGAAGGCCGGGTGAGGCAAAACCGGCGAAGGCCGGGTGAAGCAAAACCGACGAAAACCGGGTGAGGCCAACCGGGGGGGGATGGCGCGCCACCCCCCCCATTCGTCGGTTACGCGGCGACCCGCGCATCCGGGCGGGCGGTCGAAGCAGCGCCCAGCCGGGATCCGCCGGCGGCAGGATCGCGCAGCACATAGCCACGCCCCCAGACCGTGCCGATCAGGTCCGACGCGCCAGCCTGGGCCAGTTTCTTGCGCAGCTTGCAGATGAACACGTCGATGATCTTCACTTCCGGCTCGTCCATCCCGCCGTAGAGGTGGTTCAGGAACGCCTCCTTGGTCAGCACGATGCCGCGCCGCAGGGTGAGCAGTTCCAGGATCGCGTATTCCTTGCCGGTCAGATGCACCGGCTTGCCATCAACCGTCACGTCATGCGCCGACAGGTCGAGGTTCAGCTTGCCGACTGTCAGGGTCGGGCGGCTGAAGCCCTTGGAACGGCGGACGATCGCCTGGATGCGGGCGACCAGTTCCCGCGGGTCGAAGGGCTTGACGATGAAGTCATCGGCCCCGAGGCCGAGGCCCTTCACCCGCGCATCGGTCTTGGCCATCCCCGAGAGGATCAGCACCGGCGTCTCGACCCGGGCGGCGCGGAGGCGGCGGACCACCTCGTAGCCCTCCATGTCCGGCAGGCCGAGGTCGAGTACGATCATATCGTAATCGTATAATTTCGCGAGTTCGAGGGCTTCTTCGCCGGTATCGGCGGTGTCCACCATCATGGATGCCTGCTTGAGCATCATTGTGACGCCGCGCAGGGTAGTGAGATCATCTTCACAAAAAAGGACGCGCATTTTTTTGGCCTCCACACGTTTGACGAGCAAGACCTACCACTTTCGCGTGTGCCGTCCAGGCTTTTTTCATGGTTTGTTCGTATCAAGAGTTGGACAATGCCCTTATAAATCGTAAATGTTAAGGATAGGCCCCATGTTCCTCGCCAAAAGAGCCGTTGCTGCTACCGAGGCCCTGGGCCGGATACAACCTGCAGAACGTGTCGGAAACCTCGCCCGGATGACCGGAATGGCACTGGATGTGGCTGGTTTCGATCCGGCCCCATCTGTCGGGGATCGTCTGGTTTTTAATGCAGGCCCGGTCGCCGAGATCATCGGCTTTGCCGGCGGCTTGGCCCAGGCCGTCGCCTTCGGCCCGACCCAGGGCCTGGCCCCGGGCGCGGCCGCCCGCCTGCTGCCACCGCCCGGCCTCGCGGTCTCCGACGCCTGGCTCGGCCGGGTGCTCGATCCGCTGGGCAAACCGCTCGACGGCCGCCCCGCCCCGCCCCCCGGCGCGCGAACCCGCCCGACCCGCAGCGCCCCGCCACCAGCCGGTACCCGCGCCCGGCTTGGCCCGAAACTCGACCTCGGCGTCCGCGCGATGGACCTCTTCACCCCGTGCCGCGAAGGCCAGCGGCTGGGGCTTTTCGCGGCCTCCGGTGTCGGCAAGTCCAGCCTGCTGTCGATGCTGGCCGGGGCCGCCGCCGATGTCGTGGTGTTCGGCCTGGTCGGCGAACGCGGCCGCGAATTGCGCGAATTCATCGAAGACGACCTCGGGCCCGACGCCATGGCCCGCGCCTGCATCATCGGCGCGACATCCGACACCGCCCCGGCGATGCGGCGCGAAGCCGCCTACGCCGCGATGACCGTCGCCGAACACTTCCGCGACCAGGGCCGGCGCGTGCTGCTGCTGCTCGACAGCGTCACCCGCTTCGCCATGGCGCAGCGCGAAATCGGCCTGGCCGCCGGCGAACCCCCCGCCACACGCGGCCACCCGCCCTCGGTCTTCGCTGAATTGCCGCGGCTGCTCGAACGGGCCGGACCCGGGCCGGACGGCTGTGCCGGCTCCATCACCGGCCTGTTCACCGTGCTGGTCGAGGGCGATGACCACGACGAACCCATCGCCGACGCGGTGCGCGGCATCCTGGATGGCCACGTCGTGCTCGACCGCCGCATCGGCGAGTCCGGGCGCTACCCCGCGGTCGATGTCCTGCGCAGCCTGTCGCGCACCGCGCCGGGATGCCTCGCGCCCGAGGACCGGCCCCTGGTGCGCGACGCCCGTGCGGTGCTGGCGCTGGCCGGCGAATTGACCGACCTCGTGCGCCTCGGCGCCTATCGCCCCGGCGCCGATCCCGCCGCCGACCGCGCGCTGCGCCTCGCCCCACGGATCGAGGCGGTGCTGACCCAGCCGAAGGGGGAGGCCGCGACGGCGGCCGAAGCCTTTGCCGCCCTGGCCGATGCCTTGCGGGACGACGCCCATGGCGCGTGACAATCTGGCGCTGCTCGCGCGGCTGCGCCGACTGGCGGTGGCGGCGGCGCAAGGTCACCTGGCCGAGGCGCAGCTTCGCGCTCGCGATGCCGAGGCGCGCCACGCCGCCGCTGCCGCCCTGCTGGTCGCCGAACGCGCG
>JBBRWI010000167.1:0-9026 GCA_038249305.1 Acetobacterales bacterium
CAACCTGGATGACGATCGGCAAGGCCGCGGGCTTCGAGGCTTGGGAACAACTGCCCGACACGTCCGCATCGGGCAACCTGCCGGTCGTCGCCGCACTCTTCGCCCATCTGGCCAGCATCGGCATCACGCCGCCGGCGGGCGCGGTCGAGCATGGGTTGACCGCCGATACGCTTGGCCGGATCAGGTAGCCGCATCCAGCATCGGAAGATCCAACCCCTGCTCCCGCGCGCAGGCGATGGCGGTGTCGTAGCCTGCATCCGCATGACGCATCACGCCGGTCGCCGGATCGTTCCACAGCACCCGCCGCAACCGCCGCGCGGCATCGGCGGTGCCATCGGCGACGATCACCATGCCGCTGTGCTGCGAATAGCCCATGCCCACCCCGCCGCCATGATGCAGCGACACCCAGGTGGCGCCGCTGGCGGTGTTCAGCAGCGCGTTCAGCAGCGGCCAGTCGGACACGGCGTCCGAGCCATCGCGCATCGCCTCCGTCTCGCGGTTCGGGCTGGCGACGCTGCCGCTGTCCAGATGGTCGCGGCCGATCACGACGGGGCCGATTTCGCCGCGCGCCACCATCTCGTTGAACGCCAGCCCCAGGCGATGCCGCTGCCCCAGCCCGACCCAGCAGATCCGCGCCGGCAGGCCCTGGAACGCAATCCGATCGCGCGCCATGTCGAGCCATTGGTGCAGATGCGGGTCGCCGGGGATCAGTTCGCGAACCTTCGCATCGGTGCGATAAATGTCCTCGGGGTCGCCCGACAGAGCGGCCCAGCGGAACGGCCCGATGCCGCGGCAGAACAGCGGGCGGATATAGGCGGGCACAAAGCCCGGGAAGTCGAAAGCGTTGGCCAGCCCTTCGTCCTTGGCCATCTGCCGGATGTTGTTGCCGTAATCCATCACGACGCTGCCCAGGCGCTTGAAGTCCAGCATCGCCTGGACATGCGCCACCATGCTGTGTTTCGCCGCCGCCGCGACGGCCTTGGGGTCGCTTTCGCGCTTCGACTGCCAGTCCGCCAGCGTCCAGCCGGCCGGCAGATAGCCATTGGCCGGATCATGCGCCGAGGTCTGGTCGGTCACGATATCCGGCACCACGCCGCGCCGGACGAGTTCGGGAAACACCTCGGCCGCATTGCCCAGCAGCCCCACCGATATCGGCCTCGTGGCACCACGGATCATCGCCAGCGCGGTGTCGAGGTCATCGGCGCGATAGTCCAGATACCGCGTCTCCAGCCGCTTCTCGATCCGCGACGACTGGCATTCCACCGCCAGCACCGAAGCGCCGGCAAACACCCCGGCCAGCGGCTGCGCGCCGCCCATGCCGCCCAGCCCCGCAGTCAGGATCCAACGGCCCTTGAGATCGCCGCCAAAATGCTGGCGCCCGGCCTCGACAAAGGTTTCGTACGTGCCCTGCACGATCCCCTGGCTGCCGATGTAGATCCAGGACCCCGCGGTCATCTGGCCGTACATCATCAGCCCAAGCCGGTCCAAATGGTTGAAGTGGTCCCAGTTGGCCCAGGCCGGCACCAGGTTGGAATTGGCGATCAGCACGCGCGGCGCATCGGCGTGGGTCTCGAACACCCCGACCGGCTTGCCCGATTGCACGAGCAGGGTTTGCGTCTCGGTCAGCCGGCGCAGGGTGGTGACGATGGTGTCATAGGCGTTCCAGTCCCGCGCCGCACGGCCGATGCCGCCATAGACGGTCAGGCTGCCGGGATCCTCGGCGACCTCGTCATCCAGGTTGTTCATCAGCATACGCAACGGCGCCTCGGTGGTCCAATGCAGCGCCGATTTCTCCAACCCGCGCGGGCTGCGGATGGCGGGGGCGTTGCGGAAGCGGGAGGGATGGGTCATGGAATTCAGCATAACCGGGCCGTCGAACAGGGGAAGCGTACCGCGATGACCGTCTTCTTCGCCGAGGCCGCGCTGCTGCCCGATGGCTGGGCCGCCGCCGTGCGGATCGAGGCCGATGCGACCGGCGCGATCACCGCCGTCATCCCCGGCGCGGACCCGATGGCTGTTTTTGCCGATGGCGGGACGCGCCTGCGCGGCGTGGTCATTCCCGGCATTCCCAATCTGCATTCCCACGCCTTCCAGCGCGGCATGGCGGGGGCGGGCGAACGGCGTTCCCCCGAAGGCCGGGATTCCTTCTGGACCTGGCGCGAGACGATGTATCGCCACGCGCTCGCACTCTCCCCCGAGCAGGCCGAGGCGGTGGCGGCCCAACTCTACGCCGAATGCCTGGAATGGGGCTTTACGGCGATCGCCGAGTTCCACTACCTGCACCATCAGTCGGACGGTACGCCCTATGCCGAACCGGCCGAGATGGGGCTGCGGATGCTGGCGGCGGCCAAGCGCACCGGCATCGGGATGACGATGCTGCCGAGCCTCTATGCCTTCGGTGGGATTTTCGGCAAGGCGCCGCATAACGGCCAGCGGCGGTTCCTCAACGATCTGGACGGGTTCTTCACCATCCTGGACCGCCTGATCGCCGAAACCGCCGACGACCCGCGATGCGCTGTCGGCGTCGCACCGCATTCGCTGCGCGCGGTGTCGCCCGAAATGCTGCGCGCCTTCCACGCCATGGACACCCCGATTCATATCCACGCCGCCGAACAGCAGCGCGAGGTCGAGGAATGCATTGCCGCGACCGGCGCGCGGCCGGTGGAATGGCTGCTGCGGCACGCGCCGATCGATGCGCGCTGGTGCCTGATCCACTGCACCCACATGACGCCGGAAGAAGCGCGCGACCTGGCCGCGACCGGCGCCGTTGTAGGGCTCTGCCCCTCGACCGAAGCCAGCCTCGGCGACGGGATTTTTGGCCTGCGCTGGTATCGCGCGGCCGGCGGGCGTTTTGGCATCGGGACGGACAGCCATGTCGGCACCAGCCCGCGCGACGAACTGCGCGGGCTCGAAACCTCCCAGCGCCTGGGGCTGCAACAGCGCGCCGTTGCCACCGACGGTGACCACCCGCACCCCGGCCGAGTGATGCTGGATGCCGCCTGGGCCGCCGGCGCGCAGGCCTGCGGCCGGCCGCTCGGGCGTATCGCGCCGGGGGGGCGCTGCGATCTGGTGGAACTCGACCCCGAGCACCCGTCGCTGGTCGGCCATGACGGCGATGCGCTGCTCGATGCCTGGATCTTTTCGGGACAGGGCAACCCGATACGCACGGTGGTGGTGGGCGGCAAGCGGGTGGTCGAGGCTGGGCGCCACATCGGCGGGCTGGACATCGCCGAGGGCTTTCGTCGCGCCATGAGGGCGCTCGCATGATCGACCTCGCACCCCGGGCCGAACGGCTGGGCGCGCTGCTCAAGGCGCGTGGGCAGACCGTGGCGGTGTCGGAATCCTCGACCGGCGGGCTGGTTTCGGCGGCGATCCTGGCGGTGCCGGGCAGTAGCGCCTGGTTCGTTGGGGGGGCCGTGGTCTATACATTGGCCGCGCGGCAGGCGCTGCTCGGCCTGACGCCTGCCGACATGGCCGGGCTGCGGTCGTCCTCGCCGCCCTATGCAATGCTCTGCGCCCGGACCATCCGCACCCGGCTCGGCACGTCCTGGGGGCTGGCCGAGACCGGCGCGGCGGGGCCTTCGGGCAATCGCTACGGCGATGCGGCGGGGCATTCCTGCCTCGCGATCAGCGGGCCGGTGGAGCGCGGCCTGACGCTGGCCACCGGCAGCGCCGACCGCCTGCGCAACATGCACGCCTTCGCCGCCGCGGCGCTGGATCTTCTGGCCGAGGCGCTGGCCGACTGACCCGCCCCCCTTGCCATCCGCGCCATCGGGGCGAATTTTAGCGAAACTCACCACACGGATGATCCCATGCCCGATGGCCTGAACGCCCAATCCCTTCGCTTCGGCATCGGCCAGCCCGTGCCGCGGGGCGAGGACCCGGTCCTGCTGAAGGGCCAGGGGCGCTACACAGATGACCTGTCACTGCCCGGCCAGGTGTTTGCGTATGTGCTGCGCAGCCCCTACGCCCACGGGGTCTTGCGCGGTGTCGATACGGCCGAAGCGCGGGCCATGCCGGGCGTGCTGGCGGTCATCACCGCAGCCGACCTCGGCGCCTATGGCACCATGGCCTGCGCGATGCCGCTGAAGAACGTCGATGGCTCGGCGTTGAACAGCCCCCGGCGGGCGCCCCTGGCTGCCGATCGCGTGCGCTTCGTCGGCGACCCGGTGGCCGTGGTGGTGGCCGAGACGCGCATGCAGGCCAAGGACGCGGCCGAGGCCGTGGCAATGGACATCGACCCGTTGCCCGCCGTCACCGACGCGCGCGAAGCGGCGGGGCCTGGCGCGCCGCTGCTCTATGACACCATCCCCCACAACACCGTGCTGGATTGGCGCTTTGGCGATACCGCCAAGATCCAGGCGGCCTTCGATGGCGCGGCGCAGGTCACGCGGCTGTCCATCGCCAACAACCGGGTCGTGGTCTGCGCGATGGAACCGCGCGCCGCGATCGCGGTCTGGGACGACCGGCCGACGCTGCACCTCGGCTGCCAGGGCGTCTTTGGCATGCGCGCACAACTGGCCGGCATCCTGGGCGTGCCGGTGACGGAGCTGCGCATCCTGACCGGCAATGTCGGCGGCAGTTTCGGCATGAAGGCCAATGTCTATCCCGAATACGTGCCGCTTCTGCATGCCGCCAAACTGCTCGGCCGGCCGGTGAAATGGACCGATGAACGCACCGGGTCCTTCCTGTCCGACCAGCACGGCCGCAGCCATGAGGTCGAGGCCGAGCTGGCGCTGGATGCCGAAGGGCGCTTCCTCGCCGTGCGGCTGACCGCCTTTGCCGACATGGGTGCCTATCTCTCCCCCGTCGCGCCGCTGATGGGCACCGCCAATTTCGCCAAGAACGTGCAGAGCAACTACGTGACGCCGCTGATCGGCGTGCATACCGTCTCGGTGCTGACTAACACCACCCCGATCTCCGCCTATCGCGGCGCCGGGCGGCCCGAGGGCAACTACTTCATGGAGCGGCTGATCGAACAGGCCGCCGTGGAAACCGGGCGGGATGCCCGCGCGCTGCGCCGGCTGAACCATATCCCGACCGCTGCCATGCCCTACGCCGCCGCCTCCGGCAGCACCTACGACGGCGGCGAGTTCTCGGCGATCCTGGATGATGCGCTGCTGGCCGCCGATTGGGACGGTTTTGCCGGCCGCGCGGCGGCAAGCCAGGCCCGCGGAAAACTGCGCGGGCGCGGCATCGGCAATTTCCTGGAGGTCACCGCCCCGCCCGCCCCCGAAATGGGTGGCATCCGCTTCGAGAAGGACGGCCTCGTCACCATCGTCACCGGCACGCTCGACTACGGCCAGGGGCATTTGTCGCCCTTCGCCCAGGTGCTGCACCAGCATCTGGGCGTGCCGTTCGAGAACATCCGCCTGTTGCAGGGCGACAGCGACCAGTTGATCGCCGGCGGCGGCACCGGCGGGTCTAAGTCGATGATGGTCTCGGGCGCCGCGATCATCGAGGCCGCGGCCATCGTTGTGGACAAGGGCCGCCAGGCGGCCGGCTGGGCGCTGGAAGCCGCGGCCGAGGACATCGTCTTCTCGGCCGGGCGCTTCGCCATCACCGGCACCGACCGCGGCATCGGCATCATGGAACTGGCGGCACGACTGCGCGATGCCGACGCGCTGCCGATGGATGTGCCGCCCACCCTCGATGTCAGCCACATCTTTGCCGGCGCGCCTTCGGCCTATCCCAACGGCTGCCATATCGCCGAGGTCGAGATCGACCCCGACACCGGCCTCGTGGAGGTCGTGAAATACGCCACGGTCAATGATTTCGGCGTGATCGTGAATCCGCTGCTGGTCGCGGGCCAGGCGCATGGCGGCATCGCCCAGGGCATCGGCCAGGCGCTGCTGGAACGGGTGGTCTTTTCCGAGGACGGGCAACCGCTCGCGGGGTCGCTGATGGACTACGCCCTGCCGCGCGCCGCCGACGTGCCGTTCATGACGTTCGCCAGCCACCCGGTGCCGGCCACGACCAACCCGATCGGCGCCAAGGGCTGCGGTGAGGCAGGCTGCGCCGGTGCCTTGCCGGCCGTGATGAATGCGGTGGTGGACGCGCTGCGGCCGCTCGGCATCGCGCATATCGACATGCCGGCGACGCCGGAGCGGGTGTGGCGGGCGATCGCCGACGCGCGGGGCTGAGCCCCGCGCGCCGCCTGTTCAGTTGCGCGCGGGTGCCGGGACTGCCGGGGCCTCGCGCAGCCGCGCCTCCAGAGCCGCCACTTCGGCCCGGCGTTCGGTGACCTGACGCTCCAGCCCGGCAGCGTCGTCGCGCAGCCGCGCCAGGGCCGCCTCGGTGCTCGCGACTTCGGGTTGCAGCCGTGCCAAGCGCTGGGCGGCCTCCTCGGTGCCGCGTGCGGCCTCGGCGGCACGGCTGACGGCGGCCTCGGCGTCGGTCCGGCTACGCGTCAGGTCGGCTTCGGCCGCGCGCCCGGCGTCCTGCAGACTGGTCAGGCGCTGTTCGGCGCCGGCCAGGCTTTGCCGGCGGTCGGCCAGCGCGGTTTCCGATTCGGCCACCTCGGCGCGCAGCGCGATGGTCCGCGCTTCCAGTTCGGCAGAGGCGCGGGTCGAGTCCTGCGTGCGGCGTTCGCTGGCCGCAAGCGTGGCCGCGAGCTCTGCAACCCGGGTTTCGGCGGCGGTATGCGCCGTCTCCGCCGCAGCCGTCGCCGCGCGCAGCATGGTCAGCCGCCCCTCTGTCTCGGTCGCGGCCGAGGTCAGCGCGCTGCTCCGCTCCTCGGCGGCCAGCAGGCGTGCGGCGGCCGTCTCGGCATTGCGTGAGACCTCCGCCAGCCGGGCCTCGGCCGCCGCCAGCGCCGAGCGGCGCGCGGCGTGGTCGGTTTCCGCCGTGGCGATGCTGTCGCGCAGCGCAATGGCGCGGGCTTCGGCGCCCGCGACGGCGGCTTCGCGCGTGGTCAGCAGTTCCTGCGCGCGCCCGGCCTCGGCGACCAGCGCCGCGACGCGGGCCTCGGCCGAGGTCGAACGGCCGCCCAGGTCGGTGGCCCGCGCCTCGGCCTGACGCAGCGCGTTCTCCGCGACCTCCCTACGGGTGCCGAGTTCGGTCAGTTCCGCGCGGCGTTCCGCCACCGCGGTCTCGGCGGCGGTCGCTTCGGCGCGCAAGGTGGCCAGTGCGGTGGTTGCCGTCTCGCTGGCCTGCTGCAATTCGGCGCGCCGCGCCTCGGCACCGGTGACGGCGGTGGTCAGTTCGGCCAGCCGCGCCTCGGCGGCGGTGACCTGGCGGCCGATCTCGGCGCTGCGCTGTTCGGCAGCGGCGGCAGCGGCAGTGGCTTCCCGGCCGCGCGCTTCGGCGGCGGAATTGGCCGTCTGCAAGGTCGTCGAACGTTGCGTCAGGGTGGTCAGGTCGCCCGCCGCCAGGCGTTCGCGCGTCAGGCTCGCCTCGAGTTCGGCGACCCGCGCATCGCGGGTCCGCAGCCCTTCCTCGGCGGTGGTCAGGCGGCCGCCGCGGGAGGATGCCATGGACCAGCCGATGACCAGCAACAGCACCAAGACGCCGATGCCGCCTATGACCGGCCAGGACATGCCAAAAATTCCGGGGGCCGCGGGCTTCGTGCCGGCGGGCTGTTCATTCGCCATGTGGGGGGCCTTTCAGGCTTGCTGCTGGAATTGCCCGCGCGTGCAGGCGACCGGATCCCGACGGGTCCAGTTTGAACGAACGAAACAGGTCAGGCCGCTGCCGGTCAAGCAAAAGCCTCGTGAAGGTTTTCCGGAAACAGGTCACGCCGGGTCGAACGCGGCAGGGCCGGATAGGATGCGTGTCACTTCGGTCGCGCCGCCGCCCGCGCGACAGCCAGCAGGCACAGGATCTCGAACAGCATCGCCGCCCCCACCAGCGCCGTGCCGCCGCTGGGGTCGAAGGGTGGTGAGACCTCCACCAGGTCGGCGCCCACCAGCGCGATGCCGGCCAGGCCCAGCAGGATGCGGAACGCCTCCCGCGGGGTCAGCCCGCCGACTTCGGGCGTGCCGGTGCCGGGGGCGAAGGCCGGGTCCAGGCTGTCGATGTCGAAAGTGAGGTAGGCGGGGCCGGCGCCGACCACGCGCCGGGCCTCGGCCGCCACCGCATCGGGGCCAAGGTTCTCGCATTCCTCGATGGTCATGATGCGTATGCCGGCGGCCCGCGCCCAGGCCATGTCGTCCAGGCTGTAAAGCGTGCCGCGTATGCCGATCTGCACGATGCGGGCGGGGTCGAGCAGTCCTTCCTCGATCGCGCGGCGGAAGGGCGTGCCATGGGTGAAGCGGCTGCCACCGAAATAGCTGTCGCCGGTGTCGGAATGGGCGTCGAAATGCACGAGGCCGAGCGGCCCGAGCCCCGGTTCGGCACGGTGCAGGCCGCGCAGGATCGGCAGCGAGATCAGATGGTCGCCGCCGGCGACCAGCGGCCAGGCGCCGGTCGTGCGGATCGCTGCGATCTGCTGTTCGATCAGCGCCAGGCTGGCCATCAGGTCCACCGGGTTGATCGCCAGATCCCCGACATCGGCCACGGCGCAGAGGTCATAGGGCGCGACCCCGGTCACGGCATTGACCCGGCGCATCATCGCCGAGGCCACGCGCAGGTCGCGGGGCCCGTGCCGCGTGCCGGGGCGGTTCGTCGTGCCGCCGTCGAAGGGCACGCCGCAAATTGCGATGTCGAGGCCGGTCGCGTCGCTGCGCGTCGGCAGGCGCATGAAGGAGATGGCCCCCGCGAAGCGCGGGGTGGTGAGGCCATCGAGGGGTTGCGGCGTATCGGTCATGCGGTTTCCTCGGCGCGGAACCGCGCGACAAAGCCGCGCTGTCCGGGGGTTTCGGGGCCGGCGCCGGCGGCGCTGACCAAGGCCTCGGCCTGGATGGCGCCGATGCCCAGCAGGTGCAACAGGCATAGCCCGACGGTGCCGGTGCGGCCGATGCCCGCCGCGCAATGCAGCATCGCCGGGGCGCCGGCCGCGATCAAGCCGGCCTCGGCCCGTGCCCAGGCGGCGAAGGCCGGGGCGTCGCCGGGGATGCCGAAATCGGTGATCGGAAACGCCGCAACCG
>JBBRWI010000168.1:0-8915 GCA_038249305.1 Acetobacterales bacterium
CCGTTTCATGCTCGGCGACCCGGTCGGCATGCGGTTTTCGGTGCAGCAAGCGCTGGGCGCGATGCCCGCTGATGCCCACGGGCGGTCGTATCTGCGCGGGTGCCTCGCCTTTGCACTCGGCGAGACGGGCGAGCGTTGGCGCGCGGAGTCCGAAGGGCGGCTAGAGCAATACCGGATCAGATGGAATCATCTCATCCATTGTTTTGCTCTAGATTCAACGGCTTCTAGAGCACGAGATCGATCCACTTGGATCGATCTCGTGCTTTAGCGCGCTACGGGCTGGCCTTCTGGTCAACCGGCATCCAGTCCGGCACCCGTGGCACCAGGCGACTGGCCCCGGCGGTCAGCGCGCCACCCTCCTCGATCGCCGAAAGCCGCAGCAGCGCGAGGCCGATCACGTCCACGCCGGAGCGCATCTCGCCTGCCTCCGCGCCCGCGCCATTCAGCAGCGGGGTGCCGCGGGGCGGCCTCGGGCCTTCGATCGCGACCGGGCAAAGCCGCCGCTTCAGCAGGCCGCGATACTTCGTGCGCGCGGTCAGTTCCTGGCCCATCCAGCAGCCCTTGGTCCAGGAAATGCCGCCCAGTTCATCGAAGCCGGCCTCCAGCAAGACCGATTTCTCGGCTTCGAGGTCGCGCGAACCATCGGGCAGGCCCAGCCGGAGGCGCCGGACATCCCAGGCTTCAAAAGTTTCCGTCGCGTCTGTTTGGTGCGCCAGGATGCGGACCCCCGCCTGCGGGTGGCGCGGATCGGCGTAGACCAGATCTCCCGGCGGCGCCGGCCCGTCCCAGGCCACCGCGACCGTCAGATCGGCGGGCGCCAGTGCCACCTGCGAGCGCAGTTTGAACCGCATCAGCCGCGTGGCGATCATCTCGGCCTGCGCCGCTTCGACATCCAGCAGCAGCCGATCGCCATCGTTGACGACGAAGAAGTCCGCGAGCCACTTGCCCTGCGGCGTCAACAGCGCGGCCCAGGCGGCGTCACCCGGCGCGATGGCCTGGATGTCGGCCGATACCAGGCCCTGGAGGAAGCTGGCCCGGTCCTCACCGGACAGCGCCAGGACGGCACGCCCGGGCAGGTTTGCGATATGAGTCATCGGTCAAAGGTGATGCGGCGCCGTGGCACGGACAAGACCGGCGGGCGTCCAGGCGCGCGCCGCGAGCGACCGTGCTAGGGGAACGAAATCATGCGTATCCTCTTCATCACCTCGACACGGATCGGCGATGCGGTGCTGTCCACGGCGCTGCTCGACCACCTGTCCCGGCGGTATCCCGACGCCCGCATCACCATCGCCTGCGGCCCGGCGGCGGTGGATGTCTTTGCCCGCATGCCGGGGCGCGAGCGCACCATCGCCGTCGCCAAGCGCCGCTGGTCGCTGCATTGGCCGCTGCTTTGGGCCCAGGTCGCGCCGCATTGGTGGGACCTTGTGGTGGACCTGCGCGGATCGGCCATGGGCTGGATGGTGCCGGCCCGGCGCCGGGCAGTGATGCGCGGCGGCCGACGGTCCGGGCACCGGATGGGCCACATCGCCGAAACGCTGGGCCTGACCGCCGCCGATATCGCCCCGGTCGCCTGGTGGGATGCGGCGGATGCGGTGCGGGGGGCGGCGCTGCTGCCAGGGCATGGACCCCTGCTGGCGCTCGGCCCCACCGCGAATTGGGACCGCAAGATCTGGCCGGCCGAGCACTTCGTCGCCACCGCGCGCGCGTTGACCGCCGCCGACGGGCCGCTGCCCGGCGCCCGGATCGCCGTGATGGGCGGGCCGGGGGCCATGGAACGCGCGCTGGCGGCGGCGGTGCTCGATGGCTTGCCGGGCGCGGTCGATCTGGTCGGCCGGCTGAGCCTGCCCGAGGCCGCCGCCGTGTTGCGTGGGGCGTCTCTCTACCTCGGCAACGACAGCGGGTTGATGCACCTGGCCGCCGCGGCCGGGGCACCGACCCTCGGGCTGTTCGGCATGAGCCCGGCCGAGGAATACGCGCCCTTCGGCCCGCATGCCGCTGCCGTGGTGGCGGATGGACCGGCCGGTCATGCGCCGATGGAGAACCTGCCGGTCGATCGCGTCATCGCCGCCGCCGAGCGGCTGCTGGCCGCGCCGGTGCCGGCATGACGCAGCGCCTGTCGGCCCTGGTCGTCGCGCGCAACGAGGCAGCCCGGTTGCCGGCGTGTCTGTCTTCCCTGGCCTTCGCCGACGAGATCCTGGTGGTGCTGGACCGCAACACCGACGACAGCGCCGCCATCGCCACCGCCCATGGCGCCCGTGTGATCGAGGGCGCCTGGCCACTGGAAGGCGACCGCCGCAACGCCGGCATCGCCGCCTGCACCGGCGACTGGGTGCTGGAGGTCGATGCCGACGAACAGGTGCCGCCGGCCCTGGCCGCCACCATACGCGCCACCATCGCGACCAGCACGGCGGCCTTCCACCGCGTGCCGATCGACAATCATGTCGGCGGCCACCTGATCCGGCACGGCTGGGGCGGCAGTTTCGGCACCACGCTGAAACCCATCCTGTTCCGGCGCGGGGCAAAACACTGGCGCGGGCAGCGGGTGCATCCGGGGCTGGACTGGACCGGCGCCGAGGGGCCGCGCCTGCCCGCCGGCTGCGCGATCATCCACCATGTGGACCGCGACATTTCCGACATGCTGCGCCGGCTGGACGGCTACAGCAGCGCGCGGGCGGCCGATCTGCTGGCCTCGGGCGACATCGGCACCTTGGCGGGCAACCTGCGGCGCTTCGTGTCGCGCAGCTGGAAATGCTTCGTCGCGCGGCGCGGCTACAAGGAAGGCGGCTGGGGGTTGCTGATCGCGCTCTGCGCCGGGTTGTTTCCCCTGCTGTCCTACCTGAAGGCGCGGCTGGAACCCGAGCGGCACCGCTGATGCGGCTGGCGCAAGTGATGGCGGGCGCGCCACAAGGCGGCGCCGAGGTGTTCTTCGAACGCCTGACCATCGCGCTGCATGATGCGGGCGACGAGGTGCTGGCCGCGATCCGCCGCGACCCGGGCCGCGCGGCACGGTTGGCGGCGGGCGGGGTGGTGCCACTGCAACTGGGCTTTGGCGGCGCGTTCGACCTGCTGACCGGGCCGCGGTTGACGCGGGCACTACGGCGTTTTGCGCCGGCGGTGACGATCGCCTGGATGAACCGGGCCGCGCGCTTCACCCCGGCCGGTCCCTGGGCGCTGGTCGGGCGGTTGGGGGGGTATTACGACCTCAAATACTATCGGCGCTGCGACCATCTTGTGGGCAATACGCGCGACCTTGTGCGCTGGATGGTGGCGCAGGGCTGGCCCGCCGACCGGGCGCATTACCTGCCCAATTTCGCCCCCGACCTGTCGGACGCCGCCCCGGCCGCGTTGCCGGGCCAGCGCCGGCTGCTGGCGATGGGCCGGCTGCATCCGAACAAGGGCTTTGACGTGCTGATCCGCGCCCTGGCCAAGGTGCCCGGGGCGCATCTGTCCCTGGCCGGCGAAGGCCCCGAACGGGGCGCGCTGACCCGCCTGGCGGCCGAGGCCGGGGTCGCCGATCGCGTCACCTTCCTGGGCTGGCGGCAGGACACCGGCGCCTTGCTGGCGGGGGCGGAGGTGCTGGTCGTGCCCTCGCGCCACGAACCGCTCGGCAATGTGGTGCTGGAGGCCTTCTCGGCCGGCCGCCCCGTGATCGCCGCCGCCGCCGCCGGCCCGCGGGAATTGATCGCCGATGGGCAGAACGGCCTGCTCGTGCCGCTGGAGGAGCCCTGCGCCCTGGCCGCCGCGATCGCCGCCCTGCTGGCCGATCCCGCCCGGGCCGCAGGGCTTGCCGCCGCCGGGCGGCACAGCTTCACCCAAGCCTTTGCCGAGGCCCCGGTGGTCGCCGCCTGGCGCGCCTTCCTGGCCAAGGTGGCGCCGTGACCTTGCGCGCGGTGCCGCCATGCGGCAGTCCCCCCACAACGCGGCGGAAGAATTTTCCATGTGCGGTATCGCAGGCCTGATCCTCCGCCAAGCCGCCAGCGCCGATCCGGCGGTCGTGGCGCGGCTGGCCGCAGCCCTCGCGCATCGCGGCCCCGACGGGCATGGCAGCCACATCGCCGGCAATGTCGCGCTGACGCAGACGCGGCTGGCGATCATCGATCTTGCGACCGGCGACCAGCCGTTGCACGCCGGCAGCGCCACGCTGGTCGGCAATGGCGAGGTGTACAACTACCGCGAACTCACCACCGCCGGGGCGCTGCATTGCGCGACCGGCAGCGATTGCGAACCGCCGCTGCATCTGTGGCGGCAGCAGGGGCTGGCCTTTGCCGAATCGCTGCGCGGGATGTACGCGCTGGCGATCCATGACCGGTCCTCGCGCCAGGTGGTGCTGACCCGCGATCCGTTCGGGATCAAGCCGCTTTATGTTGCGGACATTCCGGACGGCATCGCCTTCGCCTCCGAACCGCAGGCACTGATTGCGGCCGGGCTGGTCACCGCCAGCATCCGGCCCGAAGCGCGCAACGAGTTGTTGCAGGCACAATTCACCACCGGGCCTGAGACGATCTTTTCCGGCATCCGCCGCGTGCTGCCGGGCGAGACGCTGGTGGTTGCCGATGGCGCCATCGTCGCCCGCCGCCATCGCGAGGCGCTGCCCGACGGCGGGCCGGAACACGTCACTGAGGCCGAGGCGCTGACCCGGCTGGACACCGCCCTGATGCAAAGCGTGGACCTGCACCAGCGCAGCGACGTGCCCTATGGGCTGTTCCTGTCGGGCGGCATCGACAGCGCCGCCATCCTGGCCGCCATGGCGCGGCTGAACGAACAGCCCGTGCTCGCCTTCACCGCCGGTTTCGACGTGCCGGGCGCGCCCGACGAACGCGCACCCGCGGCGGCAGCGGCCAAGGGGGCGGGCGCGCGCCATGTCACCCTCAGTGTCTCCGAGGCCGAGGTCTGGCGCCATCTGCCCGCCATCGTCGCGGCGATGGACGACCCGGCCGCCGATTACGCGATCATCCCGACCTGGTTCCTCGCCCGCCGCGCGCGCCAGGAGGTGAAGGTCGTGCTGTCGGGCGAAGGCGGCGACGAGATGTTCGGCGGCTACGGCCGCTACCGCGCCGCGATGCGGCCCTGGTGGCTGGGCGGCAAGGCGATGCGGTCGCGCGGCGCCTTCGACCGCGTGGATGTCCTGCGCGAAAGCCCGGCCGGCTGGCGCGACGGGATCGCGGCGGCCGAAGCCTCGGCCATGACACCCGGGCGCACGCGATTGCAGGTGGCCCAGGCACTGGATGTCGCCGACTGGCTGCCGAATGACCTGTTGCTGAAACTGGACCGCTGCCTGATGGCGCATGGGGTGGAGGGGCGGACCCCCTTCCTCGAACACGGTGTCGCGGCCGCGGCCTTCCTCCTGCCGGATGCGTTGAAGGCGCAGGCGGGGGTGGGCAAATGGCTGCTGCGCCGCTGGCTGGAAACCCGCGCGGCGTGGTCGCGCCCCTTTGCCAGCAAGCAGGGATTTACCGTGCCCGTCGGGGCCTGGATTGCGCGCGCGGCCGACCGGCTGGCGCCGTTGGTTGCGGCCCAGCCCGGCGTGGCCGAGGTGGCGCGGCCCGACCGCATCCTGCCGCTGTTTCGCGCCGCCGGCGGCAAGCACGAAGGCCTGGCGGCCTGGCACCTGCTGTTCTGGGCGCTGTGGCACCAGCGGCACATCGTGGGGCGCGCGCCGGAGGGCGATGTGTTCGAGATGCTGGGCTAGAGCAATATCGGATCAGATGGAATCATCTGATCCGATATTGCTCTAGATTCAACGGCTTCTAGAGCGGTTTGCGATGAGATCGAAACATCTGATCGTAAACCCATCGTGCGCCAGCGCCTGAGCCAGCCGAAAGGGCCACGGCACAGCCCCGGCATTCGGTTTTTCCGCGCCACCGCGAGGTGCTTCGAGAACATGGAAATCCGCCAATGCCCAGGAGGGTTTCCGCAGCCCGTTAACTGGGTGGGAAGACGATCTCGCCCGGACCGCCCAGATGGAAGCCATGGCCGGCGATGACCGAGGTTCCCTTCATCACGGCGCCGGCCGGATTGGTCCAGGAACAGGCGATGATCGAGGCTTCGCTCAACGAACCGGCCGGGATCGTTGCGGGGGTGGCGGTCAGGCGGTAGGTGACGACGCCGTTGCGCGTCACCTCGCAAGTCGCCGGCGCCGGCGTCAGGATCCGAACATCAGACAGGCTTACGCGGTCCATGGGCTGGGACGCGCAGGCCGAAAGCGCGACCAGGGCGACCAGAGCGGCGCCGAGGCGGGTGTGATTGGCGTTGAACATGTTTGGCATCGGTGCCTCCCGAAGGGTGTCTCCGTCAGGAAGCGCGCCAGCCATGTTCCGGGTTGCATGGCCGCGGCGAATCGAGCGCCTTCCTCATCCGGGGCCACGCGCCCCGGATGAGTGGCCGTGATGTCAGCGCTTCCACCAGCCTTGCTTGCGGGGGGCGGCGGCGTCGGGTTCGCCACCGATCACGATAGGCTGGATGGCCGGACCCTGGGCCGGTTCGGGGGCCGGTTCGGGGGCCGGTTCGGGGGCCGGTTCGGGGGCCGGTTCGGGTTCATCCTGGGCCGCGACCAGGGCTGGCTCGGCCGCGACCAGGGCTGGCTCGGCCAAAGCCAGGGCGAACGCCACGGGTTCCGCCGCGGCGGCCTCAACCGGTCCAGGCGCCGGCTGCGCAGCCTCCGCCATCGTTGCGACACGGCGCGCGGCGTCCGCCTCGGCCGCGGCCTCGGCCGCGGCCATCACGTCGAAGATGTCGTCCATGGCGCCGGCGAACGGATCGGCGGGCGTTGGGCCGACATAGCGCGGGGCGGCATTGGCTGGTGCGATGAAGGGTGCTGGATCGGCTTCCTCGGCCGCTGCCGGTTCGGCACCATCGCGGCCGGCCACCTCCTCACGCCGGCGGCGGCCACCACCACGGCGGCGGCGACGGCGGCGCTGTGCTTCTTCACTGTCGGGGTTGGCCGCATCGGCCTCGGCTTCGCCATCACCGATCAGGTCGGTCTGCACGGCGGCCGGGACGGGGGCCGGGACGGGGGCCGGGACGGGGGCCTCCGGCACATCTGCCGGCGCCGCCGGGGCGGCTTCGGCCCCGGGCAGTTCCGGGGCACGCTCCGTCTCGTCGCGGCGACCGCCACGGCGGCGGCGGCCGCCGCGACGGCGGGCCGCGTCGTCGTGCCCGCGTGGGCTGCTGTCCTCGGGAGTGTCCTCGGCCGGCGCATGGTCCGCAAAGGTCAGTTCCTCCGCTTCCGTCGCCTCAATCGCCTCGGTCGCCGCAGTGTAGTCCATCTTCAACGCCGAGGTCGCGGCGGCGGGCAATGGCGCGTTGGGATTGGCCGCCTTGGTGCGTTCGATGCGGAAGGCGGCGCCGATCGCCGCGGGATCGGCCTCGAACAGCACCGCCATGCCGGTCCGCGCCTCGATCGCCATCAGGCGGTCGCGCTTGCGGTTCAGCATGTGGATGGCGAGGGTGGCCGACAGGAACACGCGTATCTCGGACGCGCGGCGCCGGGCGCCTTCCTCCTCGATCCCGCGCAACACCTGCAAGGCGGCGCTATCGGGGCTGCGGACGATGCCGAGCCCCTCGCAATGCGCGCAGGTCACGAAGGCATGTTCGGTGAGCGACGGGCGCAACCGCTGGCGACTCATTTCCAGCAGGCCAAAATGGCTGATGCGGCCAACCTGGATGCGGGCGCGATCGAAGCGCAAAGATTCCTTCAGTTTCCGCTCGACCAAGGCATCGTTGCGTGTGGATTCCATGTCGATGAAATCGATCACGATCAATCCCGCGAGGTCGCGCAGCCGCACCTGGCGGGCGATCTCCTCCGCCGCCTCCATGTTGGTGCGCAGCGCCGTATCCTCGATGTGCCGGTCGCGGGTGGCGCGGCCGGAGTTCACGTCGACGGCGACCAGCGCCTCGGTCTGGTTGATGACGATGTAGCCGCCCGACTTGAGTTGGACGGTGGGCGACATCATCGCGTCGAGGATCTGTTCCACGCCATTCTTGGCGAAGAGCGGCACCAGCGGATCCTGGTACAAGCGGATTTTACGCTCCTGCCCCGGCATCAGCATCCGCATGAAATCGCGGGCTTCCTTCCAGGCGTCCTCGCCGGCGACCACGATCTCGTCGAAGTCGCGGTTGTAGACGTCGCGCACCGAGCGCTTCAGCAGGTCGGCTTCCTCATAGATGAGCGCCGGCGCCGCCGAGGCCAGCGTGCGTTCGCGGATGTGGTCCCAAAGCTGGACCAGGTAGTCGCAGTCGCGCTTGATCTCGGGCTTCGGGCGGGCGGCGCCGGCCGTGCGGACGATCAGCGACATGCCCTCGGGCAGGTTCACTTCCTCGACGATCTCCCGCAGCCGGCGACGATCGGTCGCCGAGGTGATCTTGCGGGAGACGCCGCCGCCACGCGGGCTGTTCGGCATCAGCACGGAATAGCGGCCGGCCAACGAGATATAGGTGGTCAGGGCCGCGCCCTTGCCGCCGCGCTCTTCCTTGACGACCTGCACCAGCATGATCTGACGGCGGCGGATGACTTCCTGGATCTTGTAGTGGCGCAGGTAGCGGTTGGGCACGCGCCTTTCACGGGCCTGCTGGCCTTCGGCCTCCTCCTCTTCCTCATCCTCGCCGCCCAGGGTTTCGGGCGGTGGGGTGTCGGCGGCGCCGGTCTCGACCTCGACCGGGCCGGGGCCGTCGTTGGCGTTGGGGTCCGGCAGGTCGGTCAAGGGGGCTGCGGCGTCCGCGGCATCGATCGTGGTCGGTTCAGCGTCGGCAGGGGCGGCGCTGGCGTGGCGCACCTCCTCATTCATCGACATCGGCTGCGCGCGAGGCGGTGCGTCTGCGATGGGTGCTTCTGGGGGCGCAGCTTCTGGGGCCGCAGCTTCTGGGGCCGCAGCTTCTGGGGCCACAGCTTCTGGGGCCGCAGCTTCTGATGCGGCAGC
>JBBRWI010000169.1:0-8901 GCA_038249305.1 Acetobacterales bacterium
AGTTCCAGCCAGCGGCGATGGGCTCGCGCCTCGAGGCTGGCGGTCACGAAAAGTTTAACAGTCGCATCGGGGAAAATGACCGTGCCGATGTCCCGTCCGTCCAGCACCGCGCCCTGCGCGCGGCCGAAAGCGCGCTGGAAGTCGAGCAAGGCTGCCCGCACCGCCGGGATCGCGGCGACGGCACTCGCGGCACGATCGGCTTCCGGGCCGCGCAGGTCGGTGCGGTCCATGTCCACCGGGGTCAGCAACCGGGCGGCGGCCTCGGCGGTGGCGGGGTCGAAGGGATCGCCGCCCATCGCCAGCACCCGCCGTCCGGTCGCGCGATAGAGCAGCCCGGTATCGAGGTAGGGCAGCCCCAGCCGCGCCGCCAGCCGCCGCGCCAGCGTGCCCTTGCCGGCGGCGGCCGGGCCATCCACCGCGATGACGATCGGCCCGATCATGCCGCGGCGATGACCTCGGCCCCGGCCGCCCCGTTCATCAGCGAGACGAACTGCGGGAAGGAGGTTTCAATGAACGCCCCATCATCGACGGTGACGGCCACGCGGGCGGCCAGCCCCATGATCAGGCCGGCCATGGCGATGCGGTGGTCCATGTGGGTGACGACCAGCCCACCGCCCGGGGGCGGGCCGCCAAGGCCATGCACCAGCAGGTCGTCGCCGTCGATTTCGGCCCGCACGCCATTGGCCGCCAGCATCGCCGCGGTGGCAGCCAGGCGGTCGCTTTCCTTGACGCGCAATTCGCCCAGCCCGCGGAAGCGGCTGGTGCCGGTGGCATGGGCCGCGGCGACGGCCAGCACCGGGTATTCATCAACCATGCTCGGCACCCGGGCGGCGGGCACATCCACCGCCTGCAAGGGGGCGGCGCGGACCACCAGGTCGCCGACAGGCTCACCGCCCTCGATGCGATCATTCTCGACGGCCAGGTCGGCGCCCATCTCCCGCAGGGTCAGGAACAGTCCGGTGCGCAGCGGGTTCAGCCCAACGCCCAGAATGCGCAGCACCGACCCCGGCACCGTCAGCGCCGCGACGATGGGAAAGGCGGCCGAGGAAGGGTCGCCCGGCACCACCACCGGGGCCGCGATCAGTTCGGGCTGACCGGCCAGTTCGATTACCCGGCCATGCGCGCCATGCTGCATCACATGCACCGTGGCGCCGAAGTGCCGCAGCATGTTCTCCGAATGGTCGCGGGTCGCCTCGGGTTCGATCACCCGGGTGGTGCCGCGGGCGCATAAGCCGGCCAGCAGCACCGCACTTTTGACCTGCGCCGAAGCCACCGGCAGCCGGTAGTCGAGCGGCAGCGGATCGGCGGCCCCCTCGATCGCCAGCGGCAGCCGACCGCCGGCGCGGGAGGCAAACCGCGCGCCGCTGGCCGACAGGGGATCGATCACCCGCTTCATCGGGCGGCGCCGAAGGCTTGCGTCCCCGGTCATGACGGAAAAGATCGGATGCCCCGCGAGCAGCCCGCAGAGCAGCCGGGCGGCGGTGCCGGAATTGCCCATGTCCAGCACATCGGACGGTTCGGTCAGCCCGCCGATGCCGCGCCCGGCCACGCGCCAGGCCCCGGGGCCGGTCGGCTCGACCTCGGCGCCCAGCGCCCGCATGGCGGCGGCGGTGCGCAGCACGTCCTCGCCTTCCAGCAGCCCCGCGATGGTGGTGGTGCCGACCGCCAGGGCGCCGAACATCAGCGCCCGATGGCTGATCGATTTGTCCCCCGGCACGCCGATCGACCCGGTCAGCGGGGCGGTCGCCGGGGTGGCGCGGAGCGGTCGCGCAGGGCTGGGCTGGGTCATGCGGGGCTCGCTTGGAGGATCGGCCGTTTGACACGCCCCAAGCCGGCGTGGCAATGCGCGCCGCCCAACCGGACCCCTCGGCCCCCTCGATCGGGGGCCGCCAGCCAGGAACACAGAATGGCGAAGCCTGACCTAGGCCTGAAGCGCACCTGCGTGGCCTGCGCGACCAAATTCTACGACATGGCCAAGACTCCGTCGATTTGTCCAAAATGCGGCGTCGAACAGCCTGCTGAGCAGCCCCGCCCGCGCCGCGCGCCGCTGCCGCTCGATCCCAAGCTGGCCAAGCGCGCCGCCGCCCAGCCGGTGGATGGCGACGAGGTCGAAGTGGAGGATGCCGCCGAGGAGGAGGCCCTGGACGACGCCGAGGAGCTTGAGGAAGACGCCGACGAAGCGATCGCCGATGAGATCGAGGTCGAGACCGAGCGCGACGAGGAACCGTAACCCGGCAACGATGGGCGTGGACGCCCCCCGGGCCTTGGCCAGCGGGGGCGTTCCAGCGTCGCCCGCTCAGCCTCAGGCCATGAACACCAGCATCCCGATCAGCACACCCACGAGGATGTTGACCACGATGCCGATCAGCGCCAGCACCAGGATGAAGGGCACCGCCTTTTCCTGCGGCACCCGCGCGACGATCGGTACGCCAACGTACAGGATGTAGATGCTGTAAAGCCCCAGAATCCCCAGGAACGAAAGCGGTGGCAACAGGCTGAAGATGCCGGCAACCCAGACCGCGGTGGGCGTATAGACCGCAAGCTTCATCGCCCCGACCGGATCGGCCACCGCACCGAAGGACGGTTGCAGCATCTCGATGATCTTGGCGATGACGAAGATGGCGACCAGGCCCAGTACGTACCCGAGGATCATCATCACGAAGAGCCGGCCGATGCCGATGCCCAGCATCCCCATGGCGCCGAACAGCGCCGAACCGATAAAGCCGCAGACCGCCGGGATCGCCGCCATCGGCACCGCATAGGTCTTGATCAGCTCGATCGGGTCGCCGGCTGGTTCGGCGGCAATCGCCTCCCATTCGGTCTTGGGCGACATGATCAGCCCCTTGGCGCGCGCGACGATATCCATGCCTGGTTGCTCCTGCGGCGGATGTGCGACAGGGATCATGCCGTCGTCGGGACGATCGGCGCAACGGCACGGATTTGGGCGATGGCCGTAAACCATGGTGATGGCATGGCCACGCAGGACGGCGCGCTGGCTTCACCCGCACCGGTCGGCTAGAGCACGAGATCGATCAAAGTGGATCGATCTCGTGCTCTAGAAGCCCTTGAATCTAGAGCAATATCGGATCAGACGATTCCATCTGATCCGATATTGCTCTAGGCCCGCAGCATGATCTCGACACCAACCGACTCGCGCCCAGGGGCCGGCCTGCGGCTGTGGCGCGACCGGCGGTTCCTGGTGCTGCTGGCACTCGGCTTTTCGGCCGGGGTGCCGCTGCCGCTGACCGCCTTCACCTTGCGCCAATGGATGAGCGAGAGCGGCATCAGCCTGGCCGCCATCGGCCTGACCGCGCTGATCGGGCTGGCCTATACCCTCAAGTTCCTGTGGTCGCCGCTGCTCGACCACGCCGCCCCGCCGCTGTTTCGCGCCTGGGGGCGCCGGCGTGGATGGCTGGCCTGCATCCTGCCGGTCCTGGCGCTGGCGATCCTGGCACTGGGGCAGACCGATCCGGCGACCGCGGCCGCCGTCACGGTCGGGGTCGCGGTGCTGGTCGCCTTCCTGTCGGCCAGCCAGGACATCGTGGTCGATGCCTACCGCATCGAAATTTTGGCCGAGCCCGAGCAGGGCTACGGTCTTGCCTGCTACATCTGGGGCTATCGCGCCGCCTTGCTCGCGGCCAATGCCGGGGCGCTGGCGGTCGCCGAGTTCTTCGGCTGGGCTGCGGCCTTCGCGATGTGCGCGGGGCTGGTCGGCATCGGCTTCGCCGCCGTGGCGCTGGCGCCCGAACCCCCGCCACCGGCGCTGCTGCCAACCGGCTGGCGGCCGCGGCTGCATGCGGCTGTGGTGGCGCCCTTCGCCGATTTCATGGGGCGCCGGCACTGGGTCGCGATCCTGCTGTTCGTCGCCCTGTTCAAGCTGGGTGAGGCGCTGGCCGGCATCATGACCGCGCCGTTCTATCGTTCACTCGGGTTTTCGCGGCTGGATGTCGCAGCGGTCGGCAGCGTCTTTGGCCTTGTCGCGACACTGGCCGGCGCGCTGGCCGGCGGCTGGCTGGTCGCGCGGATCGGCACCAAGCGGGCGCTGATCCTGACCGGGTTGCTGCAGATGCTGTCCAACCTGATGTATGTCGCCTTGAACGAGGCCGGCGGCGGGATGCCGATGCTGTGGGCCCAGGTCGGGGTCGAGAATTTCACCGATGGCCTGGCCGATGCGGCCTTCGTGACGTACCTGTCAATGCTGACATCTCGCGCCTTCACCGCCACGCAATACGCCCTGCTGTCGTCGCTGGCGGGGGTGCCGCTGCGCACGCTGGGCGCATCGTCGGGCTGGCTCGCCGAGGGGCTGGGATGGACGCCGTTCTTCCTGCTGACCACCCTTGCGGCCCTGCCGGCGCTTGGCATCATGCTCTACTTGCTGCGCCGCCTGCCGCCCGGGCCGCCCGGGCCGGCTGTGGCCGAAGTGCCCTTTGCCGTGCCGGAAGATGCCCGGTGAAACCGGCGCTCGGATGGACGCCGGTCCCGCTGCTGCTGTCCAACATGGTCATGACCTACGCCTGGTAAGGCCAGCTGAAGCAGCCATCCTGGCCGATGTAGGGGCAACGCTTTCCTTGAATACCGCCTGGCGGTGCCGGCCAACCCGATCGGCCGTGGCCCCTTCAACGGCCAACAACTGAAAGTGATGCAAGAGGTGATCACCCTGTCGGTGTTCGCTGGCTTCAGCGTGCTGTTCCTGGGCGCACCGCGACACTGGACCTATTTCGCCGCGATGGGCTGCCTGGTCGCGGCGGTGGTGTCCATCTTCCTGCCGGTGGACTGACCACATCGGACGCCTCGCAAGAGGCGATGCCGTCCGCATCACCGCCGCCTGTTGCCGTTGGGAAGCAACCGGCGTTCATTTCGTGGTTGCAAGGCCAGCTACACCTTGGTGGGTTCCGGGTGGTCACTGCGTTACAACAACAAACGGGGGAAAGAAAATGGCACGCGTCGCACTCGTCACCGGCGGCAGCCGCGGCATCGGCGCCGCGATCAGCGAGGCCTTGAAGGCCTCGGGCCGCACCGTCGTCGCCAACTACGGCGGCAATGACGCCGCCGCCACAGCCTTCACGGAGGCCACCGGCATCCCCTGCTACAAGTTCGACGTGGGCGACTTCGCCGCCGCCACCGCGGCCGTCGCCAGGATCGAGGCCGAGGTCGGCCCGATCGAGATCCTGGTGAACAACGCCGGCATCACGCGCGATGCGATGATGCGCAAACTGACGCGCGATATGTGGGACCAGGTGATCGATACCAACCTCGGCTCCTGCTACAACCTTTCCAAGGCAGTTTGGGATGGCATGAGCACGCGGAAATTCGGCCGCATCGTCAATATCGGTTCGGTCAATGGCCAGGCCGGGCAGTTGGGCCAGGTGAACTACGCCGCCGCGAAATCGGGCATCCATGGCTTCACCAAGGCGCTGGCCCAGGAAGGCGCGCGCAACTCCATCACCGTCAACGCCATTGCGCCGGGCTATGTCGATACCGAGATGGTACGCGCCGTACCGGCCGACGTGCTGGAAAAGATCATCGCCAAGATCCCGCGCGGGCGGCTGGGCCATGCCAGCGACATCGCGCGCGGCGTGGTTTTCCTGACCGCCGATGATGCCGATTTCATCACCGGGTCCACGCTGTCGATCAACGGCGGCCAGCACATGTACTGACGATGTGGGGCCGGGCCGCCATGGGTCCGCGCGGTGATGCAACCAGCCAGGCCGTCGCGCATTTTGACTGCGGCCGGGCTCTGGATGGGGGAATGCATGCCGCGCGTCCGCGTCAACCACACCACCCGCTACCTCTACCGCCAGCCGGTATCGCTGCTGCCGCATCGGTTGATGCTGCGGCCGCAGGACAGTCATGACCTGCGACTGCTGGCCGCAACCTTGTCGGTGGACCCGAAGCCGCAGGCCAGCCGATGGGCGCATGACGTTTTCGGCAATTCGGTTTGCCTGATCGACTGGGCGCCGGACCTACGGACCGACCGGCTGGAAATCGTCTCCCGCCTTGACCTCGAACACTTCCCCGCCGGGCCGTGCCTGCCGCAGGCGACCTTGGACGCAGGGGCCGAGGTGTTTCCGTTTTCCTACGACGCCGAGGAAGTGCCCGACCTGTCCCGCCTGGCCGAACGCCACATGCCGGATCCGGACCATCTGGTGGATGGCTGGGCGCGGCGTTTCCTCTCGCCGGAGGGTGCCTCCGGCACACTGGCGGTGCTGGCAGCGATGACGCATGCGATCCGGGCGAACTTCGTCTATCTCGCGCGGGAGGAGGAGGGCACGCAAAGCCCCGCCGAAACCCTGGCGACCGGCGCCGGCACCTGCCGCGATTTCGCGCTGCTGATGATGGAGGCTGCCCGCGCGCTGGGTTGCGCTGCCCGCTTCGTGACCGGCTATCTCTATGACAGCGAGAACACCCAGACCGTGGGCGGCGGCACGACCCATGCCTGGTGCGGGGTGTACCTGCCGGGCGCCGGCTGGGTGGAATACGATCCGACAAATGGGCTCGTCGCCGGCACCAACCTGATCCGCGTGGGCGTGACCCGCACGCCGGCGCAGGCCAGGCCGGTCGCCGGCGGCTTCGTCGGCCAACCGGGTGATTTTGTCTCCCTCGGTGTCGATGTCACCGTGTCGATGGGCGATGACGCCGCCCCGGTCGAAGCGGCGCCGCCCCTGCGCAACAGCATCAAAGAGACCGGCGTCAACACGATCGGCAGCCCCGCCCCGGCCTGACCCGCCGTTCGCATCTGGAACCACGCCCTTGCCGATCGCTCTGCGTGCCCTGTTCGTGATGCTGCTGGCGCTGATCCCGACCGCGCTTGTGCAGTTGCAGATGGAAAGCGATGCGCGGCAGGAACGCACGACCCAACTGGGGACCGAGGCGATGCGCATCGCGCGCCTGATCGCGGCCCACCAGGGCCGCACCTTCGAAGGGGCCCACCAACTGCTCGCGGCCATGGCGGCGAACCAGGCGATCGGGCACGCCGTCCCAGGCGCCGAATGCGACGAGTACCTGGCCCGAGTGGTCGCGGCCTACCCCCGCTATCGCGCCGCCAGCCTGGTCGGGCCGGACGGGCTGGCGATCTGTTCCTCGCGGCCGGACACGGACGGCATCAGCATGGTGGGGCGGCGATACTTCCGTGACGCCATGGCCGGGCAGGATTTCGTCGCGGGAGAATTCGGCGTGGGCCACACGACGGGCGAGGCGTCGTTGTTCGTCGCCTCCCCGCTGCGCGATACCAGCCGCCGCGTCATCGGCGTGCTGGTGGTCGCCCTGTCGGTGGATTGGCTGAACGCCGACCTGATGAAGCTCGACCTGCCGGCCGGCAGCATCGCCACGGTCGCCGACCAGGAGGGCATCGTGGTGGCGCGATCGCGCGAGGCTGGCCGCTTCGTCGGCACTGCGCTGCCGCCCGTCTTCTTCATGGACCTGGTCAGGGCACCCGCGCCGGGGGTGGTCGATGCGCCCTCGCTTGAGGGGTTGCGCCGCATCGCAGCCTACATTCCGTCGCACGCCTCGCCCGATGGCCTCTTCGTGGCCGTGGGGCTCGACGCCGAACCGGTGCTGGCGGCCGAGGTAGCGCGCCAGCGGCGGGCGGCCCTGGTAATTGTGGGCGCGTTGCTGCTGACCCTGGCGCTGGCAATGGTGTTCTTCCAGGCGACGGTGGAGCGCCCGGTGCGGCAGTTGCTCAACACCGCGCAGCGCTGGGGGCGGCAGGAATGGCGCGCCCGCGTCGGGCACCTCAGCGGCGGCGGGCAGGAGTTCACGCGCCTCGCTGCCGCCTTCGACCGCATGGCCGAGGAGGTCCAGGCGCGCGAGGCCGCACGCGAACGCGCCAATACCCGCATGCGCGCGCTGGTCGAAGTCAGCCCGCAGATCGTCTTTACGGCCGATACCGACGGCGGCATGACCTGGCTGAACGGCTACTGGCGCGAATTCACGGGCATGGCCGAAGCCCGCGCATTGGGGACCGGCTGGCTGGCCGCGGTTCATCCCGACGACCACGATAGGGTGCATCGGACTTGGGCCGCGGCGATCGCCGAGGCGCGGGAGGCCGGGCCGGTCGGCTATGGCATCGAAATCCGGCTGTGCCGCGCCCACGACAACCAATGGCGCTGGTTCCTGAACAAGGCCGCGCCGATCCGCGACACCGATGGCGTGGTCACCGGCTGGACCGGCGTTGCAATCGACTTCCACGACCTGCGCGCGGCGCAATCCGAAGCCGCCGAAGCCGCGGCCCGGCTGCGCGCAACCTATGAAAGTGCCCCGGTCGGGCTGTGCCTGCTCGACCACGATCTGCGCTTCGTCGCGGTCAATGGCGTGCTGGCGGCATCGAATGGTGCGACGGTGGGTGCCCATATCGGCCGCCGACTCGACGAGGTGGCGCCCCATGTCGCGGCCCGCGTCGGCCCGCTTATGCGCCGTGTGCTCGATACCGGGGACGCCTTGGACGATATCGAGATCGAAGGCCGGCAAGCCGGCGAGGATCGGGTCTGGCTGTACAGCTACCGGCCGGTGCGCGGGGCGGCCGGCAACCTGTTGGGCGTCAGCGGCGCCGTGCTCGACATCACCGCGCGCAAGCGCTCTCAGCAGGCCGAACAACTGCTGTCGCGGGAAGTGGACCACCGCGCCCGGAACGCGCTCGGCGTGGTACGCAGCCTGATCCGCCTTTCGGCGGCGCAGGCGACCAACGACGTGCCGTCGATGGTGGAGGTGCTGGAGGGGCGGATCGCCGCCATGGCCCGCGTGCACACCGTGCTCGCGCGGGAAAAATGGGTCGCCGCGGACATGGGCGAAATCATCGCCGAGGAACTCGGTCCGCATGCGCCTGCGGCAAGCTTTTCCGGACCGCGCGTGCGGCTGCGGGCCGAGGCGGCACAGCCGCTCACCCTGGTGCTGCATGAGCTTGTC
>JBBRWI010000170.1:0-8846 GCA_038249305.1 Acetobacterales bacterium
ACGGCTTCGTCCACCAGCAGGTCCAACCGCCGCGCCGCCACGTCCAGTCGGATCATGTCCCCCGAGCGCACCAACGCCAACGGCCCGCCGATGTGGCTTTCCGGCGCCACATGCAGCACGCAGGTGCCATAGGAGGTGCCGCTCATCCGCGCATCGGAAACCCGCACCATGTCCGAGACCCCCTGTGCCAGCAGTTTCTTGGGCACCGGCAGCATGCCCCATTCCGGCATCCCCGGCCCACCCTGCGGCCCCGCCTGGCGCAGCACCAGCACGCTGTCGGCGGTCACCTCCAGATCGGGATCGTCCAGCCGCTTCTTCAGGTCGGCGTAGTCCTCGAACACCACGGCGGGACCGGTGTGCTGCAACAGCCGCGGATCGGCGGCGGATGTCTTGATCACCGCGCCGCGCGGCGCGAGCGAGCCGTACAGCACCGTCAGACCGCCACTCGCCTGCATGGGGTTGTCCAGCGTGCGGATGACCGCGTCGGAGAAGACCTCCGCACCGGCGATGTCTTCGCCGAGGGTGCGGCCGGTGACGGTGCGGGCGGTCAGGTCCAGGTGGTCGCGCAACCGTTCCAGGAAGGCGCGGCTGCCGCCCGCGTAGAAGAAATCCTCCATCAGATGCGTCGTGCCATTCGGCCGCAGGTCGGCGATCAGCGGCACGCGGGCGCTGATGGCATGAAAGCGTTCCAGGTCGAGGTCCAGCCCCGCGCGGCGTGCCATCGCGATCAGATGCGGGATCGCATTGGTGCTGCCACCAAACGCCATGGTCGCGGCGACGGCATTGTCGATCGAACCTTGGGTCAGCATCACCTTCGGCGTCAGGTCCTCCCAGACCATATCGACGATACGCCGGCCGCAATCGGTCGCCATGCGCGGATGCGCGGCATCGGGTGCGGGGATGGAGGAAGCGCCGGGCAGGCAAAACCCCATGGCTTCGACCGCCAGCATCATCGTCGCCGCGGTGCCCGCCGTCATGCAGGTACCGAAGGAGCGCGCGATGCCGCCCTCCATCTCCTTCCACGCCTGTTCGGTGATGCGCCCGGCGCGCAGTTCGGCGTGATACTTCCAGGTGTCGCTGCCGCTGCCGAGCGTCTTGCCACGCCAGTTGCCGCGCAGCATCGGGCCGGCGGGCACGAAGATGAAGGGCAGCCCTGCCGACAGCGCGCCCATGGTCAGCCCCGGCGGCGTCTTGTCGCAGCCACCCAGAAGCACCAGCCCGTCGCAGGGCTGCGAGCGGGCCAACTCCTCGGTCTCCATCGCCAGCAGGTTGCGATAGAGCATGCTGGACGGCTTCATGTACTGCTCGGTGACAGGATGCGCCGGCAGTTCGACCGGGAAGCCGCCGGACTGCCAAACGCCGCGCTTGACCTCCTCCACCCGCTGCTTGAAGTGGAAATGGCAGGGCGACAGGTCGGACCAGGTGTTGATGATGCCGATCACCGGCTTGCCGCGGAAGTCGGCTTCGGAAAACCCCATCTGCAACATGCGCGAACGATGGCCGAAGGCGCGGATATCGTCCGTGCCGTACCAGCGGTGGCTGCGCAGCTGGTCTGGTGTCTTGTTCCGCGTCATGTGCCGATCCGTCCCCGACTGTCCGCCCTTGCCGGCATGATTGCCCATGCCATTGCCATCTGCTATGGCAGATTGCGATGACAGCGACAAGCACGCTCCAGCCCTTCGCCGAAGCCGAAATGGCCTCGCTCGCCGATCGCGCCTACGGGCGCATTCTTGAGGCCATCGTGGGCGGCAGCCTGGCCCCCGGCAACCGGATTTCCGAACGCGGCCTGGCCGCGGACCTCGACATCTCCGCCCAGCCGGTGCGCGACGCGTTGCGCCGGCTGGACGCGGAGGGCCTGGTGGAAAGCCGGCCGCGCAGCGGCACCTATGTCGCCGATCTTGGTGTGGACCGGCTGACCGAGATCGGCCTGATCCGCGTGGCACTGGAAGGGGTTGCGGCGTCCCTGGCCGCGCAGCGTGCGGGCGCCGCCGATCACCACGCGCTCGGCCACCGCCTCGCGGCCGTGCGGGCTGCGACGCGCGCCGATGACCTGCCTGGCGTGATGGCGGCCAATGACGCCCTGCACGACACGATCCACGCCGCAGCCGGCAGCCGGGATGTCACGCGCCTGCTGGCGGGCCTGCGGGCCTATGATCACCTGACCCGCGGGCGTGTCCTCGCGACCAGGGCCGAGCGCCGGCGTGCGCAGGTCGAACACATTGCCATCATCGCCGCCATCGTCGCCGGCGATGCCCCCGCGGCGGAGGCTGAGATGCGCGCCCATGCCACCCGATCCCTGGGCCTGGCCTTTCCGGGCGTCGGCAAGAACAGCAACCAACGGAGGACAGCCCCGTGATACGACGCGACCTGTTCATCATCAGCGCCACCGCACTGCTGGCGAAATCGGCCCGGGCCCAAACCGCGCGGCCCTGGCCGGCGCAGCCGGTGCGATTGATCGTGCCCTTCTCGGCCGGCGTGACCGATACGATCGGCCGCCTGGTCAGCGCCGAGATGGCGCGCCGCCTCGGCCAGCCGTTTGTCGTGGACAGCAGGCCCGGCGCCGGCGGCAACATCGGCTCGGAGGTCTGTGCCCGCGCGCCCGCCGATGGCTACACGCTCTGCATGGGCACTCGCTGCCGGGCTTCGAAAGCCTCTCCTGGCACGGGCTGTTTGCCCCGGCCGCGACGCCGCCGGCCGTGGTCGCGCGGCTGCATACGGAGGCCGTGGCCGCCCTGGCCTCGCCCGAGGTTGCCCGGCGCCTCGATGATCTTGGCGTGACGCCGGTCGGCAGCGACCCGGTGGCCTTCCGCGCCTTCATCGCCGCGGAAACCCAGCGCTGGGGCGAGGTCGCCCGGCGTGCGAACCTGCGGGTGGAATAGGGCGGTGGCCGTCTCCCCGCGCGTGGCGGCGGCGCTCGCCGGCATCAGCGGCATCCTGGTCACGCCCTTCGATGCGCAGGATCGTCCGGCGCCGGCCCTGCTCGCGCCCATCGTCGCGCGTGCCGTGGCGGCCGGTGTCGGGGCGCTGACGGTGAACGGCAATACCGGCGAGTTCCATGCGCTGACCCTCGACGAAGCGCGCCGCATGCAGGCCGAGGTGCCGGGCCTCGTCGATGGCCGCGCGGTCGTCGTGGCGGGTGTCGGGCGTAGCGTGGCGGAAGCGGCGTCGCTCGCGCATGCGGCGCGGGCCGATGGCGCGGACGCCGTGATGATCCACCAGCCGCCCGACCCGTTCCGCGCACCGCGTGGGGTCGCGGCCTATGTCGCGCGCGTGGCGGAGGCGGCGGATGGCCTGCCGGTCATCCTTTATCTGCGCGATGAGGCGATGGGCACCGAGGCGATTGCGGCACTCTGCGCCCTGCCGGGCGTGGTGGCGGTGAAATGGGCGACGCCCAACCTGATGGCGCTGGCCGCGGCCCGCCGCGCCGCGCCGGACATCGCCTGGATTTGCGGCCTGGCCGAGCCCTGGGCGCCGCCGATGCAGGCGCTGGGCACGCGCGGGTACACATCCGGCGTCATCAACGTCGCACCCGCGCTGTCGATGGCGGTGTTGCGCGCGCTTGACGCCGGCGACATGGCCGCAGCCAACCGGGCGATCGCCGCGATCGAGCCTTTCGAGCGCCTGCGTGCCGGCGAAGGCAATGGCGCCAACATCTCGGTCGTGAAGGCGGCCTTGGCCCTGCGGGGCGAGGCAGTGGGGGCGGCGCGGCCGCCGGCCGCCTGGCCGCTGTCGCACGAAACCCTCCTTACCCTGCGCGGCATCCTTGCCGCCTGGGACAACGCCAATGATCGGAACGCCGCATGAACCACGCAACCCACGCGCTGCTGAGCGGCGTCTCGACGGCGACGCTGACGACCGTCCTGTTCAAGCGCGGTTTCCGCAACGTCTTCCTGCAGAACGTGCATCCGCTGAATCCCGCCACGGCCCGCGTGGTCGGCCCCGCCTATACGCTGCGCACGATCCCGGCGCGTGAGGATCTGGACGCTCTCGATGCCTACCTCGATCCGGCGCATCCGCAGCGCAGGGGCGTCGAGGACTGCCCGGCTGGCAGCGTCTTCGTGATCGACAGCCGCGGCGATGCGACCGCCGCCAGCGCCGGCGGTATCCTGCTGACGCGCATGATGGTGCGCGGCATCGCCGGCGTGGTGACGGACGGCGGTTTCCGCGACAGCCCGGAGATCGCCGGCATGGCCTTGCCTGCCTTTCACCAACGCGCTTCGGCACCGCCCAACCTGATCCGGCATCACTGCGTTGATCTGAACCTGCCGATCGCCTGCGGCGGCGTCGCGGTGTTTCCGGGTGACATCATGGTCGGCGATGCCGAGGGCATGGTCTGCGTCCCGGCGCATCTGGCCGACAGCGTGGCGGAAGAAGCCGCCGCACAAACCGGTTTCGAAGACTTCGTCCTGTCACGCGTGCAGGCCGGCCATACGATCCGCGGCCTGTATCCGATGACCGATGAGGCGAACCGCGCGCATTTCGCCGCCTGGCGCGCAGCGCGGTAGGGCTTGCGCTGCGCTGGGCGGACAGCCAGGCCAGCGGGCACAAGCTGCCGGCGCGGATGTTTTCCATCGAGGTCGAGAGCAGGTCGCCTGCCATCTGCACGCGCCCGGCCATCAACTCCTGCAATGCCGGGCTCGCGCTTCGGCGTTTTGTCGATCAGGTCACGATCGATCCCGGATCGGTGGAGCCTTGGAAGATAGGGTGTGCAGCCTGCGCCGCCGCCTCGGCGGCCGCGTTGAAGGCGCGCAGATCAAGTCGTTCGTGAAGCCGGCCGGGAAGGGAACGATGAGGCGGATCGGACGGGAGGCAAACGCCGCGTCCTGCGCGCAAGCGAGTGTCCCGGGATGGCGAGCCCGGGCGCGTGATCGTGTTTATCGCATCCTCCCCGTGGCATTTTGTGGAAAGGCTAAACCGCGCGCCACTCAGTCGGCGAAGACGCCGACGGGGACCCCCGCAAGGCCGACATCCAGCACCACCATCGCCCCATCATCCGGCCCCGCTGCGGCCCCACGCAGGCTGGTGACGTAGAGCATCCGCAGTCCCACTCCACCGAAACAGGGCATGGTCGGCGCCCGCACCGGCAGTCTGATCGCTCGGTCCAGGGTCCCGTCCGGCAGCCAGCGGTTCAGCACACCGGCCGAGACGCCGGCGGACCAGTAGCCGCCCTCCACATCCATCGCGGCGCCATCCGGCCGCCCGGTCGCGGCATCGGGGGTGGCGACCAGGCGGCGGGGGCCGATGGTGCCGGTCGCCTGGTCCCAGGGTGCGGTCCAGATGGCGGCCTGCCGGCTGTCGGAATGCCACAGGGTGCGGCCATCCGGGCTCCAGGCCAGGCCATTGGCAACCGTCAGCCCATCGGCCAGCAGGCCGACCGCGCCGCTGGGGGAGATGCTCCACAGCCCGGCCGTCGGCTGCTTGTCCGGCCGGTCGTCCATGCCGCCCACCACGAAACGCCCGCAAGGGGAGGCCTTGCCATCATTCAGCCGATTGTGCGGTCGGTCGGCTTCGGGTGAGGCCAGTGGGGTCATCGATCCATCGCGCGGATCGAAGCGCACGACGCCGGATCGCAAGGCCAGCAGCAGCGCGCCGGAGCGGCAGCGGGCGAGCGAGCCCACCGCCTCGGGCAGGGGCCAGGTCTCGGTGCGCCCCGTCGCGGGGTCGGTGCGATGCAGGCAGGGCGCGCGGATATCCACCCACCAGATCAGGCCGGTGGCATCGTCCCAGACGGGGCTTTCGCCGACGGTGGCGCGGGGGGTGTCGAGCGTCTTCATCGAACGATCTTGCATTTCATAAAATCGAATGTCTAGTATCTGGGATGAGCACCACGCCCGCCTCCACACCCGCCTACGCCATCCTGCGTGAACGGATAAGAACCGAAATCCTCGCGGGCGATTGGGCGCCCGGCACCCACCGCACCCTGGCCACGCTCGCGGCCCAGCACGGCGTCTCCCTCTCCCCGGTGCGCGAAGCGCTGCTGGGCCTGGAAGGCGAGGGGCTGATCCAGATGCGCCAGCATCGCGGGGCCGTCGTGCCGTTGATGGACGCGGCGCTGGTCGCCGACCTGTATGACGTGCGCGGCGCGCTGCAATCCGTCCTGGCCCGTCGCGCCGCCGAACGCGGCACGACAGAGGCGATCGCCGCCATGGCCGACCATGTGCAAGCCTATGCCGCCGCTGGGCGAGCCTTCGATGCCGCGGCAGCCCTGGCCGCCAACGAAGCCTTTCACAACGCGATCGAGGATGCGGCCGGCAATACGCAGGCCAGCGCCCTCTATCGTGCGCGCTCGGCCTTCGTGAACACGGTGCGCTTCCGCCTGGGTTTCGGGCCGGCCCGCATGGCCGTGGCCGATGCCGAGCACCGCGCCATCCATGCCGCCATCGCCGCCCGCCAGCCGGAAGCCGCGGCCGCGGCGGCCTTCGCCCATGCCATGGGGGCCAAGGACGATCTTTTGAAGCGCCTGTAGTTGTTCAAGGAGGAGACACCAATGACCGCGATCACGCGGCGCGGCCTGATGGCCGTCAGCCTGCTGCCCACATTGGCCCAGGCACAGCCCGCCTGGCGCTTCGATCGCCCCTTACGGCTGATTGTCGGCTTCGCCCCTGGCGGCACCGCCGATGCCGTCGCGCGCATGGCCGCGGCCGAAATGAGCAAGGCGCTGGGCCAGAACGTGGTGGTCGAAAACCGCTCCGGCGCTTCGGGCAACCTCGCGACCCAAGCGGTGGTGCAGGCGCCAGCCGATGGCACGACCCTGGCCCTGGCCGGGCTGCAACTGGTCACCAACCCGGGGCTGATCGCGCAACTCGGCTATAACCCGCGCACCGATCTGGCGATGGTCGGGCAACTCACCTCGCTGCCCGTGGTGGTGATGTCCAGCGCGCAGTCCGGCCTCACCACCCTGCAGCAGGCCATCGCGCGTTCTCGCACCATGCCGGAGATACGCATCGCGGCGGCGGGGCTGGGCACCTCCTCCCACCTGGGCGCCGAACTGCTGTTCCGCCAGGTCGGCGGGCAGTTCGAGGCGGTGCAGTATCGCGGCGGCGCCCCGGCGTTTCAGGCGCTGATGACCAATGATGTGGAGATGATGTTCGACCTCGTCGCCTCCTACCAGGCACCGGCCGCCGCCGAGGGCCGCGTCCGGATGCTGGGCGTCATGCAACAGGACCGTACGCCGGGCCTGCCTGACGTGCCCTCCTTCGGCGAATTGGGCCTGCCGCCGGCGGCGATGATGCGGTCCTGGCAGGGCATCGCGGTCCGCGCCGGCACGCCGCCGGCCGCCATCGCGGCGCTGCATGCGGCAACCGTCGCCGCCCTGCGTTCGCCCGAGATCATCCAGCGCTTCGGCAACCTCGCGATCGAACCCACCGCCAGCCCCAGCCCCGCCGCGTTCCAGGCCTTCTACCTGGAGGAATTGCAGCGATGGACGGCGCTGATCAACGCGGCCGGAATCCGCGCGCAATGAGCGCCGCCGATCCCGCCGGACGCAGCCTCCGCACCGCAGGAATCACCGCCGAATGAAAAGCCCGAAGATCACCGCCATCCGTACCCATCTGATGCAGGCCGGGCCGCTCGGCGTCTCCGGCTGGGCTGCCGATGTGAAGAACAGCATCACCAGCGGCACGCGCAACTGGCTGTTCGTGACGGTCGAAACCGATGCCGGCCTCATCGGGCTCGGCGAAGCCAGCGGCTGGCCGCGGGTGGTGGAAACCGCGATCAACGACATCGCCCATGTCCTGGTCGGCCAGGATGCCTTCGACATCGAGCGCCTGTCGCAGCGCATGAGCGTCGCCATGATGGGCCATGGCATGAACGGCGTGGTCGGCCAGGGCGCCATCGCCGGCATCGACATCGCATTGTGGGACATCAAGGGCAAAGCGCTCGGCGTGCCGGTGTGGCAATTGCTCGGCGGCCGCATGCGCGACCGCATCCGCGCCTATGCCCATGCCTCGACGCCGGAGCAGGCCCGCGATGCGATGGCGGCCGGCTTCACTGCGATCAAGACCGGTGGTGTGGCCAACCCGGTGGCCAAGGCCCGTGCCATCCGGGCCGCGATCGGCGATGACTGCGACCTGATGATCGACCTGCACGGCCCGCCCTGGCTGACGCTGCCCGACGCCATCGCGATCTGCCAGGAACTGGCGCCGCTGCGGCCGCTGTTCGTCGAGGAACCGCTGGCGCCGGAAAACACCGAGGGCTACCGCGCGCTGCGCCGGGCGGTCACCGTGCCGCTGGCGGCCGGCGAACGGCATGGCGCGCTGCATGGCGTGGCGCCGTTGCTGTTCGAAAACCTGGTCGACGTGATCCAGCCCGACACCGGCCGCGCCGGTGGGCTGACCGGCTTGCGCAAACTGGCCGCCCTGGCCGAGGCGCGCTTCGCGACGGTCGCTCCGCACTCCGGTTCTCTCGGCCCCGTTGCCGAATATGCCGCGATGCATCTGCTGGCCGCGATCCCGAATGCGCTGATCCTGGAGCGGATGGTGCCCGACTGGCCAGGCCGCGCGACCACCATCAAGGGGGGCACGCCGGTGATGGTGGACGGCCATGTGCTGGTGCCCGATGCGCCGGGCCTGGGCGTTGAGATCGACCTCGACTTCGTCGCCGCCAACCCCTCGGTCCGCAACACCGGCCTGCCGTCGGGCGGCTGGCCGAAGGGGACCGAGGAGGCGACGCTCTACAGCCAGCCGCGGACGCCGCGTATGGGCATCGGCTGATCGGGGCGATGAATCATCAGGTCCCTCCCGGAGCGTTGCGCGCTCCTTGGCGGCAAGGCTCCGCCAACCGGGGCCGCCGGGTCAAGCGGCCAATCGCGTCCCCGCCGCCACCCGGGCCATGCCCCCCGGCAGCCA
>JBBRWI010000171.1:0-8661 GCA_038249305.1 Acetobacterales bacterium
CGAGGCCCGATCCGAAGAATTCGACAAACTTGCCGACCACGCCCTTCTTGCGCAGCATCTGCGTGACGGTCAGCACGAGGTCGGTGGCGGTCACACCCTCACGCAGCTTGCCGGTCAGGCGGAAGCCGATCACGTCGGGGATCAGCATGGCAATGGCCTGGCCGAGCATCGCGGCCTCGGCCTCGATCCCGCCGACGCCCCAGCCGAGCACGCCCAGGCCATTGACCATCGTCGTATGGCTGTCGGTGCCGTAGCAGGAATCCGGAAAGGCATAGACATCGCCCGCATCGGTCATCGTCCAGACCACCTGCGCGAGATATTCCAGGTTCACCTGATGGCAGATGCCGGTGCCGGGCGGGACCACGCGGAAATTCGCGAAAGCCTCCTGGCCCCAACGCAGGAATTCATAGCGTTCGCCGTTGCGCTCAAATTCGATATCGACGTTCTGCTGCAAGGACGTCGCGGTGCCCGAGACATCGACCATCACCGAATGGTCGATGACCAGATCGACCGGCACCAGCGGGTTCACCCGGCGTGGATCGCCGCCGAGCGTCAGCAGCGCGTCGCGCATGGCGGCCAGGTCAACGACCGCGGGCACGCCGGTAAAATCCTGCAGCAGGATGCGCGCCGGGCGGAAGGGGACTTCCTTGCTGCTGCGGCCCTCCTGCGCCCAATCCACCACCGCCTGGGCGTCGGCGACGGTGTAGGTGCGGCCATCCTCGTTCCGCAGCACGTTTTCCAGCAGGACTTTAAGGCTGAACGGCAGGCGGGAAATGTCGCCCAAGGTCTTGGCCGCCTCCGGCATCGAGAAGTAGTGGTAGGTCTTGCCATCCACCGTGAGCGTGCGCCGCGTCTTCAACGTGTCCTGGCCAATCATGCGCATGGGGCTGGTCCTGTCTCTTGACTGCGATGGCGGGGGTTATAGCAGGGGGGGGGCGCGGAACAATCACAGCGCCGCGCATGGTTTGGGGGAAACGGGCGTGTTCGCGGCCGAGGAGATTGCCTGCTGGCGGGGGGAGAGGCCGGTCTTCTCCGGCCTGTCGTTCCGTCTCGCACCCGGCGCGGCCCTGCTGCTCGCCGGGCGCAATGGTGCGGGCAAGACCAGCCTGTTGCGCATCCTGGCCGGGCTGCTGGCCCCGGCCGAGGGTCGGGTGACCTGGGATGGCGAGGATACCGCGGCCGACCCGGCCGCCCATGCGCGGCGCTTGCGCTGGCTGGGGCATCGGGATGCGATGAAGCCGGCGCTGAGCCTGGCCGAGAACTTGGCACCCCATGCCGCCTTGGCGGGGGTGGGGCCGGCCGCGGTGCAGGCGGCGCTGGCGGCGGTGGGGCTCGCACCCCTGGCCCGGCTGCCGGCGCGGGTGCTGTCGGCCGGCCAGTCCCGGCGGGCGGCGCTGGCGCGGTTGGCGCTTGGCGAGGCCCCGCTGTGGCTGCTGGATGAACCGACCCTGGGGCTGGACACAGCCTCGGTCGCGAAATTCGGCGCTCTGCTGGCCGGGCATCGCGCTGCCGGCGGCATGGTGATCGCGGCGACGCACCTGCCGTTGCCGCTGCCGGATGCCGAGACCCTTTCCCTGTGATCGCGCTGCTGGCGCGGGAATTGCGGCTGGCGCTGCGCCAGCCGGCCGACAGCCTGGGCGCGGTGCTGTTCTTCATCCTGGTTGCGGCGTTGTTCCCCTTTGGCGTGGGGCCGGCGCCGGATGCGCTGGCCAGGCTGGCGCCGGGTGCGCTGGTCGCGGCGGCGCTGCTGGCCGCCCTGTTGCCGCTCGACCGCATGTTCGGGGCGGAGGAGGAGGACGGCTCGCTTGACCTGCTGCTGCTGTCGGGCGTCTCGCCGGCTGGGCTGGCGGCGGTCAAGGCCGTCGCGCATTGGCTGACCACCGGGTTGCCGCTGCTGGCGGCGGTGCCGGTGGCGGCGGCGATGCTGAACCTCGCGACCGCGGCCTGGGGGGTGGCGCTGCTGGCGTTGGGCCTGGCGACGGTGGTGCTGTCGCTGCTCGGCACCCTCGGGGCGGCGTTGACCCTGGGGGCGCGGCGGGGGGGCGTGCTGCTGCCGCTGCTGGTGCTGCCGCTGGCGATCCCGGCGGTGATCTTTGCCGCCGGTGCGATCGAGGCAGCGGCGGGCGGCGTGTCGCCCGCGCCGTTCCTTTACCTGCTGGCGGCGCAGGCGGCGTTGCTGGCGCCGCTGGCGCCGTTTGCGGCGGGGGCTGCCCTGCGCGGGGCATAGCCGGGCCGATCGGTTCGCTTCCTCGGCCAATGCACGGTTGCGCCAGTGCCGGTCCGGGTTGATCGTGCTTTCGTCAAACGATCCGATGGGGCCCGCGCATGTTCACACGTCGTCATCTTGCAGCCCTCCCGCTGGTCGTGGCCGCGCCTTCGCTGGCCCGCGGCCAGGGCGCACCGCAGTTCACCTTCCGGCTGCACTCCTTCTCCTCGCCGACGGCGCTCGACCACACCTTGCACCTGGACCGCTGGGCGGAGCGCATTGGCGTCGCCTCCGGCGGGCGGATCAAGGTGGAGGTCTATCCGGCCATGCAGTTGGGCGGCCAGCCGCGCGACCTGGTGCAGCAGTTGGAAGACGGCGTGGTGGACATGATCTGGACCGTGCCTGGCTTCACCCCCGGGCGCTTCATGGGCACCGAGGGGCTGGAACTGCCGTTCATGAATACCGGCCTGTCGGCGACCGAAAGCCCGGCGGCCTATGCCTTTGTGCAGAAGCACCTGGCCGATACCGAATACCGCGGCATCAAGGTCATCGCGATCAACGCCACCGACCGAGCGCTGGTCCACACCACCCGCAAGCCGATCCGCACGCTGGAGGATTTCCGCGGTCTGCGCCTGCGCGTGGCCGGCCGCTGGATCGGCGAGGCGGTGACCGCGCTGGGCGCCACGCCGGTCGGCATCGCCCTGCCTGGCGTGTATGAGGCGCTGGCCCGCGGCCAGGTCGATGGCATGCTGATCAACTGGGCGATCACCCAGCCCTACCGCTTCTACGAGGTCGCGAAATTCCATACCCAGCCGTCCGGTGGGCTGTTCCAGGGCATGATCCTGACCCTGATGAACCAGCGCTCCTACAACCGCCTGCCGCCCGATCTGAAGGCGGTGATCGATGCCGACAGCGGCGCCGACCTGTCCGCGCGCCTGGGCGCCATCTGGGATAGCCAGACCCAGCCCGCGATCGATGCGACCATCGCCGCGGGGAATGAGGTCATCAACATCCCCGACGCCGAGAAGGCCCGCTGGCGCACCGCCGTACAGCCGGTCTACGACGCCTGGACCGCCGAGATGAACCGTCGCGGCCGCAATGGGGCGGCGATGCTGGCCGATATCCAGGCGATCGCCGCCGGCGCCGCCCGTCCGGCGTGATTGTCCGCCTGCCGCGTTTGCGCGCGGTGCTGACCGCATGCGCCCGGCTCGGCGCGCTGGCGGGCGGTCTGCTGCTGCTGGTCGCGGTGGGCGTGACCAGTGCCTCGGTCGCGCGTGGGCTGATGGGCCGCCCCATCCTGGGCGATTCCGAAGTGGTCGAGATGTGCATGGGCATCGCCGTTGCTCTTTGCCTGCCCTGGGGTGAGATGCGGGGGGCACATGTGGTCGTCGATGTCTTCACCGCTCGGCTGCGGCCGAGATTGATCGCCTGGCTGGATGCGGCGATGCGGGCGGTCGTCGCCCTGGTGGCGGCGGTTCTGGCGCTGCAACTGGCGATCGGCGCGCATGGCGTGTGGGACCGCGAACGGGAGACGATGTTTTTGCAGATCCCCTATTGGTGGGGCTATGCCGGCGCGGCGGTTGGACTGTTCCTATGGACCGCCTGCGCCGGTTTCGTCGCGGTCGAACGCGTGGCCGATGCGCGGCGTGTCGGTGCATGAGCGGTTTTGACATCGGCATCGCGATGTTCGCGGGCGCCTTGATCCTGATCGCGCTGCGGATGCCCGTGGGGGTGGCGATGCTGTTGGTCGGCGGCCTGGGCTATGCCGCAATCGCCGGTTGGTCGCCGCTGCTGGCCAGTCTGAAGTCGCTGACCTTCAGCCGGTTCTCGTCCTACACGCTGTCGGTCATTCCGCTGTTCCTGCTGATGGGCGATTTCGCAACCAAGGGCGGGTTGAACCGGGCGCTGTTCGGCGCGGCGCGGGCCTGGTTCGGCCATTGGCGGGGGGGGCTGGCGGTGGCGACCATCGGCGGCTGTGCCGCCTTCGGTGCAATCTGCGGGTCGTCGCTCGCCACCGCCGCCACCATGTCCCAAGTCGCAGGGCCGGAGATGCGCCGGCATGGCTATTCCCCCGCGCTGTCAACCGGCACCCTGGCAGCGGGCGGCACGCTCGGCATCCTGATCCCGCCCAGCGTGATCCTGGTGATCTACGCGATCTACACCGAACAGAGCATCGGCGTGCTGTTCGTCGCCGCCGTCATCCCGGGGCTGATCGCCACGGTCAGCTACATGATGGTGGTGAACATCTATGCGCGGCTGTATCCCGCGGCCGCGCCCGCAGCGGCGCGGATGCCGTATCGCGATCGCATCCGGGCCACTGCCGATGTCTGGCCGGTGCTGGTCGTGTTCGGCCTGGTCGTGACCGGCATCTATGCCGGCTGGTTCAGCGCGACCGAGGGCGCTGCCGTGGGCGCCGCCGCCACGGGCATCCTGGCTGTGACCAGGGGCGGCATGCGCTGGCTGGGGCTGAAGGAAAGTCTGCTGTCCACGGCCGAAACCACGGGGCTGATCTTCCTGGTGCTGCTGGGCGCCGAAGTGTTCAGCGCGGCGCTGGCGCTGTCGCGCGT
This sequence comes from Acetobacterales bacterium, assembly GCA_038249305.1. GTDB lineage: Bacteria > Pseudomonadota > Alphaproteobacteria > Acetobacterales > Acetobacteraceae > Humitalea. Next base: position 4,774 of record JBBRWI010000171.1, read on the forward strand.
GCCGGCGGAATTGTCGGCGGCGGTCGCGGGCGTCGATGTGCCGCCGCTGGTGATCCTGGCAGCGATCCTGCTGGTTTACTTCATCCTCGGCTGCTTCATGGAAAGCATGGCGATGGTCCTGCTGACCCTGCCGATCTTCGTGCCGCTGATGCTATCGTTGGATTTCGGCATGGGGCCGCAGGCGGTGCTGGTCTGGTTCGGCATCCTGGTACTGGTCAGCGTGGAGGTCGGGATGATCTCCCCGCCGTTCGGGATGAATCTGTTCGTCATCAACGCCATGGCCAAGGATGTGCCGATGGCCGAGACCTATCGCGGCGTGCTTGGTTTCTGCGCCTCGGATGTGATGCGGATCATCCTGCTGATGCTGGTGCCGTGGCTGTCGCTATGGTTGCCTGGGCTGGTTTAGCAGGCTGTGGAAATTCTGGGTTGCGCTTTGAAAGGGGCGTGGCCCCTCTCAAACTCTCCCCAGCAACGGGCCCTGGCCCCTTGGAACCCACGACGTTTGGCAAGATAAATGGAGGGGCGTCACGGGCGTTTCCTTGATCACGGGTGCTTCACGCCCCTCTTTTTTACCCAGACTCCGCCGGCCCAGGGGCGGCGGCCCCTGGTGGGGGAGGTGTGGAGGGGGCGAAGGAACCTGCTAGCCCGGGTCGGAATCCAGCGCATACCCCGCCGCCCGCACGGTGCGGATCAGGTCGGCCTCGCCTTCGCCGTTCACCGCCTTGCGCAGCCGGCGGATATGCACGTCCACCGTGCGGGGTTCGACATGGATGTCGCGCCCCCAAACCGCATCCAGCAATTGTTCGCGGGTGAACACGCGGCCCGGGTGCTGCAGGAAGAATTCCAGCAGCCGGTATTCGGTCGGGCCCAGATGCAGCGCGCGGGCGTTGCGGGTCACGCGATGCGCGTCCTGATCCATCGTCAGGTCTTTGTACGCCAGCGTGCCTTTGGCGACGACGCTGCCCGACCGGCGCAGCAGCGCGCGTATGCGGGCCAGCAGCGCCTCCATGGCAAAGGGCTTGGCGATGTAGTCGTCGGCGCCCGTGTCCAGCGCGCGGACCGCGTCCTGGTCCTCGGTGCGGGCGGTGACCATGATGATGGGCAATTCGCGGGTCGCGGGGCGGCGGCGCAATTGGCGGCAGACCTCCAGGCCCGACAGCGCCGGCAGCATCCAGTCGAGCAGCACGAGGTCGGGCTTGGTTTCGGCCACACGCAGCAGGGCTTCCTGGCCGTCGGCCGCTTCCTCCACCCGGAACCCCTGCTTTTCCAGGTTGTAGCGCAGCAGTGTCAGCAGCGGCGCCTCATCCTCAACGATCAGGATGGTGGGCTTGCCGGGGCCGGTGAACATGTCGGGCATGGCGGGACTCCTACGGCGTGGCGGGACGCACGACGGCGTAGGGACTGCCGTCCGACTTGGGGCGATCATCGGGCAGGCTGTCGCCCGCGATCGCGTAATGCACGGTCTCGGCGATGTTGGTTGCGTGGTCGCCGATGCGTTCGAAGTTCTTGGCGATAAAGACCATATGCGTCGCCGCGGTGATGTTGCGGCTGTCTTCCATCATATGGGTCAGCATCTCGCGGAAGATGCCGTTGTAGATGTCGTCCACCGGTGCATCGGCGGCCCAGACCCGCTCGGCCGCGACGGCGTCCTGGTTCACCAGGGCGTCGATCGCTTCCTTGAGGTTCTGTTGCACCAGGCGGGCCATCCATTGGAAGCCGTTCATGCTGCCGACATGGGGCTGGCTGGCCAGGACGATGGTGCGCTTGGCGGCATTGGCCGCGTAGTCGCCGATCCGTTCCAGGTTGTGCGACACCTTCAGGCAGGCGACGATGAAGCGCAGATCCTGCGCCACCGGCTGGCGCAGCGCCAGCAGTTGGATGCAAAAGGTCTCGATCTCGTGTTCCAACTGGTCAATGTCATGGTCGCGGCCGATGATCTCGCCGGCCATATCGGCGTCGCGGCGGATCAGCGCCGTCGCCGCATCGGCCAACTGCCGTTCGGCCAGACCACCCATGCGGACGACGAGTTCACGAAGGCGCTTCAACTGCTCGTCGTAGGATTTCACGATGTGCTCCGACTGGTCTTGCGGCATGGTTGCGCTCAGCCGAACCGGCCGGTGATGTATTCCTGCGTCTTCGGATGCCTGGGTGCGGTGAACATCTGCGCTGCCGGCGATACCTCGATCAACTCGCCCAGGTAAAAGAAGGCCACCTGATCGGCGCAACGTGCCGCCTGCTGCATGTTGTGGGTCACGATGCAGATGGTGAAGTCGCGCTTCAACTCGTCGATCAGTTCCTCGATCTTCAGGGTGCTGATGGGGTCGAGGGCGGAGGTCGGTTCGTCGAACAGAATCACCTCCGGCCGCACCGCGATGGTGCGGGCGATGCACAGGCGCTGCTGCTGACCGCCCGACAGGCCCATGGCGTTGGTGTCCAGCCGGTCCTTCGCCTCGGTCCAGATTGCGGCCCGGGTCAGCGCCCATTCCACGCGGTCGTCCATCTCGGACTTCGACAGTTTCTCGTGCAGGCGGATGCCGAAGGCGATGTTCTCGCGGATCGTCATCGGAAACGGCGTCGGCTTCTGGAAGACCATGCCGATCTTCGCGCGCAGCGCGTTCATGTCGACGTTGTCGGCGATGATGTTCTCGCCATCCATCATTACCTGGCCGGTCGCCTTCTGGCCCGGATACAGGCTGTACATGCGGTTCAGTACCCGCAGCAGGGTGGACTTGCCGCAGCCGGACGGGCCGATCATGCCGGTGACCTGCTTTTCCGGCAGGTCGAAGTCGATGTTCTTCAGCGCCTTGTTGGTGCCGTAGAAGAAATCGAGCCCCTTGCAGGAAATCCGCGCCGTGGTGTTCAGCACCGCCGAACTGCGTGCCTCGACGCCGCCGAAGCCTTGCTGCACAGGGCCCGCCTGACCTTGCGTGGTCGTGCTCATCGGAACTCTCCTGCCTTACTTCTGGCCGCGCAGCAGAACGCGCGCGACGATGTTGACGAAAAGCACACCCATGGTGACGATCAGCGCACCGGCCCAAGCGATGTCGATCAGGTCCGGAAAGCCGCTGTTTGCCTGCTGGTAGATCGCGATCGGCAGGCTGGCCATCGCCTTGCTGAGGTCGGTCGAGACGATATTGTTGCCGAAGGAGGTCAGCAGCAGCGGCGCCGTCTCCCCCGTGATGCGCGCAACCGCCAGCAGGATGCCGGTGACGATCCCCGACAAGGCCGCCTTGTAGCAGATCGACGTGATCATCTTCCACTTTGGCGAACCAAGGCCGATCACCGCCTCACGCAGCGTGTTCGGGATCAGTTGCAGCATGTCCTCGGTGGTGCGGACCACGACCGGGATGACCAGGATCGCCAGGGCCAGCGCCCCCGCGATGCCGGAGAACCCGCCCATGGGCAGCACCACGATCTGGTACACGAAAAGCCCGACCAGGATCGAGGGCGCCGAGAGCAGCACGTCCGACACGAAGCGCACCGCGTTGCCGAGTGCCGAGGCGCGCGCGTATTCGGCCAAATACGTGCCGACCAGGATGCCGATCGGCGTGCCGATCAGCGTGCCGAGGCCGGTCTGGATCAGCGTGCCGATGATGGCCTGGGACAGGCCGCCCTTGACCGCATCGGGATCGCCATAGGTCGTCGGGCGGAATTCCTGCGTCAGCACTGTCAGGTCCAGCGCCCCGAAGCCGCGCAGCATCAGCGTGTACAGGATCGAGCCGAGCAGGAAAAGGCCGAGCAGCGTGGCGCCAATGCACAGCAGGCGGATCGTGCTGTCCACCAGCTTGCGCCGACGCCCCAGGGCGGCTGAGGTCTTTAGGTCCCGCGCGGGACCCATGATCGTCGCACTCATGGACGTCAGGCCTTCAGTTTGGAGCGGAGCAGGTA
>JBBRWI010000172.1:0-8649 GCA_038249305.1 Acetobacterales bacterium
GACGACGTGGACGTCGATCCCGCGACTCCCTTGATCTACGTTCTTCGCAACGACCTGGCCCTGAATGGCCCAAAACTCGGCTGTGCCGCCGGGCAATGCGGCGCCTGCACCGTGCTGGTCGATGGGCTGGCCGTGCGCTCCTGCCAGTTGCCCGCTGGCGATGCTATGGCGCCGATCGCGATCACGACCCTGGAGGGCCTGGGCACCCCCGACCGGCCGCATGCGTTGCAGACCGCCTTCATCCAGGAACAGGCGGCGCAATGCGGCTACTGCACCGCCGGCATGATCATGCACGCCGCCGCCCTGATCGCTGGCAAGCCCGCGATCACCGAGGCCGAGGTGAAGGAGGGACTGGACAACAATCTGTGCCGCTGCGGCACGCAGCCCCGTGTGGTGCGCGCCGTGATGCGTGCCGCCCGGCAGGGGGTGTAGCGCGATGACGAACCTTTCCCGACGTGGCCTCGGGCTGACCGCCGCGGGCCTGGCCATCGGCTTCCACTGGGGCCTCGGCTCGGCGCAGCCCGCCCCGCCGCCAGCCACCCCCATGCTGCGCGCCAATCCGCGCCTGCAGGCCTGGGTGCGGATCGCGCCGGACGGCCGCATCACCGTGCTGACCGGGCGCGTCGAACTCGGCCAGGGCGTGCTGACGGCGATGCGCCAGATCGCCGCCGATGAACTGGATATAGCCCCCGACAGCCTGACCCTGCTGTCCGGCGACACGGCGGAAACCGCCAATGAGGGGGTGACCGCCGGATCGCAGTCCATCCGCTTCGGTGGCGAGGCCCTGGGCATCGCCTGTGCCGATGTGCGCGCGACCCTGCTGCGTGTCGCCGCCGAGGCCTGGAACCAGCCTGCCGCCACCCTCACCGTCGCCGATGGCGTGATCAGCGGCGCCGGGCGCCGCATGACCTATGCCGAGGCCGCATCCAGCCTTTCGCTGGCCCGGCCGGTCGATGCCCAGGCCCGGCGCAAGCCGGTCGCGGCGCAGCAGGTGATCGGCACCTCGTTGCCGCGCACCGACATCCCGGCCAAGGTCTTCGGCCAACAGGTCTTCATCCAGGATTTGCGGCCGGAGGGCATGGTCTTCGGCGCCGTCGCCCGCCCGCCCGGCTATGCCGCGCGGCTGGACTCGCTGGACATGGCCTGGGCGCAGGCGCTGCCCGGGGTGATCGCCGTGGTGCGCGACGGATCGTTCCTGGGCGTCATCGCGCGGCGCGAGGAACAGGCGAACGCCGCCGCCGCCAAGATCACCCAGGCCGCTCGCTGGCGCGATGGCCCGGCGATGTTCGGCGGCCGCGACGTGTTCGACCATCTGCTGAACACCCCCGCGCGCGTGACCACCATCCACAAGGTGGAAGCCGCGGGTCCGGCCGCCGCCCGCACCCACCGCGCCGAATACCGCCGCGGCTTCCAGGCGCATGCCTCGATCGGCGCGTCCTGCGCGCTTGCCGTTTGGCAGGGCGATGCGCTGACGGTGTGGTCGCATGCCCAGGGGCCGTTTCCGCTGCGCGCCGACCTCGCCCTCGGCTTGCGCATGCCGGCCGACAAGATCCGCGTCATCCATGCCCAGGGTAGCGGCTGCTACGGCCACAACGGCGCCGACGACGTGGCGCTGGATGCGGCGCTGCTGGCCCGCGCCGTGCCCGGCCGCACCGTACGCGTGCAATGGACGCATGAGGAGGAGATGGCCTGGGCGCCCTGGGGTTCGGCCATGGTGGTTCGGCTGGAAGCCGGGCTCGCCGCCGATGGCACGCTCGGCAGTTGGTCGCACGACGTCTGGTCCTTTCCGCATTCGACGCGCCCGGGCTCCGGCCCCGGCTGCAACCTGCGGTCGGCCTGGTACTTGGAAAACCCGGTCGCGGCCCCGCCGCCCAGCGATGGCCCGCTGCCGAATGGCGCAGCGGCGCGCAATGCGGTGCCGATCTACGCCGTGCCGAACCAGGCCGTGACAACGCATTTCCATGCCGCCATGCCGGTCCGCACTTCGGCCTTGCGCACGCTGGGCGGGTATTTCAACGCGCTCGCGGCCGACATGTTCATGGATGAATGCGCGGCCCTGGCCGGGCGCGATCCGGTCGCCTATCGCCTGGCGCACCTGCGCGATCCGCGCCTGCAGGCGGTGCTGCGGCGGGCCGTGGACCTCGCCGGCTGGACGCCGGAGGCCGTGGTCCGCAAGCCGCTGGCCGCCGAGATGATCGGCACCGGCGTGGGGCTCAGCAAATACAAGAACAGCGACGCGCATGTGGCGGTCGTTGCCCGCGTCGCGGTGAACACCGGCACGGGGGCGGTGCGGGTGCTCGGCCTCTGGGCCGCGACCGAGGCCGGGCGCGCGGTCAACCCCGATGGCGTGACCAACCAGATCGAGGGCGGGATGGTGCAGTCCACCTCCTGGACCTTGATGGAGGAGGGCCGCTGGAACGCCGGGCGCATGACCAGCGACGATTACGCGCGCTACCCCATCATCGACTTCGGCACGACGCCGCCGATCCGCAGCGTGGTGATCGACCGGCCGGACCTGCCCTCGCTCGGGGTGGGTGAGGGCAGCCAGGCGCCGACCGGGGCCGCGATCGCCAATGCGATCTTCGCCGCGACCGGACGGCGGGTCGCGGAAATCCCGCTGACGCCCGACCGGGTGAAGGCGGCGATGGCGGGCTGATCAGTCCACCGTGGCACCAGAGGCGCGCACGACCTCGCCCCAGGTTCGCAGTTCTTCCTCGATGAAGGCGGCGTATTGGGCGGGGGTCAGGTCGGGCGCGTCGGCGGTCAGCGTCGCGTAGCGCTGGCGGATCGCCGGCAGCGCCAGGATCGCGCGGATTTCCGCGTTGATCCGATCGACCAGTGCCGGTGGCATGCCCTTGGGCCCCGAGACGCCGAACCAGGAATAGGAGGTGACGCCGGGCAGCCCCGCCTCGATCAGGGTTGGGACCTCCGGCAGGTTGGGGTTGCGGGTCGCGTCCGCCACCGCGATGGCCTTCAGCGACCCGTCGCGGATGTAGCCGATGCAGGACGGCAACCCATCCACCATCAGCCCGACATTGCCGGCGATGGTGTCGAGCAGCGCCGGCCCCGATCCGCGATAGGGGATCGGGTTCATCTTGATCCCCGCCGCCATGCCGAAGCGCATGCCGCACAGATGCGTGGACGTGCCGTGCCCCGAAATCGCGAAGTTCAACCCTTCCGGCCGCGCCCGGCCGAGGCGGATCAGTGCTTCGATCGTCTGCGCCTCGTACCGCGGGTTCACCAGCATGGCGGTGGAGGTCGTGGCCGCCAGGGCGATATGCGAAAAATCGGTGTTGGCGTCGTAGCGAACATTGCGGAACAGCGCTGGCGAAATGCCATGCGAGGCGCTGTTGGAGATGAACAGCACATACCCGTCCGGCGGGTTCGAAAGGATCTGCGTCGCGGCCGTGGTGGCCCCCGCACCGGGCCGGTTTTCGACGACGAAGGGCTGGCCCAGCCGTTCCTGCATCTGCTGCGCCAGGATGCGCGCGACGATGTCGGTGGTACCGCCCGGCGCGAAGGGCACCACGATGCGGACCGGGCGGTTGGGCCAGGCACCCTGGACCACAGCGCCCTGGACCAAAGTGCCCTGGGCGAAGGCGGGCAGCGGCAGCATGGCGCCCGCAAGCAGCGCGCGGCGGGGGATCGTCACCATCATGTCTCGGCTCCTGATTTTGGCAAACCCTGCGGCAGACCCGCCGGCCTGTCCAGGAAGCGCGCGAGGATCGCCGCGGTTTCGCGCGGTGCCGCGGGTCCCGGCGCCTCAACCAGCGTCGCCCCCGGCAGCAGCGACGCGGCGCGCTCGGCCTGGGGCGCGACCTGGTCGCCGCGGGTCGCCACCACCAGCGCCGGCTGGCGGAGCAGCGGCAGGCGGTCTTCCGCCCGGTAGCGCAGGGCGGCGTGGTAGGCGCGGTGGTAGGTGCCGCCGTTCTTCAGCACCTCGATCAGTCGGGCATGCAGCGCGGCCGGGCTGGTCGGCGGCCCGTCGCGCCGGTGTGCGTCATCGCCCAGGAACCAGGGGAAGAAGCGAAAGTAGTCGCGGCACATGGCCTGCGCCGTGTGCAGGTAGGCGCCGTCTGCATCGGGCAGGATTTCGGGGGCCACCTGCGCCAGCATCAGCCCGCAAGCGGCCTCGTCGTAGAAGCCGATACCGTCGAGGACCAGGCGGCGGACACGATCGGGCGCGATCAGCGCGAGTTCGATCGCCACGCGCGCGCCCGCATGGGCGCCCAGCACATCCCACCGCTCCAGCCCCAGGCCGTCGCAAAGGCCGAGCATGGCTTCGGCGAAATCGGCGAGCCGGGGCGCATCCTGCGGCAACGGGTCGCTGTCGCCGCAGCCCGGCAGGTCGGGCACCAGCACCAGGCGGGTGGCGGCCAGCGCCTGGGCCAGCGGCACCAGGGTGCCGCCATTGCCGGCGGCGGCGTGCAGCAGCAGCAGGGGGGCCGCGCCGCCATGGCCGCCGCTGCGATAATGCACTTGGCCCCACGGCAGGTCGGCGAAGCGGCGGCGCAGCATCACGCCCCGGCCGCGTGGCGCGCGGCCAGCCAGCCGAAGGCCACCCCCCGCATCAGCGACACCCCGGCCTGGTAGCCGGCGCCGGATTCCGTGGGGGCGGCCGCATTGCCGCAGGCGTAGAGCCCCGCGATGGGCTGCCCGCGCACATGCAGCACCCGGGCATCGGGATCGGTCAGCAGCCCGGCCGCGGAGATGCCGCCGAGCTTGACCGGCACCGCGCAGAACGGTGCCTCGGCCAGCGTGCCGAGATTGGGGTGCGCGGCCTGCGGGTCGCCGGCGGTGGCGCGTGCGAAGGCCGAGGTGCCACGGCCGAAATCCGGGTCCTCGCCCCGCCCCGCGCCTGCGTTGAAACGGTCGATGCTGGCGGCCAGGGCTGCGGCATCCAGCCCGATCTTCTCGGCCAGGCCAGCGAGGGATGCCGCCTGCACCACCCAGTCCGGGATGGGCGCACCGGGCGGGCGGCGCGCGAAACTGTAGCGGGCAAAATACTGCGCATCGAACAGCATCCACGCCGGCAGGTTCGGATGCCGGTGCAGCCCGAGGTCGAACCGCGTCAGCGCCGAGACGACGTGCTGGAACTGGCTTTCGTCGCAGAAGCGCCGTCCCTGGTCGTTGACCACGATGCTGTGGGGATAGGACAGGCCGCGCAGCCCGGCGCTGAAGAACTGTTCGCCGCCATCGGCGGCGGGGATCGCATAGCCGACCAGCATCGCCAGGTTGTTCGGCACGCGCCAGACCGCCGCGCCCATTTCGCTGCCCATAAGCAGCCCGTCGCCCTCGATCGAGCGGGGGAAGATGTTCATCCAGTCGGGCAGGCCCTCGAAACGGTTCACCAACTCCGGGCTGCCTTCGTAGCCGCCGGTGGCGAGCACCACGCCGCGCGCCGCACGCAGGCGCGTGCCGCCGCCTTCCAGCCCGACCACGCGACCGCTGTCGATCAGCAGCCGTTCGGCGCGGAAGCCGGCCAGGATCGGCACCTGGCGCGCCACCAACCGCGCCAGGAACTGGCCTATCAGACCGGCGCCCGCCGCCAGGATTCCGTCGCGACGGCGTTCCTGCAACGCCGCCTCCGGCCAGCGCTGGCGGGCGCCGAGACCGCCCCAGGCGATGGCATCGCCCCAGGAGACGCCCTCTTCGTTGTAGACCCCTTCCTCCAGCCGGTGCCCCCAGGGGGCGATGGCGGCGCGGGGGATCGGTGCTGCTTCCACCATGCGGCCATCGGCGGCGGCGCCTTCGGCCTGGGGGTGGTAGTGGTCGGGCAGGCCGCGCAGCAGCCGCCACGGCATGCCGGCGGCGCCGAGGTCGCGCAGCGCGGCGGGGCCTGCCTGCAGATAGGCCTCGGTCATCGGCGGCAGCGCATAGCCGCCCGACAGGAAGCCCATGTAGCGCCGCGCGGCATCCAGGCTGTCGGGCAGCCCCGCCGCGTGCGCGAGGTCATTGCCGGGCGCCCATAGCCCGCCGAGCGAGGCCGCCGTCGCTCCACCCAGGCGTTCTGATTTTTCCACCACGACCACGCGCAAGCCACGCACCGCCCCGGCCAAGGCTGCGGCGCAGCCCGCGGCGCCGGTGCCCACGACCACGAGATCGACGTCGTGATCCGTCACGTCATGCGCCCTTTTTGCGTCCCGATTCCCGCGGTGAGGCCGAAGTCTTGACGCGGTGTCCGCTGGTGGCAAGGCTCCTGGTTCACAGGCAGGGTTCGCCACAATGCCCGAAGCCGTTGCGTCGCCGTACCCGTTGCTGTTCAGCCCGCGTGCCCTTGGCCCGAAAATCGCGCGCAACCGCAGTTGGATGAGCGCGCATGCGACCTTGCTGGTGAAGGACCACGTCTTCACCGACGAACACGTCGCCTATTACGAGGAACGCGCGAAGCACGGCGTCGCGGTCATCACCATGGAAGCCATGGCGGTGCACGAGACCTCCTTGCCCTATCGCGGCAAGGCGCTGGCCTTCGATCCGCGCATGGTGCCGCAGTTCCAGAAGATCGCGGATGCGGTGCATCGCCACGGCGCGCTGTTGCTGGCGCAGCCCTGGCATCGGGGGCGGGAGACCAACAGCGTCGCCTCCGGCGTACCGGTCTGGGCGCCGTCGGCAGTGCCCTGCGCCGTGTATCGCGAGATGCCGCATGTGATGACGATCGCCGACATCGACACGATCCGCGAAGGCTATCGCCTGTCCGCCCGCCATGCGCGCGATGGTGGGCTGGATGGCGTGGAGGTCCACTCCATGGCGCATGGCTATCTGCTGAACCAGTTCTTGTCGCCCGCGACGAACCACCGAACGGATGCCTTCGGCGGCAGCCTTGAGAACCGCTTGCGGCTGGTGATGGAGATCATCCAGGCGACGCGCGAGGAATGCGGCGCCGGCATGATCGTTGGCGTGCGGATCAATTCCGACGATTGGCACGAGGGCGGGCTGCGGCCCGACGACTGGGCCGAGGTCGCGGCGCGGATGACCGGATCGGGGCTGATCGACTACGTGTCGTGCAGCCACGGCACCTACCTCAACCGGATGCTGATCTATCCGACATCGCCGGAAAGCCACGGTTTCCAGATGGCCGCGACCCGCCGCGTGAAGCAGGCGGTGGACCGCCCGGTGGTCGGCGTCGGCCGCATCGTGACGCCGGCCGAAGCGGAGAAACACCTGGCCGCCGGCGATTGCGATTTCGTCGCCATGGCGCGCGCGCTGATCGCCGACCCCGAATGGGTCGCCAAGGCGCAACGTGGCCACGGCGACGACATCCGCCCCTGCGTCGGCGCCAACTGGTGCATGTCGTCGATTTTCGCCCAGGCGCCGATCGCCTGCATCCACAATCCGGCGGCGGGCCAGGAACGCCAACTCGGCACCGGCACGCTGACGCGGGCAGTGCGGGGGAAACAGGTCGCGGTCGTCGGCGGCGGTCCGGCGGGGCTGCGCGCGGCGCTGACGGCGGCGCAACGCGGCCACCAGGTCACGCTGTATGAACGCAGCCATGAGTTGGGCGGCCAGGTGCGGCTGTGGTCGCGCGCGCCGTCGCGCACCGAACTCGCCGGCGTCGCCGACTGGCTGGAACGTCAGGTGGTCAAGGCCGGCGTCGCGATCCGCCTGCAGACGGTGGCGACCGAGGCGATGCTGCTCGCGGCCGGCTACGAGGCCATCATCATCGCCACGGGGGCGGTCGGGCTGCGCCATGGCTGGACGCCGCTGCGGCCGGAGAAGTGGAATGGCGCGCCCGTGCCGGGCACCGACCAGCCCAACGTGCTGTCCTACATGGACGCCTTGCGCGAACCGACGCTGCCGGGGGCGCGCGCGCTGGTCTATGACGGGCTGGGCGGGCGCCAGGCGGTGGTGGTCGCCGAATACCTGGCATCGCGCGGCGCCGCGGTCGAATTCGTCACCTGGCTCGGCCAGGCCGCGCCCGATCTTGCGGCCAGCCGCGACTGGGCCAAGACCTATGGCATGCTGCGCCGCATGGGCGTGACCTTCACCACCGATCAGGAATTGCTGGCGATCGAGGGCGGCACGGTGCGGCTGCGCGATGTCTATACCCACGAGATACACGCCCGCGAAAACATCGACACCATCGTGCTGGCGATCGGCGCCGAGGCCGATGATGCGCTGTTCCATACCCTGCACGGCAGCGGGCGGGAGGTGCGGCTGATCGGCGACGCGCTCGCCCCGCGCCGCGCCGATGCCGCCATCCGCGAAGGCGAAATCGCCGCCCGCGCGATCTGACAGAAGGACACCCGCATGACCCCCGAAGGCGAAGCCGAGCTTGCCAAGATCCGTGCCGTGCGCGGCTATACCCTGCCGCTGCACGACATGCTGGCCGAGTGCAATCCGGAATTCCTCCGCCGCTACGGCGACCTTGCCAGCCACGTCATCTTTGGGCCGGAGGAGGGCCGTGCGCTCGACCTGAAGACGCGCTTCCTGGTGCTGGTCGGCATCACCACCGCGGTGAAGGGCGACCGCGAGGGGATCGAATGGGCGTCCCGCCGCGCCATGCAATATGGCGCGACGTTCGAGGAGGTGGTGGAAGCCGCCTTCCTGGCCGGGCTGCCCGCCGGCATGCCGGCCTTCGAGGGGTTTTGCCGCGCGATGAAGGATGTGCGCGAGGGCCATGGCTGGGTTCCCACCACGCCCGCCGAACCC
>JBBRWI010000173.1:0-8621 GCA_038249305.1 Acetobacterales bacterium
ATCCGCCGCGCCGTGGCGATGGCGGTGGATCAGCGCGAATACCTGACCGCCGTGGCCGGCACGGATACCGCGGGCTGGGGCGTGTGCGAGGGCGTCTTCACCTGCGGCACGCCCCTGGCCAATGAGGTCGGCAGCGAGGTGCTGAAAACCCACAGCATCGAACGCGCGCGCGCGGCCCTGCGCGCCGCCGGCTACAACAACGAGAAGGTGGTGCTGATCGCCCCGGGCGATTATCCGCAGATCAACGCGCTGTCGCTGGTGACCGCGGATCTCCTGACGCGGATGGGGATGAACCTCGAACTCATCTCGGCCGACTGGGGCACGCTGATCCAGCGGCGCGGCAGCCGCGAGCCGGTCGAGCGCGGTGGCTGGAGCATCATCCACACCACCTCCTCCGGCCAGTCGCTGGCGCTGCCGGTGTTCCACTTGTTCTTGCGGGCGAACGGGCCCAACGCCTGGTTCGGCTGGCCCGATGATGCGGAGATCGAACGCCTGCGCGCGGCCTTCGTGGAGAGCGCCGACCCGGCGGAAAGCCGCGCCATCGCCGAGGCGCTGAACCGTCGCGCGATGGAGGTGATGGCCTATGTGCCGCTTGGCTTCTATTGGCAGCCCTCTGCCTGGCGGCGAAACGTGACGGGCGTGTTCCGCGCGCCGGCGACGGTGTTCTGGAACGTGGGCAAGGCCTAGACCGGCACGCGGTGTGCATGGTGGGCCGAAGTTAGGCGTGGGTTTCGCAGTCCAGCCCGGTTGACGCGGCCGGGCCGCTGGCGCGTGGCACAGAGATGAGGCAGGCTGCCCAAAGACGGGGCGCCTTTTAGGAAGGAAATTGTTTATGGATCGCAGGGCATTCTTGAAGACTGGCGCCGCCGTGGCGGCCTCCGGCGGGATTTCCGCCCCGGCGCTGAGCCAGGGCGCCGCCGCGCGCACGTTGCGATTCGTGCCGCAGGCGAACCTTGCGAATTTCGACCCGATCTGGGGCACCCAATATGTCGTGCGCAATGCGGCGGCGGTGGTCTGGGACACGCTTTATGGCGTGGACGACAAGCTTGAGCCGCAGTTCCAGATGGTCGAGGCCGACCAGGTTTCGGCCGATGGGCTGGTCTGGACCTTCCGCCTGCGCGAGGGCCTGCGGTTCCACGACAACACGCCGGTGCTGGCCAAGGATGTCGTCGCCTCGATCACCCGTTGGGCGCCGCGCGACCCGATGGGGCAGATGCTGGCCGCCATCCAGAACGAGATCGTCGCGGTCGATGACCGGACCTTCCGCTGGTCGCTGAAGCAGCCCTTCGCCAAGATGCGTTTCGCGCTGGGCAAGAACAACACGCCCTGCTGCTTCATCATGCCGGAGCGGATCGCCGGGACCAATGCGTTCCAGCAGATCACCGAATACGTCGGCTCCGGCCCCATGCGCTTCCTGCGCAACGAATGGGTGCCGGGTGCCAAGGCGGTCTTCACCAAGTTCGATGGCTATGTGCCGCGCAATGAGCCGGCCTCCTGGCTTGCCGGCGGCAAGCGGATCATGTTCGACCGCCTGGAATGGGTGGTGATGCCGGATGCCGCGACCGCTTCGGCCGCCTTGCAGAACGGCGAGATCGACTGGTGGGAAAACCCCATCCCCGACCTGGTGCCGGTGCTGCGGCGCAACCGCAACCTGATGGTCGATATCGCCGATCCGCTGGGCAACATCGGCTCGTTCCGCATGAACCACCTGCATGCGCCGTTCAACGACGTGCGTATCCGCCGTGCGGTGATGATGGCGATGAACCAGGAAGACTACATGCGCGCCCTGGTGGGCGACGACACCAACCTGTGGAAGACCTTGCCGTCCTTCTTCACCCCTGGCACCTCCTCCTACACCGAGGTCGGCGGCGACATCCTGAAGGGGCCGCGCAACATGGATGCGGCCAAGCGCCTGTTGTCCGAAGCGGGCTACGCCAACCAGCCGGTGACCTGCATCGTCGCGCAGGACCAGTCCATCACCAAGGCCATGGGCGATGTGACCGCCGACCTGCTGAAGCGCATGGGCATGAACGTCGATTTCATCGCCACCGACTGGGGCACGACCGGCCAGCGCCGGGCGCTGAAGAACGCGCCGGGCCAGGGCGGCTGGAGCATGTTCCACACTTGGCATGCCGGGGCGGATTGCGTGAACCCGGCCGCCTACAACGCGCTGCGCGGCACCGGCGACAATGCCTGGTTCGGATGGCCGACCTCGGCCGGGACCGAGGCGGGTGTCGCCGAATGGTTCGGCGCGACCACCCCGGCCGCCGAAAAGACCGCGATGGACAAGATCAACACCGCGGCGATGAACGACGTGGTCTATGCGCCGACCGGGTTCTTCCTGTCCTACACGTCGTGGCGCCGCAACGTATCGGGCATCCAGAAGGGACCGCTGCCGTTCTTCTGGGGTGTGAGCAAGACCTGATCCATGTGGGCCTATGTCCTGCGACGCGTGCTCGCCACCATCCCCGTCATGGCGGTGGTGGCGCTGTTCGTGTTCTCGCTGCTCTACATCGCGCCGGGCGACCCCGCCGCCATCATCGCGGGCGACCAGGCGACGCCGCAGGATGTCGAACGCATCCGGGCATCGCTTGGCCTCGACCGCCCCTACCTCGTGCGCTTCGGCGCCTGGTTGTGGGATATCGTGCGGGGTGATCTCGGCACGTCCATCTTCACCAACCTGCCGGTCAGCCACATGATCCGGCAGCGGATCGAGCCGACCTTGTCGCTGATGGTACTGACCCTGATCCTGGCCGTGTCCATCGCCGTGCCGATGGGCGTGGTCGCCGCCTGGCGGCAGGGTACCTTCATAGACCGCCTGGTGATGGGCTTTGCCGTGCTCGGGTTCTCGGTGCCGGTCTTCGTCGTGGGCTACCTGCTGGCGTATATCTTCGCGCTGGAACTGGATTGGTTCCCGGTGCAGGGCTACACGCCGATCGCCCGCGGGTTCGGTCCTTGGTTGAACAACCTGGTATTGCCGGCGATCGCGCTGGGCGGTGTCTATATCGCGCTGATCGCCCGCATCACCCGTGCGACCATGCTGGAGGTCCTCAGCCAGGACTACATCCGCACCGCGCGTGCCAAGGGGGCAGGTCAGGGCAACATCCTGTTCCTGCATGCGCTGAAGAATGCCGCTGTTCCCATCGTGACCGTGATCGGCATCGGCATCGCGCTGCTGATCGGCGGCGCGGTGGTGACCGAGAGCGTCTTTGCGATCCCCGGCCTCGGGCGGTTGACCGTGGATGCGATCCTGCGGCGCGACTACCCGGTCATCCAGGGCGTGGTGCTGCTGTTTTCCTTCATCTACGTGCTGGTCAATCTCGTGATCGACCTGGCCTATACCTTGTTTGACCCGAGGATCCGGTATTGAGCAGTTTCGTCGCCGACCGGGGCATGGTGAATGCCCAGACCGTGCGTGCCGCCGCACCCATGCCCGACATCCTGCCGACCGCTTCGGCGCGCGGTGGGCTGATCGGCTTCTGCCGGCGCAACCCAACCATTGCCTTCGGCGGGTTGCTGCTGCTGATCATGCTGTGCATTGCGGTCTTCGCGCCGTTGCTCTGGACCAAGGACCCGACCGCCCTGGCCCCCGCGCTGCGAACCCGCGAACCGGGCGCGCGCTGGTGGTTCGGCACCGACATGCTGGGGCGCGATGTCTATTCGCGCGTGCTCTATGGGGCGCGGGTGTCGCTGCTGGTGGGGTTTTCGGTCGCGGTGCTGGCATCGGCCGCCGGGCTGTTCATCGGGCTGGTGTCGGGGTTCATCCGCAGCGTCGATGCTGTGGTGATGCGGATCATGGACGGCATGATGTCGATCCCGCCCATCCTGCTCGCCATCGCGCTGATGGCGCTGACCCGGGGCTCGGTGCAGAACGTCATCATCGCCATCACCATCGCCGAGATCCCGCGCGTATCGCGCCTGGTGCGTGGCGTGGTGCTGTCCTTGCGTGAACAACCCTATGTGGAGGCCGCCATCGCATCCGGCACGCGCACCCCGCGCATCATCATACGTCACATCCTTCCTAACACGCTGGCCCCGCTGACCGTGCAGGCGACCTACATCTGTGCGGCGGCCATGATCACCGAGGCGATCCTGTCCTTCATCGGCGCCGGTACGCCGCCGACCATCCCCTCCTGGGGCAACATCATGGCCGAAGGCCGGGCACTGTGGCAGGTCAAGCCCTACATCGTGTTCTTCCCGGCGATCTTCCTGTCGGTGACGGTGCTGGCGGTGAACCTGCTGGGTGACGGGCTGCGCGATGCGCTCGACCCGCGGATGGCGAAGCGCCTGTGAGCAGCCCCGAAGGCGCGCTGCTCAGCGTCGAGCAGTTGCAGACCCATTTCCGCACCCCCGATGGCGTGAACCGCGCCGTCGATGGGGTGTCCTTCCACGTCCATGCAGGCGAAACCCTGGCCATCGTCGGCGAAAGCGGCTGCGGCAAATCCGTCACCGCGATGTCGATCCTGCGGCTGATCCAGGAACCGCCCGGCAAGATCGCTGGCCGCATCAACTTCCTCGGCCGCGACCTGCTGACCTTGAGCGACCGGGAGATGCGCAAGATCCGCGGCAATGAGATCAGCATGATCTTCCAGGAACCGATGACCAGCCTGAACCCGGTGCTGACCGTCGGCCGCCAGATCGGCGAGACGCTGCGCCTGCACCAGGGCCTGTCGGCCGATGCGGCCGAACAGAAGGCCGTGGAAATGCTGACCCTGGTCGGCATCCCGTCGCCCGAAACCCGGGTCAAGGACTATCCGCACCAACTGTCGGGCGGCATGCGCCAGCGGGTGATGATCGCCATCGCCCTGGCCTGCAACCCGAAGCTGCTGATCGCCGACGAACCCACGACCGCGCTGGATGTGACCATCCAGGCGCAGATCCTCGACCTGATGCGCAACCTGAAGCACCGCGTGGGGGCGGCCATCGTGCTGATCACCCATGACCTTGGCGTCGTGGCCGAGGTCGCCGAACGGGTCGTCGTGATGTACGCCGGCCGCAAGGTCGAGGAAGCCCGCGTCGCCGACCTCTTCGCCAACCCCCGCCACCCCTATACGCAGGGGCTGCTCGGGGCGATGCCGAAGCTCGGCTCCTCGCTGTCGGGCGAAACCACCCGGCTTGCCGAAATCCCCGGCCTGGTGCCCAGCCTGAAAAAGAAGATCCCCGGCTGCGTCTTCGCCAGCCGCTGCTTCAAGGCGACCGAGGTCTGCGAGGCCATCGCCCCGGCGCTGGAGATGAAGGCCCCCGGCCACGTCGCCGCCTGCCACTACGCGCCCATCGAGGCAGTCGCTGCATGACCATCCCCCTGCTGGAGGTCAGCGACCTCAAGAAGCACTTCCCGATCCGTGGCGGCCTGCTCGGCAACACGACCGGCTATGTCTATGCGGTGGATGGCATCTCCTTCTCGATCCAGAAGGGCGAGACCCTGGCGCTGGTCGGTGAATCCGGCTGTGGCAAATCGACCGTCGGCCGCGCCGTGCTGCAACTCTTCGGCATCACCGCGGGCCAGGTGGTGCTGGATGGCCAGCGCATCGACACGATGTCGGCCGGTTCGTTCCGTCCGCTCCGGCGGCGCATGCAGGTGGTCTTCCAGGATCCCTACAGCAGCCTGAACCCGCGCATGCGGGTGCGCGACATCCTGGCCGAACCGATTCGCAATTTTGGCCTGGCGAAGGATGCTGCCGATCTCGACGACCGCCTGGCACGGCTGATGGACACGGTCCGCCTGCCGCGCGACGCCATCGGCCGCTGGCCGCATGAATTCAGCGGCGGCCAGCGCCAGCGCATCGGCATCGCCCGGGCGCTCGCGGCCGAACCCGACCTGATCGTCTGCGATGAGGCCGTGTCGGCGCTGGATGTCTCGGTCAAGGCACAGATCGTCAACCTGCTGCAGGACCTGCAGAAGGAACTCGGCCTCGCCATGCTGTTCATCAGCCATGACCTCGCCATCGTCGAACACATGACCCACCGGGTCGCGGTCATGTACCTCGGCAAGATCGTCGAGGTCGCAGATAAGCGCAGCCTCTTCTCGGCGCCGATGCACCCCTATACCGAGGCCCTGCTCTCGGCCGTTCCCGTCCCCGTGCCGGGCCAGGCGCGGACCCGCGTCATCCTGACCGGCGACGTGCCAAGCCCGATCAACCCGCCCAAGGGCTGCCGCTTTCACACCCGCTGCCCCTATGCCTTCGACCGCTGCCGGGTGGACGAACCGCTGCTGCGGACCCCCGCGGTACCGGGGGCGGCCCCGGGGCATGTGGCCGCCTGCCACCTGCACGACCTGCCGGCGGCGGAAAATCCATTGCTGAAGGCGGCCTGACCCGGCCCCTTCACGCGGCGTGGCTTGACGCCATATCCCGATCCGAACGACGCTGCGTTCCAATCCGGCGCGCATGGCGCCAGGCCCAAACGGGGAGAGGCAAACATGCCGCAAGTCACGCTTACGGTGAACGGAACCAGCCATACGGCGACGGTCGAGGGCCGCACGCTGCTGGTCGAACTGCTGCGCGAGACGCTGCGCCTGACCGGCACCCATGTCGGCTGCGACACCAGCCAGTGCGGCGCCTGCGTCGTGCATATCGGCGGCGACAGCGTGAAATCCTGCACCGTGCTCGCGGTGCAATGCGACGGTGCCTCGGTCACCACGATCGAGGGCATCGCCGCCGCCGACGGCACCCTGCACCCGATGCAGGAAGCCTTTCGCGAATACCACGCGCTGCAATGCGGCTTCTGCACGCCGGGCATGGTCATGAGCGCCATCGACATGGTGCAGAAGAACCCGCAGGGGCTGACCGAACACGAAATCCGCGAGGGGCTGGAAGGCAACCTCTGCCGCTGCACCGGCTACCACAACATCGTCAAGGCGATCGCCGCCGCGGCCGATGTGATGCACGGCAAGCGGACGGAGATCGCCCGCGCCGCCTGAGACTGCGCCTGCCCAAGAAAAACAGAACGGGGGAGACGTCGCCATGAACGTGATTGCAGGCTTCGAAGGCATCGGCGCCAGCGTGAAGCGCAAGGAGGATCTGCGCTTCCTCGCCGGCCGCGGCCGCTACACCGACGACATGAACATACGCGGCCAGACCCATGCGCATTTCCTGCGCAGCCCGCATCCGCATGCGACCATCCTGTCGGTCGATACCGCGGCCGCGCGCGCCATGCCTGGCGTGGTCGCGATCTTCACCGGGGCCGACATCAAGGCCTCGGGCATCGGCGGGCTGCCCTGCGGCTGGGCGGTGAAGAACAAGGACGGCTCGCCCCAGGCCGAACCGCCGCACCCGGTGCTGGCGCATGACACGGTGCGCCATGTCGGCGATCCGGTCGCGATGGTCATCGCCGAAACCCAGGAACAGGCCCATGACGCGGCCGAAGCCATCGTGGTGGACTACCGCACCCTCGGTGCCACCGCGACGGTTACCGATGCGACCGCCGACGGTGCCGCCCTGGTGCACGACAGCGTGCCGGGCAACATCTGCTTCGACTGGCACATCGGCGACAAGGCGATCACCGATGCGGCCTTTGCCCAGGCGGACCATGTCGTCGCCTTCGACCTGATGAACAGTCGCCTCGTGCCCAACGCGATGGAACCGCGCTGCGCGATCGGCGACTACGACACCAGCAGCGATGAACACACGCTCTACACCACCAGCCAGAACCCGCATGTGATCCGGCTGCTGATGGGCGCCTTCGTGCTGAACATCCCCGAGAACCGGCTGCGCGTGGTCGCCCCGGATGTCGGCGGTGGCTTCGGCTCCAAGATCTTCCACTACGCCGAGGAAGCCGCCGTCACCTGGGCTGCGGCCAAGATCCGCCGCCCGGTGAAATGGACCGCCGACCGCACCGAGGCCTTCATCTCCGACGCGCATGGCCGCGACCATGTGAGTCACGCGGAACTCGCGCTCGACAAGACCGGCAGGTTCCTGGGCTTGCGGGTGCAGACGCGGGCCAACCTCGGCGCCTATCTCTCCACCTTCGCGCCCGCCGTGCCGACCTATCTTTATGCGACGCTGCTCGCCGGTTGCTACGCGACGCCCACGATCTACGCCGAGGTCAAGGGCGTCTTCACCAATACCGTCGCGGTGGATGCCTATCGCGGCGCCGGGCGGCCGGAGGCGACCTTCCTGATCGAGCGCCTGGTGGATGTCGCGGCCAAGGCCACCGGCATCGACCGCATCGCGCTGCGCCGGATGAACTTCATCCCGACCGATGCCTTCCCCTACCAGACGCCGGTGGCGTTGCAGTACGACAGCGGCAACTACCACGCGACCTTGGACATGGGGCTGGCCGCCGCCGATTGGGCCGGTTTCGAAGCCCGCCGGGCGGAGGCCGCGGGCCGCGGGAAACTGCGCGGCATCGGCATCAGCACCTATGTCGAGGCCTCCGGCATCGCGCCCTCCCACGTCGCCGGCCAGTTGGGCGCGCGGGCGGGGCTCTACGAGGTCGCCAATATCCGCGTCCATCCGACCGGCAGCATCACCGTCTTCACCGGCACCCACAGCCACGGGCAGGGGCATGAGACGACCTTTGCGCAGTTGATCTCCGACCGCATGGGCGTGCCGATCAGCCAGATCGACGTGGTGCATGGCGATACCGGGAAAATACCCTTTGGCATGGGCACCTATGGCAGC
>JBBRWI010000174.1:0-8575 GCA_038249305.1 Acetobacterales bacterium
GCACAGGTAACGCAACATACGCCAAAACGCTCATCACGCCCGACATACATACACGTCCTCTATTCCAGAAGACCGATACACCATTTGAAACAACAATTCCGTGAGACCAACGCCGACAGGCCGGCTGGCCAATCAACCTCGTGATCCCGGAACACCACACCACCAAACCGGCGCGGGGAAAAGAAGCTAACCGACCCGAGGGTCAAAGTCAACACTCAACCACGCTTTTCCCTTGGGGAGCGTCACCGTAGCAGGCTGGTCACCCCAACCCCTCCGGTGGAGCGGGGTGTAGGCCCCTCCCCCCAGAGAGTCAAACCCGTGACAGCGCCTTATGCGGCAAGACCGCGTATGCCTGCCCCTCCGACAACGCGCAGCTCCAGCCCATCCGCTCCGGCCGAAACTTCGACAACCGACCCATCGACCACCGCACCCTCCAGCAGCATCCCCGCCAGGCGATCCTGCAGGCTGCGCTGGATCACCCGCTTCAGCGGCCGCGCGCCATACACCGGGTCATAGCCGGCCTCGGCCAGCCAGGCCCGGGCGTCGTCGTCCAACGCCACGGTGATCTTGCGATCAACCAACAGCGACCGCAGCCGCCCCATCTGGATGTCGACGATCGTGCCCATATCCTCCCGCGCCAGGCGCCGGAACAACACGATCTCATCCAGCCGGTTCAGGAACTCGGGCCGGAAATGCGCCTTGACCTGGGCCATCACCTGGCCGCGGACACTTTCCATGTCGGTCCCGTCCGGCTGCGCCGCCAGCACGTCGGAGCCGAGGTTGCTGGTCAACACTATCAACGTGTTGCGGAAATCGACCGTCCGCCCCTGCCCATCCGTCAGCCTGCCATCGTCCAACACTTGCAGCAGGATGTTGAACACATCCTCATGCGCCTTCTCAACCTCATCGAACAGGATGACCTGATAAGGGCGCCGCCGGACCGCCTCGGTCAGGCCACCGCCTTCCTCATAACCGACATAGCCCGGGGGCGCGCCGACCAGCCGGCTGACCGCGTGCTTCTCCATGTATTCGCTCATGTCGATACGCAGCAGCGCGCGTTCGTCGTCGAACATGAACTGCGCCAGTGCCTTGGTCAGTTCGGTCTTGCCGACACCGGTGGGCCCCAGGAACAGGAACGACCCGATCGGCCGATTCGGATCCTGCAACCCGGCCCGCGCCCGGCGCACGGCCTTGCTCACCGCCTCCAGCGCTTCCTGCTGGCCGACGACCCGCTTGCGCAACTCGTCCTCCATCCGCAGCAGCTTGGCGCGCTCGCCCTCCAGCATCCGTTCCACGGGAATACCGGTCCAGCGGCTCACCACCGCGGCGATGCTGGCCTCGGTCACCGCCTCGTTCACCAGGCGCCCCTCCGTGCTGCCTGGCGCCAGCTTGCGCTCCAACTGCGGGATGACGCCGTAGAGCAGTTCGGACGCACGCCCCAGGTCGCCGCGGCGTTGAGCCACCTCGACCTCGGTGCGGGCGCGGTCCAGCTCCTCCTTGGCCTTTTGCGAATCGGCCAGGCTCGCCTTCTCCGCCTGCCACCGGGCCGTCAGCGTCGCGCTGCGCTCCTCCAACTCGGCCAGTTCACGGTCGAGCTTCGCCAGCCGATCGCGGCTGGCGCTGTCGTCTTCCTTGCGCAAGGCCATCTGCTCAATCTTGAGTTGCAGAACGCGGCGGTCCGCCTCGTCCAACTCCTCGGGCTTGCTGTCCACCTGCATCCGCAGGCGGCTCGCGGCCTCGTCCATCAGGTCGATCGCCTTGTCCGGCAGGAAGCGGTCGGTGATGTAGCGGTTGGACAGTGCTGCCGCCGCGACCAGCGCGCTGTCGGCGATACGAACCCCGTGATGGAGTTCGTACTTCTCCTTGATGCCGCGCAGGATGCTGACGGTGTCCTCCACGCTCGGTTCGCCCACAAACACCGGCTGGAAACGCCGCGCCAGGGCCGCGTCCTTCTCCACGTGCTTGCGGTACTCACCGAGCGTAGTGGCGCCGATGCAGTGCAATTCGCCGCGCGCCAGGGCCGGCTTGAGCAGGTTGGAGGCATCCATCGCCCCATCCGCCTTACCGGCGCCGACCAGGGTGTGCATCTCATCGATGAACAGGATCACGCCATCCTTGGCGCCCTCGATCTCGGTCAGCACGGCCTTCAGCCGCTCCTCGAACTCGCCGCGAAACTTGGCGCCGGCGACCAGGGCGCCGAGGTCGAGCGAAAGGACCTGCTTGCCCTTCAGCGCCTCCGGCACATCGCCATTCACCACGCGCAGCGCCAGGCCCTCGACGATGGCGGTCTTGCCGACGCCAGGCTCACCGATCAGCACGGGGTTGTTCTTGGTGCGGCGGGCCAGCACCTGGATCGCGCGGCGAATTTCCTCGTCGCGGCCTATCACGGGGTCGAGTTTGCCCTCGCGCGCCGCGGCTGTCAGGTCGCGGGCATATTTCTTCAAGGCATCGAAACTGGCCTCGGCGCCGGCGCTGTCCACTTTGCGGCCCTTGCGCAGGTCGGCGACCGCGGCCTCCAGCCGCTGCGGATCGGCGCCAGCGCCACGCAGCGCGCGCCCGGTCGCGCCGTCGGCGGCGGCCAGCGCCACCAGCAACCGGTCCTGCGCGACAAAACTGTCCCCGGCCTTCTGGGCCGATTGCTGGGCAGCATCCAGGACCCGCACCAAGTCCGGCGTGATCTGCGGCTGAGCGTTCGCGCCACCGCCACTGACCTTGGGGATCTTCGCGATATCGGCGTCCACCGCCTGCTTGGCGCGCGCCGGATCGCCGCCCGCCGCCTTGATGAGCCCGGAGGCCGCGCCCTCGGGGTCGTCCAGCAGCGCCTTCAGCAAATGCTCCGGCTGAAGCCGCTGGTGGAATTCGCGGATTGCGATGGTGGAAGCCGCTTGCAGGAACCCGCGAGACCGCTCGGTGAATTGTTCGATGTCCATGTTTCGTCCCTCTGTGAGGCAACCAGCCCGGACCGCCCCTCAACAGGCGACGGTCCCTGCAAGGCAGGCAATTCATCTGGTAAGAGAGCAAGGGCGCTTTCAAGGGGAGACGGTGGGTGCGGATCGAGCAGGTGTATCGCTACCCGGTGAAGGGCCTCTCGGCCGAAGCCCTGGAGGAGGTCCATGTCGAACCGGGCGAGACCTTCCCGCATGACCGGCGCTTCGCCCTGGCCCAGGGCGATGCCCCTTTCGACCCCGAGGCGCCGGCCTTCCTGCCCAAGCAGAACTTCGCCTGCCTGATGGCGAATGCCCGGGTGGCGCTGGTCCGCTCGGCCTTCGACCCGCGTTCGGGCGCCCTCACCTTGCAGGCGCCGGGATACGCGCCGGTAGCGGCGGCCACCGGTTCGCCAGATGGCCGGACCGCGCTCGGCGCGTGGCTGACCGCGTTCCTGGGTGTCGAAGCCCGCGGCACCCCTCGCTTCATCGAGGCTCCTGGCCATGCCTTCACCGATCAGCGCCGCAAATGCATCTCGCTGATCAATCTTGCCAGCCTGCATGCGCTGGAAGCAGCCATCGGCCGCAGGCTCGACCCGCTGCGCTTCCGCGCCAACATCTACTTTTCCGGATTGCCGGCCTGGGCCGAGTTCGCTTGGGTGGGCAACCGCATCCAATGCGGCGGCGCGACCCTGGAGGTATTCGTCCGCACACTCCGCTGCCCCGCGACCCAGGTGGACCTGGAGACCGGGACCCGCGACGCCGATGTGCCGCGCCTGCTGCGTGAACACTTTGGCCATGCCGACCTCGGCGTGCACGCCGTTGTGGCCGAGGGCGGGCGCATCGCCCTCGGGGATTCGATCGAAGCCCTGCCTTAGAGCACGATCGATCCAAGTGGATCGATCTCGTGCTCTAGAAGCCGTTGTATCTAGAGCAAGAAATCGGATCAGATGATTCCATCTGATCCGATATTGCTCTAGGGCGACCCGCGGCGTGCGCGGCGGCCGTGTTCAGGCCCGGCCGCGCCCTTGCGTGGACTCGTCGCCGTCATGACCTTCACCGTCGGGCCCGTGTCCATTCTGACCATTGCCGTGCGGCGCATGGCTGCCCTGGCTGACAACCTCCGGCCCGCCGAGGTTCTGGATCGCGGGGTTCTGGTCAGGGCCAGGCTGATAGGGCTGGCCCTGTTCACCCTGGTAGTCCTGATCGCCCGGTTGTTCCGGACCATTGCGCCAACGCCCCTGTTGTTGCGGCGCTGGCTGCTGATGCTGGCTCGCGGCCTGCGTCATGGCGTTCAGGATGCGGAAGTAATGCTCCGCGTGCTGGAAGTATGATTCCGCCATCACCCGGTCGCCAGCGCCGGTCGCATCGCGACCAACCTGCAGATACTTCTCGAACAATTGCTGGGCGGTGCCACGCATCCGCATGTCCGGCCCGCTGCTGTCGAAGACGTGGTTGCGGTTGAGTGGCTGTTGGCCCCCGCCGCCCTGGCCGGCGTGCCGGTAGGCACCGCCACTATTGCCGCCGCCACTGCCGCCACCCCCGCCGTGGCGATTGCCGCCACGGCCGCGCATGCGCTTCATGTTCATCGTGATCTTGTTCGCTGTCCTGTGCCCGGTCGCATCGGCGCGCGACATGCGTGCCTGTGCCTGGGACTTTATTTCACTGGGACTTTATTGGGTGGTCATCGCGCGACCGGCTGGACGAAACTGAACCAGCGCAACAGGCACAGCACAATCAGGGACGGGGCCATTTTGTGACAGACCCAAAGGGTCCGACACGGAATGATAAAAGCCCGGGCGCCTGGCCGACTGGCCTGCTTTGCGGCCGCATCACCATGCTACCGTCATAACGCCCGGTCGGCAAACGGTTTGTTGGCCCAAGGTGTCAGGCGAGCCTGAGCGCCAGAGCGCGCTCATGCCCCCCGAGGTCCCGGCGCGCGCCGATGGGTCGTAAGCCGGACCCAACAGCCAGACCCTCGACCGCGCCCCGTTGCCCGGCGCCGAGTTCCAGCACCGCGACCCCGCAGCACGCAAGCAGCCCAGGCAAAGCCGCGCAGATGCGCCGATAGGCATCAAGCCCATCCGCGCCGCCGTCCAACGCCGACCCTGGCTCGAACAGCGCCACCTCCGGCATCAGCCCCGTAAGCGCCGCAGACTCAATATAGGGCGGGTTGCTCAGGATCAGGTCGAAGCGCCCGGCCAGGGGCGTGGCCCAATCGGCGCAGAGGAAGGCCGCCCGCCCCGCCAACCCGTTCGCCGCCGCATTGGCTGCCGCCAGCACCACCGCCGCCGGCACGCGGTCGGTGCCCAGACCCCAGGCTGCCGGGCGTTCGGCCAGCACCGCCAGCAGCAACGCGCCGCTGCCGGTGCCCAGGTCGAGCACGCGCCGCGGGTCGGGGGCCTCGGCCAGCGCCATTTCGACCACCGATTCGCTGTCCGGGCGCGGGATCAGCGTGGCCGGCGAAACCGCCAGGTCCAGGGTCCAGAATCCCTGCCGCCCCAACAGATGCGCCATGGGTTCGGCGGCCAGGCGGCGCCGCAGCAGGTCGCCGAACCCTGCGACGGCCCCGGACGGAACCGGCGCGCGCGGGTCGCGCAACAGGGCATCGGGCAGGCAGCCCATGGCATGGGCCAGCAGCGCCCGCGCCTCCCCACGCGGATTGTCTGCCCCGGCGCCGCGAAGCACTTGGCCTGCCTGGCACAGAAAGGCCCCGACCGATCCGCCCGGATCGTTGCAGCCGGTCACAGCCCCTCGGCCGCCAGGCGCGAGGCCTGATCCTCGGCGGTCAGCGCATCGATGATCTCGTCCAACTCGCCCAGCATGACCCGTTCGATCTTGTGCAGCGTGAAGCCGATGCGGTGGTCGGTGACGCGGCCTTGCGGGAAGTTGTAGGTACGGATGCGTTCGCTGCGGTCGCCGGTGCCGATCTGCCCCTTCCGGTCGGCTGCCCGCGCCGAATCCAGCGTATTGCGCTGCGCCTCGTACATCCGCGCGCGCAGGATCTTCATCGCCTTGGCGCGGTTCTTGTGCTGGCTGCGCTCCTCCTGCATTGCCACCACGATGCCGGTCGGCAGATGGGTGATGCGCACGGCGCTGTCGGTCTTGTTCACATGCTGCCCGCCGGCGCCCGAGGCGCGGTAGGTGTCGATACGCAGGTCGCCTTCATTGACCTGCACATCGACCTCCTCCGCCTCCGGCAGCACCGCGACGGTCACGGTCGAGGTATGAATGCGGCCCTGGGTTTCGGTCGACGGCACCCGCTGCACGCGATGCACGCCGCTTTCGTATTTCAGCCTGGCAAAGACGCCGCGCCCGGCGACTTCGGCGGTCGCGCCCTTCAACCCGCCGAGGTCGCTTTCATCATACTCCAGCACCTCGAACCGCCAGCCCCGCGCCTCCGCGTAGCGGCGGTAGGCACCGAAGAGTTCGCCGGCGAAAAGCCCCGCCTCGTCGCCGCCGGCGGCGGGGCGGATTTCCAGGATGGCGCTGCGTTCGTCGGCGGCATCGCGCGGCAGCAGCAGCAGGCGGACCTCGCGCTCCAACCCCGGCAGGGTCTGGCCGATCTCGTACAGGTCGGCCTCGGCCAATTCGCGCATCTCCGGATCGGACAGCATCGCCGCGGCCTCGTCCCGTGCGCGCTCGGCCGCGCGCAGCGCCTCGATGCGCGCGACGATGGGTTCGAGGTCGGAAAGCTCCTTGGACAGCGTCCCGACACGCGCACCATCGGCGGTTTCCAGGGTGGCGGCGATCTCCTCGCGCCGCGACACCAGCCGGTCGAGTTTTTCGGCCAAACTCATGAAAACGCACTCATCGCAGGCGCGCGGCCACCTCCGCGAACGGCACCAGCGCCTGGCCGCCGGTGGCGAGGTCCTTGATCTGCGCCTGGCCGCTGGCGGCTTCCTCCTCGCCGATGATGACGGCGGCCCGGGCGCCGATGCGATTGGCCCGCTCCATCCGGCGCTTCACATTGCCCTTGTAGGCGATTTCCGCCGCGATCCCGGCCCGTCGCAGGTCGGCCAACAGGCGCAAGGCCACCGGCAGCACCGCCTCCCCCACCGGGATGACCGCCACCGGGGCCACGGTTGTCGCCCAGGTTTCCAGCAACATCCCCAACCGCTCCACCCCGGCGGCCCAGCCGACCGAGGGGGTCGGCGGGCCGCCCATTTCCTCGACCAGCCCTTCATAGCGGCCCCCGGCCATCACCGTGCCCTGCGCGCCCAGGCGATCGGTCACGAATTCAAAGGCGGTGTGGCTGTAGTAGTCGAGGCCGCGGACGATGCGCGGGTTCTCCCGAAAGGGCACGCCGAAATCGCGCAGGCCCTGCTGCACGCCCTCGTAGAAGCCACGCGCCGCAGCGGTCAGGTGGTCCTGGATGACCGGCGCACCCACCACCAACCGTCGGTCGCCGTCATCCTTGCTGTCGAGGATGCGGAGCGGGTTCTTGTCCAGCCGCATGCGGCTTTCCGCCGACAAGCTGTCGGCATGGGCGGAGAAATACGCGACCAGCGCCCCGCGATAGGCATCGCGGCTTTCGGCATCGCCCAAGGTGTTGATCTCCAGCATCACGCCCTCGGTCATCCCGAGTTCCTGCTGGATGTGCCAGCCGGCCGCGATCACCTCGGCATCGGCCAGCGGTTCGGCCGCGCCAAGAACCTCGCAGCCGATCTGATGGAATTGGCGGTAGCGGCCCTTCTGCGGCCGCTCGTAGCGGAACATCGGACCGGTATAGAACACCTTGCGCGGCAGGTTGGCCTGGGCGAGGCCGTTCGAGACCAACGCCCGGCAGACGCCGGCGGTGTTCTCGGGCCGCAAGGTCACGCTGTCACCGCCGCGATCGGTGAAGGTGTACATCTCCTTCGACACGACATCCGACGTATCGCCGAGGCTGCGGGAGAACACCCTGGTGTCCTCGAAGATCGGGGTCGCCCATTCCTCGAAGCCATAAAGCGCCGCGATGCGGCGGGCGGTGTCGATGACCGTCTGGTGGCGGAGGAATTCCTCGCCGATCAGGTCGTGGGTGCCCCGGACGGGTTGCAGCTTTTCCATGGCGCGGGCGTTAGCGCCGCGCCGTCTTTCGGGCAATGGGGATCAGGCGACCGGGGCGGAGTATCAGGGAGCCCATGCCCGCCTAGGTTGAATCTACCCCCGCGCTGCCCGGCCTGTCACCGGTCGCCGGCAAGCCCATCATCGCCCGTTTCGACGGCGGCCAACTCTTATCGGATGGCGACGGGCTGGCGCTGCGCGAGGTCGAACGCCGCCTTGGTGTCGCCTATCGCCTGGCCGCCTGCGTCGCCGATCCTCGCGCCGCGGAACGCGTCCTGCACAGCCTGGCCGACATCCGGCGCTTTCGGATGCTGATGATTGCCGCGGGCTACGAGGACGGCAACGACGCGGGCAACCTGCGGCATGACCCGGCCTTCAAGCTCGCCCTCGGCCGGCTGCCGGACGGCGCGGCGCTCTGCTCGCAGCCCACCATCTCGCGCCTGGAGAACTTGCCGCGGCCACGCGACCTGCGGCGCACGGCCAGGCCATGGTTGGGCTCTACTGCGACAGCTTCCGTCAGGTCCCGCGACGCATCACGCTCGACATCGATCCGGGGCCCCCACGAACTCCGTTCGTGCGCTGGGACGACACCCTCAATGCCGTCC
>JBBRWI010000175.1:0-8291 GCA_038249305.1 Acetobacterales bacterium
CTGGTGCTGCCCTATGGCGAGGTCTGGTCGCGCCTGGCGGAATACCTGCGCCAGTCGATGCGCACCGTCGGCATCGACCTGCAACTGGAAAGCACCGATGCCGGCTCCTGGGCGCGGCGCATCGGCGCCTGGGAATACGAAACCTCGGTCAACTTCGTCTATCAGTTCGGCGATCCGACGCTGGGGGTGGAGCGGACCTATGTCTCCTCCAACATCCAGCGCGTGACCTTCACCAATACCGGCGGCTATTCCAACCCGCGGGTCGATGCGCTCTTCGCCGAGGCGCGCGGCGCGGCCGATTCCGCCGTGCGCCGCCGCGCCTTCAGCGATGTGCAGAAACTGCTGGTCGATGACATGGCGCAGATCTGGCTGATGGAGATGGCCTTCCCGACCATCGCCGACCGCCGCCTGCGCAATGTCGTCACCGGCGGCACCGGCATCCACAAGAGTTTCGATGACGTGTTCCTGGCGTCGTAAATGGATCCCGCGCGCCTGCCGGGGTTTCTGCTGCGGCGGGGCATCAAGGCGGCGGTCGTGATTCTCGCGATCGTCGTCTGCAATTTCTTCCTGATCCACGCGGCCCCCGGCGATCCGGCCAGCGTCATCGCCGGGCAATCGGGCGCGGCGGATGAGCGGTATCTCGCGCAGTTGCGCACGCAGTTCGGGCTGGACCGGCCGCTGCTGGAACAGTTGTGGATCTACGTGCGCGGGGTGCTGAGTCTCGACCTTGGGTATTCGCACCGCCAGCAGATGGGCGTGGCGACGCTGATCGGCCAGCGCCTGCCGGCGACGCTGCTGCTGACCGGGGCGGCCTTCGTCTTTGCCGTGGTCGGCGGCGTGACCTTGGGCGCGCTGGCGGCGCGGCGGGTCGGCACCTGGGCCGATACCGCGATCACCGTGCTGGCGCTGACCTTCTACGCGACGCCGATCTTCTGGGTCGGGCTGATGCTGGTGCTGCTGTTCTCCGTGGTGCTCGGCTGGCTGCCGTCCTTCGGCATGTACACGGTGGGGGCCGACTACACGGGCCTTACCGCGATGCTGGATATCGCCAAACACCTGATCCTGCCGGCGCTGACGCTCGGTCTGTTCTACCTCGCGGTCTATGCGCGGCTGACGCGTGCGACGATGCTGGAAGTGGCCGACCAGGATTTCGTCAAGACCGCGCGCGCGAAAGGCGTGCCCGAGGGCCGTATCCTGCGTCGCCATATCCTGCGCAACGCGATGCTGCCGGTCATCACCTTTGCCGGCATCCAGGCCGGGCAGTTGATCGGCGGGTCGATCCTGGTGGAAACCGTCTTCGCCTGGCCCGGCATCGGCCGCCTGGCCTTCGAGGCTTTGCTGGCGCGCGACTACCCCGTGCTGCTCGGCGTGTTCTTCTGCACATCGGCCATGGTGGTGCTGTTCAACCTGTTCACCGACCTGCTCTACGCGCTGGTCGATCCGCGGGTGGAGGTCGCGGGGTGAGGGATTTCTGGGCGCGTTTTTCCCGCAATCGCGGCGCGGTCGTGGGCCTGGTCATCCTCGTGCTGGTCATGCTGATGGCGGCGTTGGCGCCGGTGATCTTCCCGGGCACCCCCTGGGACATGGCGGCCGCCCCCTTCCTGCCACCCGGTGAGATGGGGATGCTGCTGGGCTCCGACAGCCTGGGCCGGGACGTCGCCTCCGGCATCGCCCATGGCGCGCGCGTGTCCTTGATGGTGGGCGCGGTGTCCACCGTCGCGGCGCTTGGCATCGGCGTCACCCTCGGCGCCATCGCGGGCTATGCCGGGGGGTGGGTGGATGATGCGCTGATGCGCTTCACCGAATTCTTCCAGACCATCCCGTCCTTCATCCTGGCGATCCTGCTGGTGGCGATCTTCTCGCCGTCGATTGCATCGATCGTGTTTGCCATCGCCATCGTCTCCTGGCCGCCGGTGGCGCGGGTGGTGCGGGCGGAGTTCCTGGGCCTGCGCTCACGCGAATTCGTGCAGGCGGCGGAATGTCTGGGCAAGTCCCGCATCGCCATCATGGTCGGCGATATCCTGCCGAACGCGCTGTCGCCGATCGTGGTGCTGGCGTCGCTGATGGTGGCGACGGCGATCCTGCTGGAAAGTGCGTTATCCTTCCTGGGCCTCGGCGATCCCAACCTGATGACCTGGGGCTTTCTCATCGGCTCCGGCCGCAGCGTGATCCGGCTTGCCTGGTGGATGAGCGTGTTCCCCGGGGTCGCCATCTTCCTGACGGTGCTGGCGTTGAATCTGGTGGGTGAGGGATTGTCCGACGCGCTGAACCCCCGGCTTGCCAGGGGCCGCGCATGATCCTCTCCATTGAGGGGCTGACCGTGGCGCTCCCGCCCGGGGCCGACCGGCGCCACGCGATCGAGGATATCTCGCTGACCGTCGCGCAGGGTGAAATCCTCTGCGTCGTGGGCGAAAGCGGCTCGGGCAAATCCATCACCGCCAATGCCGTGATGGGGCTGCTGCCCAAGAACCTGCCGCTGCGCGCGGGGCGAATGCTGCTGGATGGGATCGACCTGCGCGCGCAATCGCCCGAGGCCATGCGCCAATTGCGCGGCCGGCGCATGGCGATGATCTTCCAGGAGCCGATGACCGCGCTGAACCCGCTGATGAAGGTCGGCGACCAGATCGGTGAGGCGCTGTCGGTGCATGGCGTCGCCGAGCGCGGGCGCGTGGTCGAACTGCTGGCCGCGGTGAACCTGCCCGACCCCGCGGCCATCGCCCGCAGCCATCCGTTTCGCCTGTCCGGCGGGCAGCGCCAGCGGGTGATGATCGCGATGGCCCTGGCGCTGGAACCGGCGCTGCTGATCGCCGATGAACCGACCACGGCGCTGGATGTCACGACACAGATGCAGATCCTGCGTCTGATCCGCGACATCCAGCAGCGCCGCGGCACCGGCGTGCTGTTCATCACGCATGATTTTGGCGTGGTCGCGGAAATCGCCGACCGGGTGGCGGTGATGCAGCACGGCCGCATCGTGGAACAGGGTTTGGCGACGGACATCCTGAACCATCCGCAACACCCCTATACCCAGGCGCTGATCCGCGCCGTGCCGGGCTTTCCCAAGGGCGGCGGCGCCAGCGTCGAACGCGGCCCGCCGCTGCTGCAGGTGAGCGGGGTGGAAAAGACCTATCGCCGCGGCGGCTGGTTTTCCGCCAGCACCGTGGTGCGGGCCGTGCATGATGCCGACTTCACCCTGACGCGGGGTGAAACCCTGGGGCTGGTCGGCGAAAGCGGGTCGGGCAAATCCACCCTGGCGCGCTGCGTGGTGCGGTTGGTGACGCCGGAGAAGGGCGAGATTCTCTTCCACGGCGACGATCTGCGGCCACTGTCGCGGGCCGCCATGAAACCCTATCGCCGGCGCGTGCAGATGATTTTCCAGGACCCCTACGCCTCGCTGAACCCGCGGAAGAAAGTCGGCGAGATCATCGCCGAAGGCCCGATCACCCATGGCACGCCCCGCGCCGAAGCCTGGGCGCGGGCGGAGACACTGCTGGCGACGGTGCGGCTCGACCCCTCGGCGATGGATCGCTTCCCGCATGAGTTCAGCGGCGGCCAACGCCAGCGCATCGGCATCGCGCGGGCGCTGGCGATGCAGCCGGAATTGCTGATCGCCGATGAACCGGTCAGTGCGCTGGATGTCTCGGTTCAGGCGGAGGTACTGGCCTTGCTCGCGGAAATCCGTACGCGAGAAAACCTGACGATGCTGTTCATCACGCATGATCTGCGTGTCGCAGCGCAGGTCTGCGACCGGATCGCGGTGATGCAGCGCGGCGCGATCGTCGAACAGGGGCCGGTCGGGCAGGTTTTTGCGCGGCCCGCCCATCCGTACACACAGCAGTTGCTGGACAGCATTCCGGGCCGCGCCTGGACGCCGCCCGATCTTGGAGAGGTTGCATGACACTCGACCCCGGCGCCCGCCGCGCGATCCTGGAGGCCGCCGCGGCCTTGCGCGACGACAGTGTGGACACGCTGAAGCGCCTGGTGCGCTGCCCGTCGACCCTCGGCAACGAGGCCTCGGCCCTCAATGAGATGGCGCGGATCTATGAAGGCCTGGGCCTCGTATCGCGCCGCGTGCCGACCGATCCTGTGGCGCTGGCGTCCCATCCCGGATTCTCGCCACCGCTGATCGCGTATGCGGGGCGCGACAATGTCGTGGCCGTCCACTCCCCGCGGCAGACTGGCGGCCGCTCGCTGACCCTGCAGGGCCATGTCGATGTGGTGCCGGAAGGGGCCGCCGATATCTGGGCGACGCCACCCTTCGAGCCGGATGTCCGCGCGGGGCGCATGTACGGCCGCGGCGCGGGGGACATGAAGGCCGGCATCATCGCCTATGTCACCGCCTTCAAGGCTTTGCGCCTGGCCGGGCTGCAACCCGCGGCCGAGGTGCAGATGCAGTCGGTGATCGAGGAGGAGTGCACCGGCAATGGCGCGCTGGCCTGCATGGTGGCACTGCCCAAGACCGATGCGGTGATCATTCCCGAACCCGGCCCCGGCCTGCCGGCGCT
The DNA here is from genome assembly GCA_038249305.1 of Acetobacterales bacterium. GTDB lineage: Bacteria > Pseudomonadota > Alphaproteobacteria > Acetobacterales > Acetobacteraceae > Humitalea. Next base: position 4,506 of record JBBRWI010000175.1, read on the forward strand.
CTACACCGCCGAGGTCGGCGTGGTCTGGGCCTGGGTCACCGTCACCGGCCGCCCCGCGCATGTGCGCGACATCAAGGCGGGGGTGAATGCGATCGAGGTCGCGATGGCCGTGGCCGCGCGTTTCAAGGCCTATGAGGCCGAGCAGAACCGTGGCGAGAAGATCCACCCGGCCTTCCGCGGCGTGAACCATCCGGTGAACGTGAACATCGGCACCCTGGAAGGCGGCGAGTGGAACAGCAGCGTGCCGACGCGGGCGACACTCGGGATGCGCGTCGGCGTGATGATGGGCAATACCGCCGCCCATGTGCGCGCCGATATCGAGGCCATCGTCGAGGCCGCGCGCCACGACCCCGCCACCGCCGGGGCGAAGTTCGCACTGGCCTTCCGCGGCTTCATGGCCGACCCCTGCGTCTTCGACATCGAGGCCGAGATTGTCCGCCTGGCCACACGTACCTTCGAGGATGTCTCGGGCCAGACGCTGCGGCATTATCCCGCGACGGGGCTGACCGATGGGCGGTTCTTCCAGCTCTACCAGCATACCCCCGTCGCCTGCTTCGGGCCGGATGCGCAGGAGATCCATGGCATCGACGAAAGCGTCGGGCTGGACAGTCTTCACGACATCACCGCCACCATCGCGCTGACCATGGCCGAATGGTGCGGCGTGGAGTCCGCCCGATGAACCTGCCTCTCTCGGCTGACCGCTTGTGGGCTGACCTGATGGCGATGGCCGCGATCGGCGGCACGCCCAAGGGCGGCTGCAACCGCCAGACGCTGACCGACCTCGATGGCCAGGGCCGCGCGGTGCTGATCGACTGGTGCCGCGCGATCGGGCTGGTCCCGGGGCTGGATCGGCTGGGCAACATGACTTTTTTGCGGCCCGGCCGCGACCCGACCAAGAAGCCGGTGGCGATCGGCAGCCATCTCGACACCCAGCCGACCGGGGGCAAGTTCGACGGGGTGCTGGGCGTGCTGGCGGGGCTGGAGGTGCTGCGGGCGATCCACGAAGCGGGGATCGAGACCGAGGCCCCGCTGATGCTGATCAACTGGACCAACGAGGAGGGCGCCCGCTTCTCGCCCCCCATGATGGGCAGCGGCGCCGCGATGGGGCTGTTCGACGAAGCCGCCACCCTGGCGCAGACCGACCATGACGGCCTGCGCTTCGGCGATGAACTCTCCCGCATCGGCTGGGCCGGCGCTGACGATCCGGCGGCGCTGCAGAATCTTGGCGCGTACTTCGAACTCCACATCGAACAGGGCCCCGTGCTGGAGCGGGAGGGCCTGTCCGTCGGCGTCGTGACCCATGCCCTGGCGCAGGCCTGGTTCGATGTCACGGTGACCGGCGAGGATGCCCACGGCGGCAGCGGGATGGCCGGGCGCCGCGATGCGATGATGGCGGCAGCGGCGCTCGTGCAAGCGGTGGAGCGCATCGCGCTGGCGACGCTGGCCCCGGATGGCGAACCCGGCCGCGGCACGGTCGGCCGCCTGACCGTGACCCCCGACAGCCGCAACGTCGTGCCCTCCCGGGTGTGGTTCAGCGTGGACTTCCGCCACTCCGACGAAGCCGCCCTGGCGGCGATGGGTGAGGCGCTGCGGGCCGAGGCCGCGGCGATCGGCGCCCGCCGCCATGTCGCGGCCGAGGTCGCGCCGTTCTGGGCCTTCCCCCTCACCCCCTTCGACCCGGCGCTGGTCGGCCACGTCCGCGACGCCGCGCGGCGGCTGGGGCTGCCGCACCGCGACATGCCGACCGCGATCGGCCACGACGCTGTCTATGTCGCCCGCAGGCTGCCGGCCGCGATGCTCTTTGTGCCCTGCCACGGCGGGATCAGCCACAATGAGGCGGAGAGCATCACCCCCGACTGGGCGGAGGCCGGGCTGCGGGTCCTGGCCGATGCTGTCCTCGCCACCGCCCGGGTCGTCTGAGCCATGCGCATCGCCATCGCCGGCTTCCTGCACGAGAGCCATTCCTTCGCCGCCCACGCCACCACCTGGCAGGATTTCCTCGCACCGGGCGGCTGGCCGCCGCTGCAACGGCCGGGGGGCCTGGTCCACCACCTGCGCCACACCGCCGTGCCCGCGGCCGGCGCCATCGCCGCAGCCGAGGCGGCGGGCGCCACGCTCGTGCCGCTGACCTGGGCCTTCGCCAACCCGGCCGGGCCAGTGACCGATGATGCCTTCGAGCGGATCTGCGCCCTGATCATCACCGACCTCGAGGCCGTGGGGCCGCTGGACGGGCTCTACCTCGACCTGCATGGCGCCATGGTCACCGACGCCTTCCCCGATGCCGAGGGCGAGTTGCTGCGGCGCATCCGGGCCGTGGTGGGTGATTTGCCGATCGCCGCCTCCCTCGATCCGCATGGCAACCTGACCGCGGCGATGGTGCGGCGGGCCGATGTGCTGACCCCGTTCCGCACCTACCCCCATGTCGACATGAAGGAGGCCGGCGCTCGGGCCATCGCCCTGCTGCTGGCCCGCATCAATCACGGCAAACCGTTTGCCCGCGCCTTCCGGCAGTTGGATTTCTGGATACCCCTGCCGGCCATGTGCACCCTGGTCCCGCCGATGGCCGATGCGATGGGCGCGCGTGCCGGGCTGGCGGAAGGGGTTGCCGAACTGGGCCTGTGCTTCGGCTTTCCCTATGCCGATTTCCCCGACTGCGGCGCCTCGGTCTTCGCCTATGCCGAGACCCAGGCTGCCGCGGATGCCGCTGCCGATGGGCTGCTCGGCTGGCTGCGCGACCACGAGACGGGCTTCGTCCTTGATGTGATGCCGGCGGCCATCGGGGTCGCCGAGGCGATGCTGGGCCAAGGCCCCGGCCCGGTCGTGCTGGCCGATACCCAGGACAACCCCGGCGGCGGCGGTCACGGCGACACCACGGGGGTGCTGGCCGCGCTGGTCGCGCAAGGGGCGGATGCGGTGCTCGCGCTGATCAACGATGACCAGGCCGCCGCCGCCTGCCATGCGGCCGGTGCGGGGGCGAGGCTCGCCCTGACCCTCGGCGGGCGCAGCGACGGGGTGCCCTTTGTCGGCACCGCGCGGGTCCTGCTGCTGTCGGATGGGCGCTTCACCTGCACCGGGCCGATGACGGGCGGCAACCCGGCCGACCTTGGGCCCTCGGCGCTGATCGCCTTCGACCGGGTGCGGGTCATCGTCACCAGCCGCAAGATGCAGGCATACGACCAGGCGATCTTCCGCCACCTGGGGGTGGAGCCGGCCGCCGAGAAAATCCTGGTGCTCAAGTCCTCGGTGCATTTCCGGGCGGATTTCCAGGCTATGGCGGCGCGGGTGATCATCGTGACCGCGCCCGGCCCGGTGGTCGCCGATCCCTCGATCCTGCCGTTCCGCCACCTGCGGCCGGGGCTGCGGCTGAAACCCCGGACTGCGTAAGGCCGCCCTGCCCCAGGCGGTTTCGGACCTGTCCTGCCGTGGCGCCGTGGCGCCCGTCCTGCCTGTGGGGCGCCTAACCGCCGCCCGCACTGCGTTTCCAACCCTGCTCACCGCGTTCCCGCAGCGTGGCCGCCACCGCCACCCCGCGGTGCGGCAGCACCAGCGGCTGGCCGCTGGCGTCGCAGGGCTGCACGATACGCAGCGGGATATCGGTCAGTGCCCGCACCGTCGCCTTGCGTGACGCCGAGTGCCCCGCGATCCGGATATCCAGATGGGCGCCCCCCGGGCTGATCCGCATCACCACGCCCCAGTCGCCGGCGCGGCCCATCGGCATCTCCCCACCCTCATCGCTGCGCAGCAGGACCATGTCGCCCAGATCGTAGGACATCACCCGGGCCATGC
>JBBRWI010000176.1:0-8288 GCA_038249305.1 Acetobacterales bacterium
CGCGCCATGGCGCAGGATCAGCGCGGTGACGCCCAGCGCCACGGCCCAGCCCATCGCCACCAGCAGCACGAAGAAGGCGATGACCACCGGCCCCATGGCGAACAGCCCAAAGCCATAAAGCAGCGATGCGAGGCCCACCGCCGGCAGCACGCCGACCAGCATGCGCGCCACGCTCATCGTCATCAGCCCGGCCAGCAATTCCCAGGGCCGCAAGGGGCTGACGAAGATGTGACCGAGGTTGCGCGACCAGATCTCCTCCAGGAAGGAAATCGCGAAACCCATCTGGCTGCGCAGCGCCACTTCCCACAGCAGCACCCCGCCGAGCAGCATGCCCGCCGCGATCGAGCCGAAATTGCCCTGCACCCCCGCCAGATAGGCGGTCACGAACCCCCAGACGACCATCTGCAAGGTCGGCCAATAGGCCAGTTCCAGCACCCGCGGCCAGGACCGGCGGTAAAGCGACAAATGCCGGTACACCAGCCCCCAGATGCGGCGTGCGGAGAGGTTCACGCCGCCACCCGGCGGTCGCGCGCGATGTCCAGGAACACCTGCTCCAGGTCGCCGCGGCCGTATTTTTCCAACAATGCGGCGGGGCTGGCGCTGTCCACGACCCGGCCCTGCTTCAGCATCAGCACATGGCCGCAGAGGCGTTCCACCTCCGCCATGTTGTGGCTGGCCAGCAGGATCGCAGCGCCGGTTTCGTCGCGATACGCCTCCAGCAGCGACCGCACCCAGTCGCCGGTGTCGGGGTCGAGGCTGGCGGTCGGTTCGTCCAGCAGCAGCAGGTCGGGCGTGTTGATCAGCGACTTGGCCAGGGCCACGCGGGTTTTTTGGCCGGCGGATAGCGCGCCCGCCGCACGGTCGATGAAATCGCCCATCTGGAAGCGTTCCACGAGGTCGGCGATCCGCCGCTTCGCCTGGCGCACCCCATACAGATGCCCATAGACGGTCAGGTTCTCCCGCACCGTCAGACGATGCGGCAGGGCAATATACGGGGAGGAGAAATTGACCCGTGCCAACGCCGCGAAGCGGTCGGTCGCCATGTCGTGGCCGAGCACCGAAACCCGGCCCGAGGTCGGGATCAGCAGCCCCAGCAGCATGGCGATGGTGGTGGTCTTGCCGGCGCCATTGCCGCCGAGCAGCCCCCAGGTGGCGCCGCGTGGCATGCTGAAGGACAGGTCATCGACTGCCGCGGGGGCGTCGGGTTCATAGCGCTTGGTCAGCGCTTCGCAGAATATCGCGGTGGTCATGCGGGGCGCTTTACAGCATCCCCGCGCGGGGGAGAAACCGCAGGCGTCAGATGCTGCCGCCGTTCACGACGAAATTCTGGGAGGTGACCATCCGGCTATCGTCGGCGGCCAGCCACAGCACCATGCGCGCCACGTCCGGGGCGAAGAGTTTTTCCGGGATGCACTGGCGCTGCATGGTTTCGGCAACGGTCTCCGGCGTGGCCCAGAGCCGTTCCTGGCGTTCGGTGAAAATCCAGCCCGGCACGACCTCGTTCACCCGCACGCCGAACCGGCCGAGGTCGCGCGCCAGGCCCCGCGTCAGGCCGCGCACCGCCGATTTTGCGGCGGTATAGGCGGGCATGCCGCCCTGGGCGAGCAGCCAGGACACCGAGCCCATGTTGATGATCGACCCCGCACCGGCCGCCTGCATCGCCGGGGCCACGGCCTGGGCCGCGAAAAATTGGTGGCGCAGGTTGGTCGCCATGCGTTCGTCCCAGTAGTCGGGTTCGACCGTGGCCAAGGCATGGCGGTCGTCGCGCGCCGCGTTGTTGACCAGCACGGCAAAAGGGCCGGCTTCGGCGATGGCGGCACGCAGGGCTGCGATGTCGCGCAGGTCGCAGGCGATGAAGCGCGCGCCGGTGGTCGCCGCCAGTGCTTGCCCGGCCTGCTCGTCCAGGTCCAGGAACACCACGCGCGCTCCCTGATCGCAAAAATGTTCGACGATGCTGGCGCCGATGCCGGTCGCACCGCCGGTCACCAGCACGGCGCGGCCATCCAGGCTCGGGTATAGGGCGGCGTTGATCATGGCATGCGGCCCGCAATGATCATGCCCAGCACCTCATCCTGCGTCACATCCTCGGTCCGCACATGGCCGACCGGCCGGCCGTTCTTCATCACCGTCAGGCGGCCGCACAGCGCGAAGACGTCATGCAGGTCGTGGCTAACGATGATCAGCCCCATGCCTTCGGATTGCAACCGCCGGATCAATTGCCCGACCATCGCCGTCTCGGCCGGGCCGAGGGCCGCGGTCGGCTCGTCCATGATCAGCACCCGCGCCTGGAACTGGATGGCGCGGGCGATGGCCACGACCTGGCGCTGCCCGCCCGACAGGCTGCCGACCGGCACGTGGTAATTGGTGAAATGGGGGTTCAGCCGCGCCAGCACCTGGCGGCCGGCGTGTTCCATGGCGGCGATGTCGAGCGCCCCGCCCCATTTCACGATCTCCCGCCCCAGGAAGATATTGGCGACGGCGTCGAGATTGTCGGCCAGGGCCAGGGTCTGGTGGATGGTCTCGATCCCGAGGCGACGGGCGTCGCGCGGGTTGCGGATTTCGACCGGCGCGCCGTCCAGGCGAATTTCCCCCGCCTCGGCCGGGTAGGCGCCGCAGAGCACCTTGACCAGGGTCGATTTGCCCGCGCCATTGTGGCCGAGCAGGCCCAGAACCTCGCCGGCGTTGAGGTCCAGTTCGGCGCCATCCAGCGCCGCGACGCCACCAAACGCCTTGTGGATGCCGCGCATGGTGACCAGGGCCGCGTTCATGCCTCGGCGGCCTTTCCCGAGCGTTTGCGCCATACCGCGTCGGCCCAGACGGCGACGATCAGCACCACGCCGATGATGACGTTGCGCAAGGCGGAGGGCAGGCCGAGCAGCACCATGCCATTGTCCAGGCTCTGCATGATCAGCGCGCCCAGCACGGCGCCGACGACGGTGCCCGACCCGCCGGCCAGCGAGGTGCCGCCGATCACCGCCGCGGCGATGACCGACAGTTCCGCCAATTCGCCGGTGGAATTCGCCCCGGCGTTCAGCCGCGCCGTGGCGACCGCGCCGGCAAGCCCGGCCAAGAAGCCCATCAGGGCAAAAACCCCGATGATGATGCGCGTGCTCGGCACGCCGGCCAGGCGCGCGGCTTCCGGATTGCCGCCGATGGCATAGACGTAGCGTCCGAAGCGTCGGGTCCGCGCGAGCCATTCCAGCGCGCAGGCGACGCCGATCAGCACCAGCACGGGGATCGAGATGCCCTGCACGATATCGGTGCGCGGCCGGGTATAGCTGTTCATCACCGCGACGAAGCCGAGGATGAAGCCGGCCATCAGCAGGATGGTCACCGCTTCGGCCCAGAGCGGGCGGGTGGTGAAGCCGAACCCCTGCTGGCGCCGGCGCGCGGCAAGGCGCAGCCCGGTCAGGGCCGCGACCCCGACCAGCCCCACCGCCCAGGAGGCGGGGCCGCCGATCGACCCCTCGAACCCGCCGCCCAGCAGTTGGAAGGTCGGGTCCATCGGGGCGACGGTGCGCCCGCTCGTGATCAGCCAGGCGATGCCGCGAAAGATCAGCAGCCCGGCCAGGGTCACCACGAAGGCCGGGATCCCCAGCACGGCGTTCAGCGCCCCCTGGGCCGCCCCGAAGGCGGTGCCGACCGCAAGCCCGATGGCCAGGGTGAACCAGGGGTTCCACCAGGTGCCGGGGGCAAACATCTCGACCTGGAGCACGGCGATCACCATGCCCACGCAGCCGGCGATGGAGCCGACCGACAGGTCGATCCGCCGGGTCACGATGACCAGCACCATCCCGCAGGCCATGATGCCGACCACGGCGGTCTGGGCCGCAAGGTTCCACAGGTTGCGCGGCGTCAGGAAGGCGCCATCGGTCAGGGCATGCAGCCCCAGCCAGATCACGCCCAGCGTCGCGACCAGGGCTGCGAGCCTCGGGTCGATGCCGAGGGTGCGCAGCAGGCCAGCCTTCATCCCCGACAGGCGGCCGGGGCCTCGGCGGCGGCGACGCCGCGGCACAGCCGTTCGCGGGTGATCCAGCTCGCTTCCACAACCAGGCCCAGGTTGTCGCGGATGATCGGCACGGGGGTCAGCAGGATGGAATCCAATTCCACCCCGCCCGGCGACCGCCACTTGGCCGACCCCGGCACCTGCGCCGCCGCCGCGCCGCCCGCGAGGGCCACCGCGATCTCGGCCGCGCGGGCGCCCAGAACCCGGCTGTCCTTCCAGACCGAGACGGTCTGGGTGCCGAGGGCGATGCGGTTCAGCGCCGCGTGGTCGGCATCCTGGCCCGACACCGGCACGCGGCCTGCGAGGCCCTGCGCCGCCAGCGCGGCGATGGCGCCGCCGGCCGTGCCGTCATTGGCCGCCAGCACGGCATCGACGTTGTTGTTCTGCGCGGTCAGGATCTGTTCCATGTTCCGCTGCGCGACCTCCGGCCGCCAGCCGTCGGTGTATTGTTCGGCGACGATGCGGACCGCGCCGGCGTCGATGGCGGGCTTCAGGACTTCGCGCTGCCCGGCCGCCAAGAAGTCGGCGTTGGGGTCGGCCGAGGAGCCCTTGATCAGCACATAGTTGCCGCGCGGCTTGAGCTTCAGCACCTCCCGCGCCTGCATCCGGCCGACCTCGATATTGTCGAAGGTCAGGTAGAAGACGCCGCCGACCTCGATCAGCCGGTCGTAGCCGACCACGGGGATGCCTTCGGCCTGGGCGCGTCGGATGGCAGGCTGGATGGCGCGGGCATCCTGCGCCAGCACGATCAGCGCACCGATGCCGCGGGTCAGCAGGCCCTCGATATCGGCGAGTTGCTTGGTGTTGTTGGCCTGGGCATCGGCCGAGAGGTATTGCGCCCCGGCGCGGGTCAGGGTGGCGCGGATCGCCGCCTCGTCCGTGCGCCAGCGTTCTTCCTGGAAATTGGACCAGGAGACACCGACCGTCAGCCTTCGCGCGCCCTGGCCGAAGGCCGCGCCCCCGGCCAATATCGTGCCGAGTGCCGCCTGGCCGAGCAGCCGTTTTCCGACGATCATGGTTTTTCCTCCGCAACGGTTTTTATTGCGAAGGAGGCTACGTCAGCCCGGTTGGCCGGGACAAGCGCCATCATGCGCCGCGACGAATTCCACGCGGGCGGTTTGTGCTCTATGCAGCGGCCATGACCGGCACCCGCTTCTTCCTGATCCGCCACGCGCTGGTGGAACCCACCGCGCGGCTTGTGCTCTATGGCGACATGGACGTGCCGATCTGCGGCCTGGCCCTGGCGGCGGATGCCGAAGCCTATCGCTGGCTCGCCGACAGGGTGCCCATGGGGGCGCGCTGGTATGTCTCGCCGCTGTCGCGCACGCATGCCACCGCCGCTGCGATCTTCGCCGCCGGACACCCCGAACAACCCCTGGTGCAGGAAGACCACCTGCGCGAACAGACCCTGGGCGACTGGCAGGGGCTGACACATGAGGACGCGGCCGCGCGCATGCTGCACCCGGCGCATCCCTTCTGGCCGCATGGCGCCGAAGAACGCCCGCCGGGGGGCGAAAGCCTGGCCGATGTGATCGCCCGTGTCGGCGCGGTGATGGAACGCCTGGCCGAGATCCATCCGGACCAGGATGTGGCGATCGTGGCGCATGGCGGCAGCATCCGCGGCGCCATCGCGCATGCGACCGGCATCACGCCGCATCAGGTGCTGCAATTCTCGATCCGCAACCTGTCGCTGACGCGGTTGGAAAAGCGTGGCGGGGATTGGCGGGTCTGGGCGGTGAACGAGGAAAGCGGGCTGGCGTCGAGCTACTAGAGCAATATCGGGTCAGATGGAGTCATCTGATCCGATTTCTTGCTCTAGATTCAACGGCTTCTAGAGCACGTGATCGATCCACTTGGATCGATCGTGCTCTAGCCGGTGATTTTGAATCGAGGTGGCGCGTGGAAAGGGGCGTCGCCCCCTTGTCCAGATCGGCGAGATGCCTGACGGGTGTTCGGAGACAACCCTGACGGTTTGCATGACGCGCCGATGCTGTTCAGATGTCGATCCCGGCCAGTCCGGGCGGCGCTCGTCCCGGGCTGTCATGCGGCCGGTGCGAACGGTCAACCAGGCCCGCCTCACCGGCCTCGCGATAGCGGCGCAGCAGGCTGAAGCCTGTCTGCCGGCTGATGCCGAAGCGGCGACACAGGGCCGCCAGGCTGACCTCCCCCGAGCCCGCCAGCCGCACAGACTCCCGACGGTTGTCGATCACAGATAACGCCTTCCAGGGCATCGTCCCTCTCCCGAGAAACCAACACCAAACGCGACAAGCAAGTCTCCGGGCCGAACCCCTCTCCACACATCCCCGGTTTTCAGCAGCCCGCTACGCCGTGCGCCGCACTGCCCGCGCCAGCGGCACCAGTCCGCGATGCACGATGGGCACCAGCGCGGCCCCGACCAGCAAGCCTAACACCGCCGAAACCAGCGCGGTCGCGACCCATGCGGCCGCGCCGGCGATGGCTGGCAAGGCGGCCGAGGCGATGTCCGCCGCCGCCTGGGTCGCATGTGCGGGGCCGGCCAGGCCGAATTCCTCCAGCCCATGCACGATGATGCCGCCGCCGACCCAGACCATCGCCGCCGTCCCGACCACGCCAAGCAACCGCAGGAACGGCGGCATGCCGAGCACCAGGCCCCGACCGAGTGGCCGCGTCAGGCCGCGCAGCACCCGGTCCACGCCCGACGTGCCGTCGTGCCGCATCAGGCTGCTGGCTGGCCGGTCGTTCCGGGCGAGGGCGACGCCGACATCATCCGCCTTCACGATCAGCGCGACGGCGCCATAGACCAGGAGGGTGATGCCGATGCCGACGACCGCCAGGATCGCCGCCTGCGCCCAGAAGGATGCTGTCGGGATGGTCCCCAGCGCGATCGCCATGATTTCGGCCGACAGGATGAAGTCTGTGCTGATCGCGCTGCGGACTTTCGCATCCTCGAACTCCGCCGCATTGGCCGCTGCGACCGGCGTCGCCTGGGCCTCGTGCGGCCAGATCGCCTCTATGACCTTCTCGGCGCCCTCGTAGCAGAGGTAGCCGCCGCCCAGCATCAGCAGCGGCGTGATCGCCCAGGGCGCGAAGAAACTCAGCGCCAGTGCCGCCGGCAACAGGAACAGCAGCTTGTTCCGCAGCGATCCGACGGCGATGCGGCGCACGATCGGCAATTCACGGTCGGCGGCGAAGCCCACGACATAGCGCGGCGTCACCGCGGCATCGTCGATGACGACGCCGGCGGCCTTTGCCCCGGCCTTGGTCGCCTGGGCCGCGACATCGTCCAGCGACGCCGCGGCGACCTTGGCCAGACCGACGATGTCGTCCAGCAGCGCAATCAGACCGGTGCTCAAGGGGTCATTCCATGAAATGTGACGCGTGGTTCGGTAGCATGGAACGCGGCGCGGCGCCCCCGGCAGAACGACGCGTGATGATGGACAATGCGTTTGGCCCCGGCGGGTTGCCGGATCATCGCTCGGGCCGAAAGCGCGGGGTCAGCCGGGCCCCGGCACATCGACATGCAGCCGCCGCAGCTGCTCGCGGAACCCCGCCCCATTCTTGGCATGAGTTCCGGCCACCGCATCGATCCCAGGTATCAGCGTGTCCGATGCGTCCTCGGCGAACGCCCGCACGAACGCGACCCGTTGGTCGCGCGCCGCCGATCCATCGTCACCCCGCGCCAGAACCGCCCCTGCGATGACCCCGTCCCCCACCGCCTGCGTCGCGCCCTGGCCGAGTGCCGGCACCATCGCCTGTGCCGCGGCCCCCAGCAGCAACACCCGCCCGCTGCCGCGGTCCGCAGCATCGGGATGGTGGCCGACCGCGCCCAGCGGAGGTCGTCGAACAACCGGTCGATCGCACCCAGCATCCAGGCGACGGCCGGGCAGGGGGCCGCCGATGCCGGCGTGAACAGCGCCACCTGCGCGGCGCGCGTCCTGGCATCCTGCCCGGTCAATGGATAGGTCCCGGCGATAGTCACCGCGCCCCCCGGCACCTTGAACGCCAGCAGGCGAGCCGGGGCGTGAGACAGGCTTTTGGCGAGCAGGGCTGCCCCCGATGCCGGTGCCCCCGATGCCGGTGCCCCCGATGCCGGCGCGCATGGGGCGAAGCCTGCAAACCCTGGGCCGCTTTGCAACCGGGGCGCCCACCGCCTAGGTATGCGCCATGCGCTACATCTCCACTCGCGGCCAGGCCGCACCCCGCGGCTTTGAGGGCGTGCTGCTCGCCGGCCTGGCCGAAGACGGCGGGCTTTTCGTCCCCGAGACCTGGCCGACCCTCTCCCCCGCCGAATGGCGCGCCCTGC
>JBBRWI010000177.1:0-8234 GCA_038249305.1 Acetobacterales bacterium
CTTGGCGCCTTCGGCACGGCCGCGCTGTCGCCGGTGTCCTCGATGCTGCTGGCGCGGGCGGAACGAATGGACAACGCCTTCCTGCGCAATGCCGGCGGCGTTTCCGCCCTGGCCGCCGGGCGGCTGTGGCTGCGCCAGGCGGACCGGGGGTTCGAACCGAGCGGCGTCGCCATCCTGTCCGGCCGCCCGGTGGCGGGCCGCGACGCGCAGCGCACGGCGGTATTCCGGCTGACCGACGTCACGGTCTGGCGGCTGTCTTCCGAGGACAAGCCGCTCGAACGGATCGAGGCACCGGAGGCGCGGTTGATGCCCGGCCGCTGGGTGCTGTCCGATGCCCAGGTCTTCGGGGCCGATCGCACCGCGCACCCGCGATCGCGGGTGGAATTGCCGACGGATCTTACGCCCGACCGCATCGAGGACAGTTTCGCCACGCCGGATACCTTGTCGTTTTGGGCGCTGCCCGATTTCATCAAGGTGCTGGAACAGGCCGGTTTCTCGGCGGTCCGGCATCGGTTGCAGTATCAATCCCTGCTGTCGCTGCCGGTCCTGGCCGCCGCCATGGCCCTGCTCGCGGCCGGGTTCTCGATGCGGCAGGCGCGGCGGGGCGGTGTCGCGCAAATGATCGCCGCCGGGGTCGCGGCCGGCTTCGCGCTGTTCGTGCTGGACCGCGTCACCGGCGAATTCGGCGAGGCCGGAACCCTGCCTGTCGTCCTGGCGGCCTGGGCACCGGCGCTGGCCGGGTTGATGCTGGCCCTGGCGCTGCTGCTGCATCTCGAGGATGGTTGAGAAGATGGTAGAAGGGGTCCGGATGAGCCAAATGCCACCTGACCGACCCGGCGCCCTGGGTTGGCCAAGCCCGCTGGCGGGCCTCGCCCTTCTGGGGCTGATGCTGCTGCCGGGCGGGCCCGCGGCGGCCCAGGCCGGCCTGCCGCCGGGCTTGCAAGGGCTTGTGCCGGGGGGCGGCTTCGATACCGGTGCCGGCGACCCCGGCCGTGGCCGCGGCGCGAGCGTGCCGGGCGCAGATGCCCCGCGGCCAGCGGCGGCCACCGGTCAGCCGGACCGCAACGCCCCGGTCACCTTTACCGCCGATGCCGTGGACTACGACCAGACGAGCAACATCGTCACCGCCTCCGGCTCGGTCGAGGCCTGGCAGGGCGAGCGCATCCTCCGCGCCGACCGCTTTACCTACAACCGCAACACCGGGGTCGCGACTGCCGAAGGCAATGTCCAACTGCTGGAGGCGGACGGCCAGGTGCTGTTCGCCGATCGGGTGGAATTGCAGTCGGGCTTCCGCGACGGCGTGGTCGAGGGCATGCGCGCCTACATGCTGCAGAACGGCCGCATGGTCGCCAACGGCGCGCGGCGCAGCGGCAATGGCCAAATCCTTGACATGGCGCGGATCGTCTATTCGCCCTGCAACCTTTGCCTGGACAACCCCGACGCCCCGCCGGCCTGGCAGGTGCGGGCGCGGACGGCGACGCGCGACCTGAACGACATGCGCATCCGCTTCACCGACGCGACCTTGCAGGTGGCGGGCTGGCCGATCGCCTATACGCCCTACCTCTCGGTGCCGGACCCGTCGATCCCGCGGCAGAGCGGCTTCCTGTCGCCGAGCGTCGGCACGTCAAGATTCCTCGGCGTCTTCGCCGAGACGCCCTACTACTGGGCGATCGACGGCGCTTCCGACCTGACCCTGTCGCCGCTGATCTCGGCCAACCAGGACCCGAATCTCGGGCTGGAATATCGCCGGCGGTTCAATACGGGCTTCATCGAGGGCAGCGGCAGCCTGGGGAATTTCAGCGGCAAGGACACCGAGGGGGAATCGGGGTTTGCCGGGCACATCTTCTCCCGCGGGCGGTTCGCGCTGAATGAAACCTGGCGCTACGGCTTTGACGTGAACCGTGCGACGTCGGATGATTACCTCCAGACCTTTCGCTACGGCAGCCGCCGGGTCTTGCCGAGCACCGCCTTCACCGAGGGGTTCTGGGGCACCGAGGCCTATGCCCGCATCGATGGCCGCATCTACCAGGGCCTGCGCACCACGGACGATGTCGCGCAGATCCCGGTCGTGCTGCCGAACGTCTATTACGAGCAGACCCTGGCGGCGGACAGCCTGGGCGGCCGGCTGTCCTATGACCTTGGCGGCTACGCCGTGTTCCGCGACATCGGCACCAGCAGCCGCCGCGTGGCGAGCCGCGTCTCCTACGACGTGCCGCGCCGCGGGATGTTCGGCGACCAGATCATGTTCCATGTGCGCGGCGACGGGCTTGGGCACGCGGCCGAAAAGCTGGATCAGCCGCCGAACAACGTGACCGGGTTGAACGACGCGTCGGAGGCGACCGGCAACCTGCGCGCCGCCATCGACTGGCGCCTGCCGATGGTGCGTTCGGCCGGGGCCTACGGTCGGCAGTTGATCGAGCCGCGGGTGCAGGTGGTGACCGGCCCGCAGACCGGCTCGCAGATCAACATCGCCAACGAGGACAGCCTGAACTTCGAGTTCACCGACAGCAACCTGTTCTCGTTGAACCGCTTCATCGGCCGCGACCGCCAGGAGGGCGGCACCCGGGTGGACGCGGCGCTGCGCGGGGCCTGGTACTTCCCCAACGGGGGCATGCTGGAGGCCCTGGGCGGGCGCAGTTTCAGCGCCCAGAACAACCCGGCCTTCCCGGAATTCTCGGGGCTGCAAGGCCGTTCGTCGGACTGGGTCGGCCGCATCCGGGCGCAGCCGGTGCCCTGGCTGGACCTGGTCGCCCGCACGCGGCTCGACAAGGACACGCTGGAGGGCGTCTACAGCGAACTCGCGGCCAGCGTCGGGCTCGGCCCCGCGGCGGTCTATGGCGGCTATCTGTTCACGCCCCCGAACCAGTTCATCACGCCGGTCCGGACCCGGCGGGAGGTGCAGGCCGGCGTCTCGGGCCGCTTCAACGAGAACTGGCGCGGCAGCGTCTTCGGGCGCTACGACCTGCAACTCGGCGAACCGGTGTCGGTTGGCACCGCCCTCACGTACGAGGATGAGTGCCTGATCCTGGACGCCCGTTACGTTCGATCCTATGCGGTCAATAATTCGGCCGGTGCCGCGCAGGCGGGCGACCAGGTGCTGCTGTTCCGCATTGGCCTGAAGACGGTCGGCGACTATTACCTCCGCGCCCTGTGATGGGCCAAACAATGGCGCCCGGGCGGGGATGCGGGCAGCGATGCCGCCCCGCCGCGAAAGCGCCCGCAACGTTCGGGAACACCGTCATGCGCCTTGCCCGACTGCTGCTTCTGATGCTCGGCCTGCTCGGCATCCAGCCGGCGATCGCCCAGACCAACCGCATCCTGGCCGTGGTGAACGGCGACGTGGTGACCCAGGCCGATGTCACCTCCCGCGCGCGGCTGTTCGCGTTGAATGCCGGCGCCGCCGGCGGTGGCGCCGCCTTCACCGACCGGCTCGGCGCGCCGATACTGCGGCTGCTGGTCGATGAACGGCTGCGCGCGCAGGAGGTTCTGCGCCGTCGCGTGCCGGTGACCGACGCCGATGTGGCGGAGTCGATCACCGACATCGAACGGCGCAACAACGTCGGACCGGGGGGCCTGGTGCGGCAGTTGCGCACGGCCGGTGTCGAACCGCGCACCCTGTACGAACAGATCCGCGTGCAGATCGGCTGGGCGCGGCTGCTGCGCGCCCTGGCGGGCCAGCAGGCCACGCCCGGCGAAACCGAAGTCAACGAATTCATCGCCGCCCGCAACGCCCGCACCGGCCAGCCCGAGTTCCTGATAAGCGAAATCTTCATCCCGCTGGACGACCCGACGCGGGAGCCGGAGGTACGCCGCTTCGCCGAGGATGTCATCGCGCAACTGCGCGCGGGCGTGCCCTTCCCGATCGCCGCGACCCAGTTCAGCCAGAGCCAGACCGCCCTGGCCGGCGGCGACATGGGCTGGGTCAACGCCGACCAGCTTGATGCCGACGCCGCGGCCCTGGCACAGCGCATGCCGCAGGGCGCCATTTCCAATGCGATCCGGGTGCCTGGCGGCTTCCAGATCCTGGCCCTGCGGCAGCGGCGGGAGACGGGTGTGCAGAACGCCACCGTGCTGTCGATCCGTCAAGCCTTCCTGCCCTTTTCCGGCGTGCTCGACCCCGCCAACCCGACCCAGGCGCAGCGCGACATCGTGGACCGTGCAGGGCGCATCACCGGCGGCTGCCCGGCGGTCGAGGCTGCGGCCCGCGGCAGCCCGCGCCCGGCCGACCCGGGGCCGGTGTCGTTGGAAAACCTGCCGCCGCCGCTGCGGACCATCATCGCGGGCCTGGCGCCGGGCCGGGTCAGCCAGCCGCTGATCACCCCCGACGGCGTGCTGGTCATCGCCGTCTGCGAACGCCAGACCCGCAACATGGCCGAGATCACCCCCGACATCGCCCGGGCGATGATCACGCGCGATCGGCTGGAAAACCTGTCCCGCCAGCAATTGCGTGAGGCCCGGCGCCGGGCGCAGATCGAAATCCGCGCGGCGCCGACCGCGGCGTCGGGCGCGGCCAGCCCGGGGTGATGCCCCCCGCGGGCACGGCACTGGCCGCCGCCGCGCTGCCGCCGCGCAAATCCCTCGGCCAGCACTTCCTGCTGGATGAGGCGATCTGCCGGCGCATCGCGGCCCAGGCCGGCGACCTGACCGGGCGGCAGGTGATCGAGATCGGCCCCGGCCCCGGCGGGCTGACCCGGGCACTGCTCGGGACCCCGGCGGCCGGGATCGTCGCGGTCGAGTTCGACAGCCGCGCCGTGGCCCTGCTCGCCCCGCTGGCGGCAGCCTCGGCCGGGCGGTTGCGGGTGGTCGAGGGCGATGCGCTTGGCCTCGACCTCACCAGCCTTGTCGCCGCGCCGCGCCAGATCATCGCCAACCTGCCCTATAATGTCGCGACCCCCCTGCTGGTGGGCTGGCTGCGCGATGCCGCCGCGTTCGAACGCCTGACGCTTATGTTCCAGCAGGAGGTCGCCGAACGCATCGCCGCCGCCCCCGATACCTCGGCCTATGGCCGGCTGTCGGTGCTGGCGCAGTGGCGCTGCCGGGTGCAACTGGTGATGTCCCTGCCGCCCGGCGCCTTCCGGCCGCCGCCAAAGGTCTGGTCGGCGGTGGTGGTGCTGGACCCCAGGCCCGATGCCCCCGACCCCGCGCTGTTCCGCGCGATGGAGCGGACCACCGCCGCGGCGTTCGGCCAGCGCCGCAAGATGCTGCGCGGGTCGCTGAAAAGCCTGGGCGATGCCGAGGGACTGCTGGCCGGGGCCGGCATCGATGGGGCGCGGCGGGCGGAGACGCTGACCGTCGCCGAGTTCGAGCGGCTGGCGCTGGGGGTGCTGCATCGCAGTCCTAGCCCCTGAACCAGCCGACCAACGCCCCCAAGGTCACCACGCTCAACGCCGTCCCCACCAAGACCGCCGCCCCGCTGCGGTCCTGCCCGACCGCATACCGCTGCGCCATCAGGAAGGCATTGGCCCCCGTCGGCAGCGCCGCCACCGTCACCGCCACCGCCGTATCCAGCGGCCCGAGGTCCAGCGCCAGGCAGGCGAGCCAGACCAGCGCCGGCTGCGCCAGCAGTTTCAGCCCCAGCGTCGCCGCCAGTTCCGGCACGGCGCCCCGCACGGAAAACCCCAGCAGCGACCCGCCCAGGCAGAACAGCGCCACCGGCGGGGCCGCGGCCCCCAGCAGTTCCAGGGTCCGGCGGGCAAAGCCGGGCACCGGCCAGGCCAGCGCCGACCAGATCAGCGCCGCCAACACCGCCATCACGATCGGGTTGCGCGCGACCCCCGTCACCGTCGCCCGCAGCACGCGCGGCCAGGATGCGCCGGCGGTCCGGCCGATCTCGGCGACCACCGTCGCGGTGCCCAGCAGCGCCATGGAATGCAGCGCCAGGATGGTCAGCAGCACCGCCAGACCCCCCTGGCCATAGGCCGCGGCGATCAGCGGGATGCCCATCATCACCGAATTGCCGAAACTGGCATTCAGCGCGAACACCCCGGCGGTGCTGAACGGCATGACCCGCGCCGCCCCCCAAAGCGCTGCCGCATACAGCGCCCCGGCGCCGAGGAAAAAGGCCAATGCGGCACCACCCCCCACGCCCAGCCCCGCCGTGCCACCAGCGAACAACAACGCGGGGGCGGCCAGGCTGAAGGTGAACCAGCCCAGGCCGCGAAACTGTTCCGCGTTGACGATGCCGCGCCAGGCGGCGCCATAGCCCAGGGCGATGATCAGGAAGACCGGTGCGACGACCTCCAGCACCGTCCGCATGGCTCAGCCCTCGACCAGCAGGGCTGCGGCATGGGCGGCCAGCCCGACCTGGCGATGCCGCGCCGAACGGGCGGCGTGCAGCACGGCGCGCACGTCCTCGACCGTGGCCGCGAAATCCTGGTTCAGCAGCAGGTGGTCGAAATCGGCCCAGTGGGCGACCTCGGCGTGGGCGGCGCCCATGCGGCGGTCGATTTCCTCGGCGCTGTCCTGGCCGCGGGCGACCAGGCGGCGCCGCAGTTCGGCAAAACTCGGCGGCAGCAGGAACACGCCCGCCACATCCCCCGGCAGGGCCGCGCGCAATTGCAGGTGGCCTTGCCAGTCGATGTCGAACAGCACGTCCCGGCCCTCGGCCAGGGCCTGTTCCACCGGGGCGCGGGGGGTGCCGTAATGGCGGCCGAACACCTCCGCATGCTCAAGCATTTTCTGTCCCGCGACCATGGCGGCAAATTCCTCCCGGCTGCGGAAGAAGTAGTGGTCGCCATCGACCTCCCCCGGCCGGGGCGCGCGGGTGGTGGCCGAGACCGACAGCGACAGCGCCGGTTCGCTGCCCAGCAGCGCCCGGCTGACGCTGGACTTGCCGGCGCCGGAGGGGGCCGCCAGCACCAGGCACACGCCACGCCTGACGTTCAGACCCGGGGTCATTCGACATTGGCCGCTTGTTCGCGGAAGCGCTCGATCGCGGCCTTGAGGTCCAGCGCCAGCCGGGTCAGCCCGAGGCTCTGTGACTTGGCCGAGGTGGTATTCGCCTCCCGCCCGAATTCCTGGGTCAGGAATTCCAGTTTGCGCCCGACCGGCTGGCCGGAGGCGATCAGCGCCCGGGCGGCGCCGATATGGGCCGAAAGCCGGTCCAACTCCTCCCGCACATCGGCTTTCTGGGCCAGGGCCGCGACCTCCACCGCCAGGCGTTCCTCGCTGACGCGGGCCGGGGTGTCGGCCAGCAGATCGGCCAGCGCCGCGCGCAGCCGGGTGGCAAAGGCGGCGGGGGCGAGGGCCGCGTCCGCGGCCGCCGCATCGCGCAGGGAAGCGATCTCATCCAGCAGGGTCGAGAGCAGCGCAAACAGAGCCGCGCCCTCGGTTCTGCGGCTTTCGGACAAATCGGCCAGGGCCGCTTCGAAGCCCGCCGCCAGGGCCGCGCGGGTGGCGGTATCGGCCGCCTCATCCGGGGTGGCCGGGGCCGCGCGGAGCACGCCGGGCAGGGCCAGCAGCGCCTCGGCGCGGGGGGGCGGGGCGTTGGGGATGCGGGCGGCAAGATCGAGCGCGAGGGCCAGGGCGGCCTCCAGCGCCAGCGGATCGACGGCGATGCGCGCGGTCCGGTCCTGGCGTTGCAGGGTCAGTGCCGCCTGGATGCTGCCGCGCGAGAAGCGCTTGGCCGCGACCTCGCGCAGCGGGATCTCCAGTGCCTCCTGCCCCGGCGGCAGCCGGAAACGCAGGTCGAGGCCGCGGCCGTTCACGCTGCGGAGTTCCCAGACGAAGACGGCGCCATCGGGCAGGCTGCCGCTGGTCCGGGCGAAGCCGGTCATGGAGGAAAGGGTCATGGAGGAAAGGGTCATGGAGGAAAGGATCATGACGGGCTTCTCGCGCGGTGAGGGAGGCAGGGCAAGGCGCGGGTCGGCATGGGCGGCGCCTCCAGTGAGAGGACGATATACCTATATCATGGGATTTGTCAAGGGTTGACGCAGGCGCCGCGCCGCCCCCATCCCAGGGCCATGCATCCCTGGACCTCGATCGCCATCACTGGCGCTTCCTCCGGCCTTGGCGCCGCCATCGCCCGTGCGGCGGCGAGGCCGGGTGTCATCCTGCATCTGGCGGGGCGCGATGCCACCCGCCTGGCGGCGGTCGCGGCCGATTGCGCGGCGGCGGAGGTGCGGGCCACGATCCTGGACGTGACCGATGCCGCCGCCGGCGCCGCCTGGGTGGCGGGCATGGGGCGCTGTGAGTTGATGATCGCCAATGCGGGCATCAGCGCCGGGACGGGCGGC
>JBBRWI010000178.1:0-8087 GCA_038249305.1 Acetobacterales bacterium
CGCTGATCGGCTCGGCGATCTCGATGGGCCTGCGCAACGTGCTGACCGCGACGGGCGGCTTCGTGATGCTGTTCCTGACCAGCCCGAAGCTTGCGGGCATCGTGCTGGTGGTGGTGCCCATCGTGGTGGTGCCGCTGGTGCTTTTTGGTCGGCGTGAACGGCGGCTTTCGAAGACGGCCCAGGAACGCGTCGCGGACCTGGCGGCGACGGCCGAGGAAACCCTGAACGGGCTGCGCACGGTCCAGGCGTTCACCCACGAACCGCTGGACCGGGCGCGTTTTTCGCGTGAGATCGAGGGTTCGGTCGGCGCCGCGCTGCGCCGCGTCTTTTCGCGCGCTACACTCATCCTCATGGTGATCCTGCTGGGTTTCGGGGCGATCACGTTCAGCCTCTGGGTCGGCGGGCAGGATGTGCTTGCCGGGCGGATGACCGGGGGCGAATTGTCGGCCTTCGTCTTCTACGCCGTGCTGCTGGCCAGCGCGGGCGCGTCGATCAGCGAATTGTGGGGCGAAATCCAGCGCGCCGCGGCGGCCGCCGATCGGCTGCTGGAACTTCTGGTGGCGACCCCGGGGATCGCCGCCCCGGCATCGCCCGCGCTGCTGCCGATGCCCCCGCAGGGGCGCGTCGCCTTCGAGGAGGTGCGCTTCGACTACCCCACCCGGCCCGGGCAGCGCGCGCTGGATGGCGTTTCGTTGACGGTGGAACCGGGCGAGACGGTGGCGATCGTCGGCCCCTCGGGTGCCGGCAAGACCACGCTGCTGCAGTTGATCCTGCGCTTCTACGACCCGCAATCGGGCGTGGTGCGGGTGGATGGGATGGATGTGCGCAGCCTCGATCCCGCCGCCTTGCGCGCGCGGCTGGGGTTGGTGCCGCAGGATGCGATGGTGTTCTCGGCCACCGCCGCCGAAAATATCCGCTACGGCCGCCCGGATGCCAGCGACGCCGAGGTGTGGGCGGCGGCCGAGGCCGCGGCAGCGGACGGCTTCATCACGGCGCTGCCACGCGGCTACGATACGCACCTCGGCGCCCGCGGCGTCATGCTCTCCGGCGGCCAGCGCCAGCGCATCGCCATCGCCCGGGCCATCCTGCGCGATCCGCCGATCCTGCTGCTGGACGAGGCGACCAGCGCGCTGGATGCGGAATCCGAACAGGCGGTGCAACGCGCGCTGGCGGTGCTGGCCGAAAACCGCACGACGCTGGTGGTGGCTCACCGGCTGGCGACGGTACGGCGGGCGGACCGGATCGTGGTGCTGGAGGCCGGGCGGATCGTCGCGACGGGCACGCACGACCAACTGGTGCGCGAGGGCGGGCTGTATGCGCGCCTGGCCTCGCTGCAATTCAGCGACGCCGCCTGATCAGCCGCGCCAGCCGATCCCGGCCCGCCGCATCCGGGCCATCACATAGGCCGCCCAGGCGACCTGCAACGCGACGGCCGGCAGCACCACCAGCGGCTTGATCGTGCTCGGCAGGTCCAGGAAGAACACCACCAGCGCCCCGTGCAGCAGCGCGAAGCCCCAATGCACGGCGGCCACGGCGCGCACCGGAACCCCGGCCCGCTGCGCCATCTGGTACAGATGGGTGCGATGCGGCGCGCTGATGCGTTCGCCCATGACCGCGCGGCGGACCAGCGTAAAGCCCGCATCCGCGAGCAGGCCAAAAAGCAGCAGCGGCACGATCAGGAAGGATATTTGTGCCGCATCGAAGCGCGACGCCGCCACTGCCAGCACCGCCACGACAAACCCCAGGAACTGGCTGCCGACATCCCCCATGAAGATGCGCGCAGGATGCAGGTTGAAGGGCAGGAACCCAGCGATGCCGGCGGCCAGCAGCAAGGCCGCCGCATAGATGAACCAACCACCCTGATCCGCCGCGACCGCCGCCAGGATCGCGCAGACGATCAGCACCGTGCCGCCGACCAGCCCATCCATTCCATCCATGAAATTGACGGCATTGGTGCAGCCGACGATCCAGAACAGCGTCATCGCGATGCCGAGAGGCCCCAACGGAACCACGCCGATCCAGGGGATCGCCAGCCGGTCCACCACCAGCCCTGACCCTATGGCGACCAACGCCGCTGCCGTCTGGGCCGCGAGTTTCACCGCGAAGCGCAGGTCCTTCAGGTCGTCGATAAAGGACACTGCGGCGATCGCGAAAGCCGCCAGGATCACACCCAGGAACTGCGTATCGGCCAGCCGCGCGAATTGCGCCGACAGGTACAGCGCGCACATGCCGACCATGAAGGCCACGACGATGCCAACCCCGCCGCCGCGCGGTGTCGGCACGGAATGCGCCTTGCGGTGGTCCACCGGGTCCATCACCGGGAAGCGGATCATGACCCGCACCACCATCGCCGACAGCAGCGCCAGCGCGCCCAACAGCGACAGGTGCCGCAGGAGGATGTCGGCGCTCATATCCTGAGCGCAGACCCATCCAGCGCGGCATAGACGTCACCGGAATTGGCGGCATGGGGAAGTTCGGCGATCCATGCGGCCATGCCGCGGGCATCGACCGGATCGGCCAAGGCAAAACGGTGGCCTTCGCCCAGGCAGGCGTTGAAACGGTAAGGCCCGAGCGAGGCCAGCCGGCCCAGACACTGGGCCGCCACATCCCGCTGTATGGTGGTGAATTCGAACGACAGCGCCGGCACCGCATGCGTCAGCCCGGCCAGGGCGACGGCTTCATAGCCCTCGACGTCGATCTTGATGAAGGCTGGCATCCCATGGGCGGTGATCAGCGCATCCAGCGTCGTGACCGGCAGCGTGATGGCGGCACCCCAGGCCTGGCCTTCCCAGCCCTCGGCCCCAGCCGCGGCGGCGATGAAATCGGCCGAGGCGGTGGCGACCGTCGGGTTGCGGGTGTTCAACCGCAGGGTCGCCTCGCCGGGCGCCGCGCCGACCAGGGCGGCGACGCGCGCCACGCCGGGATCGCGCCCGAAGATCAGCCGCAGCGCGCGGGCAAGCGGCGGCTGTGGTTCCACCGCCACGGCGCGGGCATGCAGCCGCCGGAAACAGGCGGTGCGGTCGCCGACATGTGCGCCCACGTCAAAGGCGACATCGCCGGCCCGCACGAACCGGGCGAAGAACGCATCGAGCGACGCGGCCCGGCCGGGCGCGAAATAGGTCCGCAGCGACCGGCCGACGATTGCCGCCCCGGGCGCCGCCCCGGGCGCCGCCGGGGGTGCCGCCGGGGGCGCGATCATTGGGCAAAGACCAGCGCCGTGCCGCCGGCCTGTCCGGGCGGCACCATCAACCCAAGCGGCACCGGCACGACCGGCAGCCCGAGGCGTTGCACCGCCGCATTGCCGTCATCCGTGGCCAGCACGAAGCCGGCCAGGAACGGCCAAGTCGGCGGCACCACGCCCGGCAACACGTCAGCCAGCGCATCGGGTGCCAGGATACGCACCCGGCCGCCATCCGGCAGCGGCAGAGCAAACCCCCCCGCCGGATCCGGCTCCAGCGGTAGCCCGCAGAGGCGCGACAGCCGCGCGGCGCTTTCGGCCGGGCGCTCGGCGACCAGGATCGTCGCCTCCAGCGCCACGGCGTGGTTCGCGTGGTCCAGCCAGCGCGGTTGCCAGATCAAGTCCGGCGTCAGGTGCTGAATGAGTTGCAGCCGCCCCTCCGGCGCATCGGGAAACGGCAGCCTGGCAAACCGGGCGCGCGGACCATCCGGCGCATCGACCGGACGTTCGAGCCAGGCGATGCCCGGTATGTCCAGCCCGGCGCGACGCAGGCGCTCCAGGTTCGCCTCGGCATCCTGCATCGCGAAGGCGATGATGTGCTGGCCGGTGTAGCGGTCGAGGAAGCGGCCCAGCCCGTTGTCCGGCAGGGCCGGGTCGATGATGCCCAGCAGTTCGACATAGCCGCGACGCAGCATCGCGCAGCGGTTGCCGGTCGCCAGTGGCACCGGGGGCTGACCGCCCGATTGCCGCGCAACCGGCGACAGCGTGAAGCCCAGGCCGAGGTAGGTCGCCCACAGCGCCTCGGGGTCGCGCGTGCAGACCCCGATGTGGTCGAGCAAGGTCGCGGTGCTCACGCGGGGTCGCTGATCATGGCTTCGTAGTGCGCCAGCAGCCAGGCTTCGGGTTCGGCCTCGGCGCCGGCCTGCCAGGCGCGCATCGCCGGATGGGCGCGCATCACGCCGACATAGGCTTCGGCCGCCGGGGCGATCACAGCCCCCCAGCCGTGGAAGCGATTGGCCACCGGGGCATACATCGCATCCGCCGCCCCCGGCGCGGCACCGCTCAGGAAGGGGCCGCCGGTCAGTGCTATGGCCTGCGCCCAAAGGTCGCCGATGCGGGCGATGTCGGCGGTCACGGCCGCCGTCGTGCGGGCGTCGCGCGCGGCCGGGCTGGCCATGCGCCCGAGGTTCATCGGGAAAGCCTGACGCAAGGCGGTGAAGCCGCCGTGCATCTCCGTCGCAATGCTGCGAAGCGTCGCGCGCGTGGCACGGTCTTCCGGCCAAAGCGCCGGCACGATCTCGGCGCAGTATTCGCAGATGGCCAGGCTCTCCCACACCATCGCCCCCTGGTGTTCCAGGAAGGGCACGAGGCCGGCGGGGGCGGTGGCCTTGATGGCCGGGGTGCTGCCGCCGCCGGCGGGGCGCTCCATCGGGATGGTTTCGACCACCACATCCAGACCCGCCAGCGCCACCGCCAGGTAGCCGCGCAGCGACCAGGAGGAATACCGCCGATTGCCGATGACCAGCCGCCCGTCAGACATGAAAAGGTCCCCCAAAGGTTTCGCGGCGCGATCTAGCCGTCCCGGGCGGTGTCGGCAAAGGGCGGCCGGAGCCAGACCGGATCCTTCAACCGCGCGACGAAGGCGGCGTGGCGGGCGAGGGTCGCCTCGTCGGGCAGGATCGGCTGCGGCGCGCGCGGCCGGGTCAGCCCGGCGACCACGGCAATCGGGGCGGCGTCCTGCCGCTCGGCACTGTCCGCCGCCAGCGTCAGCCCCGGCTGCCGCCCGCCGCGCAACTCCAGATAGACCTGCGCCAGCAGCCGCACGTCGAGCAGCGCATTGTGCGTCGTGCGTTCCGACAGGTCGATTTCGAAGCGGCGGCACAGGGCATCGAGGCTATTGGGAGCGGCCGGGTAACGTTCGCGCGCGATGGCAAAGGTATCGACCATGCGCTTGCGGTCGAGCGGCGGCTTGCCGGCGCGGCGCAACTCGGCATCCAGGAAGCCGAAATCGAAGGGCGCGTTGTGGGCGATGATCGGGGCGTCGCCGAGGAAGGCCAGCATCTCCGCGACGATCGCCGGGAACAGCGGCTTGCCGCGCAGGTCGTCGCGCGAAAATCCGTGCACGCGGGTGGCCTCGGCCGGGATGTCGCGCTCCGGGTCCACCAGGCAGTGGAAGGCGCGGCCGGTCGGCAGCAGGTTCTCCAGCTCGATGGCCGCGATCTCGATCACCCGGTCCCCGGTCAGGGGGTCGAGGCCGGTGGTCTCGGTATCCAGGACGATTTCACGCATGCTGGCGAACCAGGCGGCGGACCTGCGCCTGAGCGTGGTGCCGCGACAGGCCGGTGCGCAGGATGTGGTCGGCGCGGGCGCGCTTTTCGGAATCGGGCATTTGCCGCGCCAGAATGGCATCGAGCCGCGCCGGCGTCATGCCCGGCCGGCGCAGCACCCGTGCGCGCTGGACCGCGGCGGGCGCCGTGACGACCAGGATCTGGGCGATCTCAGCGCGCGGCCCGGTATGCAGATCGGGCCGGGTTTCGAACAGCAGTGGAATGTCGAGCAGGGCCAGCGGCTCGCCACGGCGGCGGCAGCCGCGCAGGAAACGTTGCTCCATCTGCCGCACCAGAGGGTGGACGATGGCCTCCAGCCGGCGCAGGGCGGTGGGATCGGCGAGCACGGCGGTGCGCAGGCCCTCCCGCCGCAGCACCCCATCCACGACGGTGCCGGGAAAGGCTGCGGCGATCGGGCGCAGAGCGGCGCCACCAAGCGCCTGCAAGCGGTGCACGGCGGCATCGGCATCGAAGACCGGGATTTTCATGCGGCGAAACGCACGGGCGACGGTGGTCTTGCCCATGCCGATACTGCCGGTGAGGGCCCATACTTTCATCGTCGTGGGATATCGGCCGCGACCGCCGCCCGCAATGCCGCATCGACCGCCGGTTCCACCCCGAACCATGCGGCGAATCCCGGGCGGGCCTGGTGCAGCAGCATCCCAAGCCCGTCCACGCCGATGAGGCCACGCGCCCGCGCCGCCGCCAGCAGCGGCGTTTCCAGCGGCACGTAGACGATGTCGGCCACCACGGCGCCGGCCGGCAGGGCGGACAGGTCGATCGCAAGCGGCGGCTGGCCCGCCATGCCGAGGCTGGTGGTGTTCACCACCAACGCGGCGCCGTCCAGCGGCGGGGTGGCCGCGACCTCGATCGGGCCACCCAGATCGGCCGCCAGGGCCAAGGCGCGGTCCGGGCTGCGGTTGACCAGGATCAGGCGTGGGCAGCCTTCGTCCAGCAGGCGTGCGGCGATGGCACGCGCGCCACCGCCGGCGCCGAGCAGCACGGCCGGACCGGCATCGGCCCGCCAGCCCGGCGCCTGTTCCCGCAGCGATTCGCAAAAGCCCCAGCCATCGGTATTGCCGCCCAGGATGCGTCCGTCGCGGAACACCAGAGTATTCACCGCCCCCGCCCGCTCCGCCGCCGCGTCACGCGCGTCACACAAGGCAAACGCGGCCTCCTTGTGCGGGATGGTGACATTCGCGCCCCGGAACCCGAGGGCCGCGAGCGATCGCACCGCCTGGGCGAAATCGGCGGGCGCCACGGGCAGCGGCATGTAGGCGCCGTCAATGCCGTGGCGGGCAAGCCAGGTGCCGTGCAGCAGGGGGGATCGGGAATGGGAGACCGGCCAGCCGAGCACGCCGGCGAGCCGCGCCGCCCCGGTCAGAGTGCGCATGGCGCGAACAAGGGGCAAGGCCGGGCGGCGGTCAACACCCGGGCTTGCCTATCGGCGGCACCGCTGCCATCCGTCCGCGCAACCGCAAGCAGGACAGAGCCGATGACCCGTGGCCTCAAGGTCGCCGTGCAGATGGACCCGATGGACAGCATCGGCATCGACGGCGACAGCACCTTCGTCCTGATGCTGGAGGCGCAGGCCCGTGGCCATGCATTGTGGCACTACCATGCCCGCGACCTTACCTATGCGCATGGCCGGGTGCGGGCCAAGGCGCATCCGGTGACGGTGCAGCACAAGCACGGCGATCACTTCGCCTTCGGCACGCGTGAAGTGCTGGATCTGTCCACGATGGATGTGGTGCTGATGCGGCAGGACCCGCCGTTCGACATGTCCTACATCACCGCATCGCATGTGCTGGAGATGATCCATCCGAAGACCCTGGTGGTGAACGACCCCGCCTCGGTCCGCAATGCGCCGGAAAAGCTGTTCGTCCTGAACTATCCCGACCTGATGCCGGAAACGCTGGTCACGCTGGACCGCGCCGAGATCGCGGAGTTCCGGGCACGGCATGGCGACATCATCGTCAAGCCGCTGTTCGGCAATGGTGGGGCCGGGGTGTTCCACCTGCGGCCGGAGGATTCCAACCTGAACTCGCTGCTGGAGATGTGGGGCGAAAGGTCGCGCGAACCGCTGATGATCCAGCAATACCTGCCGGCCGTGCGCAACGGCGACAAGCGCATCATCCTGATCGACGGCGTGCCGATGGGCGCGATCAACCGCGTCCCGGCGGCGGGCGAGGCGCGCAGCAACATGCATGTCGGCGGGCGGCCGGAGAAATCGGAACTGACCGATCGCGAACGCGAAATCTGCGCCCGCATCGGGCCGGATCTTGCGGCGCGCGGCTTGATCTTCGTCGGCATCGACGTGATCGGCGGGTTCCTGACCGAGATCAACGTGACCTCGCCGACCGGATTGCGGGAGGTCGCGCGCTTCGACGGGGTGCATCTGGAGAGCGCGATCTGGGACGCGATCGAGGCGCGGCGTCAGGCGTAGATGAAGCCCATGGTCGGGTAGCCGGTGTTGCCCCAGTCATTCGCCGGTGGGTACCAGACCCGCACCAGCGACCAGTCGTTGCTGGCCGAGATGTCCAGCACCGGTTGGTCCCGCGCGATCCGGCCGCGTGCGGACC
>JBBRWI010000179.1:0-8041 GCA_038249305.1 Acetobacterales bacterium
ACCGAGAACCTGCATGGCCATGCCGAGATCGCGGCATTCCGCGCGGCCAGGCCCTCGGCCGGGCTGGCACGCGATTTGGTGCGGACGGTGATCACCAGCTTCGGTCGCGATTACGCAACGGCCAGCACGATTTTTTCCCGCAATGGCCGGATCGGACGGCAGCAACAGAGCTGGGTGCGCCTGCCCGAAGGGTGGCGCGTCGTCGCGGCGCATGTGTCGCTCTTGCCGGAGGGATTGCCCGGCTGAGCCGATCAGGCTGCGCGCGACGCTACCCGATCAGGCCGCGCGCAACGCCAGCTTTTCAGGCCGCGCGCAACGCCAGCTTTTCAGGCCGCGCGCAACGCGCGAGGCAAATCGCTGATCGCGGCGTCCACCATGGCGCTGGCGGATTTGGCGTCAAGCGCTTCGGCCACCACTGCGCGGGCGGCGGCGATGGCGATGGCGGCGGCGGCGTTGCGGACTTCGGCGATCGCGCCGGCTTCGGCGGCGGCAATGCGGTCCATCGCCATGCGTTCACGACGCACGGCGGTGGCTTCGGCCTCGGCGGCCGAGGAGGCGGCGACCCGTTCGGCCTCGGTCTTGGCGCGCACCATCATTGTCGCGGCTTCGGCCGTCGCGGCGGCGCGGTCGGTTTCGGCCTGGGCCAGCATGGTCTCGGCTTCGGCGCGCAGGCGGGAGGCCTCGGCCAGTTCGGCGCGGACCGAGGCACCCCGGGCATCGAGTGCGCCGGTGATCATCGACCAGAGCTTGCGACCAAGCAGGCCGACGAAAAGGACGAAGGACACGGCGACCCAGAACTTCGGGTCGAGCCAGAAATGCTCGTACTGGTGCATGGCGGGGTCCCTTCGTTCAGGCGGCGGGCTGGCCGAGGGCGGTATCCACGGCGGACCCGACCAGGGCGGGACTGGCGGTGACGCCAAGCCTGGCAACCAGGGCGACGGCGGTATCTGTCGCGACCTCCCGCAGGGCGCCCATGGCGCGGTCGCGGGATTGGCCGATCCTGGCCTCGGCCTCGGCCGTTCGGGCGGCCAGGCTGGCGGTCGCCGCATCCTCCCTGGCATGGGTATCGGTCTCGGCGGCCTGCACGGCCGCGGCGATCTCGACCTGTGCGAGGGAGCGGGCTTCGGCCATGGCGCGGCGGGTCGTGCGGATGGCGGCATCCGCCTCCGACTTGGTGTCCCGTGCGGCGGTCAGGTCAGTGGCGATGCGCGCGGCGCGATCGGCCAGGACCTCGCTCACCGGCGGCAGCAGATAGACGGACACGAGGTAGTAGAGCAGCCCGAAGATGACGACCAGCCAGACGACCATGCCGAGCAAGGCTGGTTCGCCGAAGCGCAGTTGCGGCATGCCGCTCGGCGCTTCGGCCGCTTGCGCGACCAAAGGCAAAGTGGACATGGCGACCAACGCCATCATGCGCGTCATCAACATCTTGGTTCCGATCATGTTGGCCGACCACAGAGGCGGTCGCCCCGAGCCCTTGTTGGGCATCGGGGCCACGGATCAGGCGAACAGGATGAGGAAGGCGATCAGCAGCGCGAACAGCGCCACGGCTTCCGTCAGGGCGAAGCCCAGGATGCCGATGGGGAAGACGATATCGCGGGCGGCCGGGTTGCGTGCCACGCTGGTGATCAGCGAGGAGAAGATGTTGCCGATCCCGAGACCGACGCCGAACAGCGCGATGACGGCGATACCGGCCCCGAGGGCCTTGGCGGCGGCGACTTCCATATTGAGGTTCCTTCGATCGATGGTTTGGTTGCGGCAAGGCTGAGCGAGCGCGGTTCAGTGCAGGTGCACCGCGTCGTGCAGGTAGATGCAGGTCAGGATCGCGAAGACATAGGCCTGCAGGAAAGCGACGAGGATCTCGAACCCGACGAGCGCCACGTTGATCGCCAGCGGCAGGGCCGCCAGCGGCAACCAGGCGGCCCCCAGGCCACCGAGCAGCACGACGAAGGTCGCGAACACCTTCAGCATCACGTGGCCGGCCACCATGTTCGCGAAAAGGCGGATCGACAGGCTGATCGGGCGCGAGATGTAGGAGACGATTTCCACCGGGATGATGATCGGCGCCAGCCACAGTGGCGCGCCCTCGGGGAAAAAATAGCCGAAGAACTTCAGGCCATGCAGGCGGATGGCGATGATCGTCGTCACCAGGAAAACCAGCACCGCCAGGGTCAGCGTCACGGCGATGTGGCTGGTGTGGGTAAAGGCATAGGGCAGCATGCCCAGCATGTTGCCGAACAGGATGAACGCGAAGAGCGAGAAGACGAAAGGAAAGTAGCGGCGGCCTTCCTCCCCCACCTGGCTGGTCACGAGGCCGAGCACGAAGTCGTGCAACATTTCGGCGGCCGCCTGCAGGCGGCCGGGCACCACGGCGCGCGGGCGCATGCCATAGACATACAGGGCTGAGATCAAGGCGACCGAGACCAGCATGAAGGCATTGGCCTGGCTGAAATTCACAGCCGCGCCAAAAGCACCGAATACCGGCGTGAGTTCGAATTGGCTCAGTGCGTCGATGGTCGGACCTTCAGCGGCCACAGGCTCTCTCCCGCACCTAAGCGATCTATTTTGGCGGGCGCTTGGGCGGCATGAACAAACGGTAGATGTTCATGACACCGGCAGCACCACCAACCAGGATCATCACCATCAGGAGCCAGGGTGACGTGCCGAGCCAGCGGTCGAGCAAAAAGCCCAGGCCAACACCGACGATCAAGGCCGAAACGAGTTCAACCCCCGCGCGCAACCCGAACCCCCACGGACCATGCACAGAGCCCTTGCCGCCGTTCTCGGCAGCGTCCAGACCATGACGGGTCCGGGCCTTGCGCAATCGGTCGTCGAACTCGTCTGCCACGCGATTACCCTGCCCCCGAGACTGCCCCCGGTCGGCGACGCGGCGATTACGTGTGCAGCGCAGCGATGTCAACCGCCAGGGGCGCAGCTTTGGCGGCGTTTGGGCCTAGTCCGCCGCCATCGTCGCGGGCCGCGTCCAGACCCGGCCGGGGATCAGGATCACACCCTCGAAGAGGCGCCGCGTGGTGCGCAGCACGCTGGCCCATTCCACGCAGCCGTCGCGGACGGAAAGGCCCAATTCCATGATGCCGGAGGGATGCGCGATGGTGACCGCGACGCCCGGTGCCTCGGGGCGGGCGACTTCGGCGGCGACCGTGCCGGCCAGGCGGGCGGCGGCGGCGATGGCGATGCCACCGGTCGCCGCCATCGCCTGGTGCACGGCATGCGGCGTCAGGTAGCGGGCGGCGATGGTCGCGCCCTCGGCCGGGCCGAGCAATACGGGTTTGGGGATCACGCTGTCGGCCACGTCGCCGAGCGTCATCAGCGGCCCCGCCCGCCGCCGCAGCGCCTCGATCCGCGTCATCAGGCCGGCATCGGCCTCGATCTCGGCGGTCGTCGCCGTGGCAGTGGCGCCGAGCGCATCGGCGCGCACCAGCATCACGGGCATGGCGCAATCGATCAGCGTGACGGCGATGCCATCGACAATGTCCTGGCGGTGGCCGGTCGGAAACAGGGCGCCGCATTTGCCGCCCGAGATGTCCCGAAAGCGCAGCGACACCGGCGCCGAGGTGCCGGGGGCGCCGGGGATGGACGCGTGGCCCTCATACGTGACCTGCCCGCCCGGGGTCTGCACCACCGCCTCGACCAGGGCGCCGGCATTGATGTTACGGATCATTACCGATGTCTCGCCATCGCGGGCCGCGACCAACCCGGCCTCGATCGCGAAGGGGCCGACGCCCGACAGCATGTTGCCGCAGTTCGGCCGGGTATCGACCAGCGCCCGGCCGACATCGACCTGGGCGAAGAGGTAGTCCACATCGACGCCAGGCTCGGCGCTGCGCGACACGATGGCGACCTTGCTGGTCAGGGTATTGCCGCCGCCGATGCCGTCGATCTGCAATGGGTGCGGGCTGCCCATCGCGGCCAGCAGCACGGCGTCGCGGGTGGCCACATCGGCCGGCAGGTCGGATTTCAGGAAATACGGGCCGCGGCTGGTGCCGCCACGCATCAGGACGCAGGGGATGCGGGTCTGCATGGGCTTACTCCTTCGGCGCGGACTATCCGGTGTTGGTCATCGCGGTGC
This sequence comes from Acetobacterales bacterium, assembly GCA_038249305.1. GTDB lineage: Bacteria > Pseudomonadota > Alphaproteobacteria > Acetobacterales > Acetobacteraceae > Humitalea. The sequence continues at coordinate 4,091 of JBBRWI010000179.1, forward strand.
AACGCGGCAGGTCGGCGGCACGCGGCGGACCACGACCTGGCGGCCGGCCACCCCGGTTGACCCGGACCCGCCGCTGGGCAGGATGCCCCTGCCATGCCCGATACCAACACCCCCCCCGCCCTTCCCCCCGGCCTGCTCGGCGCGCTGACCGCCATGCTCGGCCCCCGCGGCGTCATCACCGATCCCGCCGACCTCGCCCCTTGGACCACCGACTGGCGCGGCCTCTACCAGGGTGCCACGCCCTGCCTGCTGCGCCCGGCCAGCACCAACGAGCTTGCGGCCGCGGTCCGCCTGCTGGCCCGCGCCGGGGTGCCGATGGTGCCCCAGGGCGGCAATACCAGCATGGTCGGCGGCGCGGCGCCGGATGAAAGCGGGCGGCAGGTCATCGTCTCGCTGACCCGGATGAACCGTATCCGCGACCTCGACCCCATCGACATGACCATGACCGCCGAGGCCGGCGTCATCCTCAAATCCGCGCAGGACGCCGCCGCCGCCGCCGGCGCGCTGTTCCCGCTGTCGCTGGGCGCCGAAGGCTCGGCCACCATCGGCGGCGTGCTGGCGACCAATGCCGGCGGCAACACCACGGTCCGCTACGGCAATGCCCGCGAATTGATGCTGGGGATCGAGGCGGTGCTGCCCGATGGCCAGGTGTTCTGCGGCCTGCGCGCCTTGCGCAAGGACAACACCGGCTATGCGCTGAAGCATCTGTTCGTCGGCGCCGAGGGCACGCTCGGTATCATCAGCGCCGCCACCCTGCGGCTGTTCCCCCGGGCGCGCGTGACCTGCGTGGCGCTGGCGGCGGTCGCCTCCGAAGACGCCGCCCTGGCCCTGTTCCGCCGCTTCCGCGACCGCGACGATACCGCCGTCCGCGCCTTCGAATACATGTCCGGCACGGGCATGGACATCGTGCTCCGGCAGATCGAGGGCGCGGTCCTGCCGATGGCCTCCCGCGGGGCGCATTATTGCCTGATCGACCTCGCCTCCTCCCGCCCCGATGCCGACCTGGCCGGGCTGATGGAAACGGTGCTGGAAGCGGGGCTGGAAGCGGCCGAGGTGGTCGATGCCGCCATCGCGCAGTCCGACGCCCAGGCCGCCGCCATCTGGCGCCTGCGCGAAGAACACCCCGAGGCCCAGAAGCGCGAGGGCGCCAGCGTGAAAAGCGACGTCTCGGTCCCGGTCAGCCGCGTCCCGGAACTGATCCGCCGATCGTCCGACGCCTTGCGCGCGCTGATCCCCGGCAGCCGCCCGGTGCCCTTCGGCCACATGGGCGACGGCAATATCCACATGAACCTGGAACAGCCCGAGGGCATGGACCCCGGAGCCTTCCTCGCCCGCGGTCACGACATCATGGACACGGTGAACGCCGTGGTCCGCGACCTCGACGGATCGTTCAGCGCCGAACACGGCATCGGGCGGCTGAAGACCGACATGCTCGAATCCTGGCGCGGCGGTGCGGAACTGGATGCGATGCGCCGCATCAAGGCCGCCCTTGACCCGCAGGGGCTGATGAACCCGGGCAAGGTCCTTCCGGCCTGACCGCTGCCCATGGCAGCGCCTGTTGGACGCTGCTGCTCGGGCTGGCTGCCTGCGCCCAGCCGGGCCCGGCCGCACCTGGGGCGGCGCGCGCGGCCGAGACCATCGCGCGCGTGCGGCTGAGCCCTGGTTTGGTCATCGGTCACAGGCAGAATGCCTCGCCGAGACCCTCGCGCGCGTGCGGCTGAGCCCGCCACCGTGCGAGGCGCTGGGCGCCGCCGTGCATCTCGGCCAGGGGCGGTTCGTCACCGCAGCCCATATCGTCGATGGCGTGCACGCCAGGCTGCGCGGCTGCGCACCGAGCGCCGCTGGTGATCTTCGCCGGCCAGGCCCGACCGGCGCTGCTGCTGCGGGCGGGCCGGGGCGATGTTCTGCCCGAGGTCGGTCTGCGCTACCTCGGCGCCCGCGACATCGCCTTGCTGCAAATCGCCCCCGACCTGACTGGACCGGCCGCGACCCTTTGCGACTTCGACGCCGGCCGGGTGCTCGGCGCCGTGCGGGAGGACCCGGCGGCCTATGGCGGATACGCGGGGATCGCGGTCCGGCTGGAGCCTTGCGAATCGGGCGCCGGGGTTTTCGATGCGGCCCAGGGCTGCCTGATCGGCCTGGTCAGCCACCGCGACGAACCGCGGCCGGAGCGGACCCGGATCGTGCTGGCCACGACGCTGCGCGGGTTCCTGGACGAACAGTCGGCGCCCGCCGGGGCCGGAGTGGCCGTGCCGCCAGGGCGCTGGTAGAGGTATCAGGGCATGCGCCGGGTCGACCTCTACATATTCCGACAGCTGGGCCTGGGCCTGGTCGCGGTCACGCTTGGCCTGGCCGCGTTGATCTGGCTGACGCAATCGCTGCGCTTCATCGAACTCGTGCTCGACCGCGGGCTGTCGATGCTGGTGTTCATCGAACTGACCTCGCTGCTGCTGCCGAATTTCTTCGCGGTGATCCTGCCGATCACGACCTTCGTCGTCGTGCTGTTCAACTATGTGCGGCTGGCCAGCGACCGCGAACTGGTGGTGATGCGCGGCACCGGCATGTCGGACTGGCGCCTCGCCCGGCCGGCGCTGGCGATCGCCACCGTGTCGGCCGGGGCCTGCCTGTTCCTGCAACTCTGGCTGGTGCCGGTCAGCCACACCGCCTTCCGCGAATGGCAGTTCGAAATCCGCAACCAGCTGGCAGCGATCCTGCTGCAGGAGGGTGTTTTCTCCAATATCGGCACCGACCTGACCGTCTATGCCCGTGGCCGCGACTCGGACGGCACCTTGCGCGGCCTGCTGATCCACGATGGGCGGGACGCCGGGGCGCCGGTGACGATCCTGGCGGAGGCTGGGCGCATCTCAACCACGCCGCAGGGGCCGCGCGTCACGCTCTACAACGGCATTCGCCAGCAGATCGAACGCACCGCGCCGCCCCCGGGCAGCCCGCCGGGCACGGCCCAGGGCTATCGCCTCGGCAGCCTGACCTTCGCCGAGAACAGCGTAGACCTGTCCCGCCAGCGCGCGACCGAGGAAGACCGCAGGCGCGACAGCCGGGAACGCTCCATCGCCGAACTGCTCGCCCCCGACCCCGCGGAAAACCTGCCGGCGCGCGATGTCGTGAAGTTTCGTGCCGAGGCGCATCAGCGCCTGGCCAACCCGCTGACCGCGCTGACCTTCGCGCTCGTTGGCCTGGCCGCGGCCCTGGGCTCCGGGTTCCGCCGGCATGGCGGCGGAGCGACCGTTGCCATCGGGGTCTTCGCGGTGGTGACCCTGCTCGCGATCGGGCTTGCGATCGGCAACCTCGCGGCACGCGACAACCTGTGGATCCCGCTGATCTGGCTGCAGGCGATCGGCCCCGGCGTGCTGGCGGGCTGGGTGATCTCGGGCGCGCCGGGTTGGCCGCGGGCCATGCCGGGGCCGCCGGAAGCAGCCGCATCCGACGCGTTGCGCGCATGATCGGCGCCGGATGAGCATCGCCTTCACCTTGGGCGCCTACGTCGCGCGCCGCTTCGGGCTCGCAACGCTGGCCATGTTGACGGCGCTGACCGGGCTGGTGGCGCTGTTCGACTTCATCGAACTGCTGCGCCGGGCGGCGACCCGCGCCGATGTCGGCTTCGGGATGGTGGCGACCATCGCCTCGCTGCGGCTGCCCTTCGTTGCCTTGCAGATCATGCCCTTCGCCGTGCTGCTGGGGGGCATGACGGCGTTCTGGCAACTGACGCGGTCGTCGGAACTGATCGTGGCGCGGGCGGCCGGGGTTTCGGCCTGGGGGTTCCTGCTGGGGCCGCTGCTGGTCGCGATCGGACTTGGCGCCTTCGGCACGGCCGCGCTGTCGCCGGTGTCCTCGATGCTGCTGGCGCGGGCGGAACGAATGGACAACGCCTTCCTGCGCAATGCCGGCGGCGTTTCCGCCCTGGCCGCCGGGCGGCTGTGGCTGCGCCAGGCG
>JBBRWI010000180.1:0-8039 GCA_038249305.1 Acetobacterales bacterium
GCAATATCGGCTGCCTGACGCAGATCGGCGGCGGTGCTCTGCCCACGGTGCATACGGTGGAACTGCTCGACTGGATGGCCGGCGGGCCGGAACCGGCGGCGGTGGGCGCGGCGCGGCCTGCCTCTTGGGGCCGCATCCCGCCGCCATAATTTCCGGTGCGACATATCGAGGCGTCGGTGAATGGCCCTGCGCGCCCAGCCTCTGAAGTCCTTAACCGAAGCCGATCTGATCCGCGGCGGCCAGCCGCTGGGCGGGGTCGGCGAACCCGGGGTACCGCCGCTGGCGCGGGCCATGTACAGTCCTATTTTTGCAGCGATCGGCAAGCGTATCCGGCGCCTGCCGCTGGCGGGCCAGGACCTCACCCGCGCCTGAACGGCGCGGGCGGGGCCGGCTTCAGTTCACCTGGCGCTGGGCTGCCTGCTTGGCGGCCTCGGCGGCATTTTCCATCCCCTGCACCGCCGATTGCGACATCCGCCGTGCGCCCGACAGGATGCGCGCTATGTTGCCCTGGGCGGGCAGCAGTTGGGCGACCGGGGTTTCGCGCACCCGCAGCACCAGGTCGCGCTGGTCGTCGCGGGCGTTGCCGGCTGGCACCGCATCGGGGTTGCCAGTGAAGATCGCGACCGGGGTGCAGGCCGTCGTTGCATTGCGCGCCCGGCCGCCGATCCCCAAGAAGCCGCCCTCGGCCAGGGCGAATTCCTGCACCTGGTACACCGCCTCGCCATCGACGCGGCTGCGCATGATCTCGCGGCTGACCACCGGCACGATCCGCAGGTTCTGTTCGACCAGCAGCCGGATATTGGCATTGGTCGGGTCGGCGAACTGCACGAAGAAGCCGACCGCGCCATCGGTGCTGGCGGCGACGGCGCGGATCACCTCGGTCGCGTCGGCGACGTGGCGGATATTGGCGTCCGGCACGCGGCCCAGGCCCTCGGCGTCATTCTCCCGCAGGAAGGCGAAGGAGGCGGTCGAGCCCGAGCCTTGTGGCGGCAGGATGAAGTTTATGCGACGCGCAAAACCCTGCACGTCGCCAAAGCTTTGCAGCCGGTCGTTCTTCGTCACCATCCACAGGCCTTCGCAGGCGATGTCGCGGCGGATCAGGCTCAGGCGCTGAAATTCGGTCGGCCGGCGGGCCGCCTCCCGGGCAAAGACATCCAGTTGCGCGAAGCCGATCTGGCTCGGCGTCGCCATCACGCGCTCGATGTTCTCCAGCGTCCCGCGTGAGGTCGTACAGGCGTAGTCGTTGAAATACGCCCGCGCCAGGGCCGGCGGCAGCGGCGGGCAGAACAGGGTATGATAGGCACCCTGGGCGCCGCCGGTATTGATCGCGCGCGGCCCGGGCGCCTGGGCGAAGGCCGCCGCCGGCAAGGCGCTGGCCAGGCAGAAGCCAAACAGCATCGATCGTAGCGTCATCGCGATGGGTTCCTTGGTTCGCCGCGAGAGCATTGTTTCGCGACCCGGCGGACACTGGCCGGACCGGGGCCGCGCGGTCAACGCTGGCCGCCGCCGGGGCGGATCACGCCAGCGTTTCCGGTCGTCCGGGCGATCGCCCCGTGAGGACCCCGTGACCAAGGCCGGGCGAAAATCCATCCGCGCCCATCGCCGTGCTGTTCGCCGCAGACGATCCGGCCCTAGTGTGCCGCGACATCGGGGCAATAAGCGGCATGGCGGCAGGCAGCGACGGGCGGGGGGCGACCGGAATGGCGGGCTGGCCGTTCCGCCGCATTGTCGCGTGCCTCGTTTTCGTCGCCGTCCTGCCGCTCTGGGCGCTCGCGGCGGTCACCGCCTGGATCGGCGTGGACCGCGACATCGCGGTCCAGGTCGTTGCGGCGGGCGAAGCGGCGCGGCGGGTGGCGGTGGCGGTCGATGCAGCACTGATCGAACAGCGCGCGGTCCTGCTGTCCTTCGCCGCCCGCGACCAGGAACCCGAGGCGCTGGTGGCCGGCTGGCCACCGGCCGGCCTGGCATCCCTCCCGCTGTCCCCGCTCCGCGACGCGCGCCTGGTGGTCGCCGATGCGCAGGGCGTGATCCTGGCCGCCAGCGGCCGCGACTTCGACATCGGAGCCTTGCCGGTCGCTGCACGGGCAGCGCTGATCGCCGCGGCCGTGTCCGGGACCACCCAGGTCACCGGCCTGTTCCATGCAAGCCCCGGGGCGCCGGGCGAAACCCTGGTGGCGGTGCCGTCACAGGGGCCGCGGCGCCTGGCGATCGGCATCACTGCCAGTGGTGTCGGGTACTGGGCGACAGTACTGCGCGCCGCCGATCAGCCCGATGGCTGGGGCGCCGCCATCGTCGATCGGGACGGCGTCATCATCACGCGAAATCCGAACGCTCCGACATCGGTGGGCGAACGCGTCGGGCCTGATACCCGTGCCACGCTGTTCGGCCCGGCATCGGGCCGGATCGGCCATGCACCGGTCACCAACTTCCAGGCGCAGGCGATGCACGCTGCCTGGCAGCGGCTGGACCAGGCACCCTGGGTCGTGACCGTCGGGCTGCCGGCCAGCCTGGCCGAGGATGCCTTCCGCAACGCGCTGTTGCCGATCGCCCTCAGCGGGGCGGCCCTGGTGCTGCTGTCGGTCATCGGCGCCCGGATCGCCGCCGATGTCCTCATCGGCCGCCCGCTGCGCCGCCTGTCGGAAGATGCGGCGGGGCTGGGGGTGGCCGAGACCTGCGGGGCCGCGGCGGACGCCCCGCTGCGCCAAGGCGTCGCCGAACTCGCCACGGCCCAGGCGGCGATGCGGGCCGCGGCCGCGCGTTTCATGTTGCGGGAGGAGGAGACGCGCGGCCTCGCAACCCGCCTCGGCCTCGTGCTGGAAAGCACCACCGACAGTGTGATCGGGATCGACGGCGATTTCCGGGTCCGCTGGATGAACGGCCGCGCCGCCACGATGATGGGCGACCGGGCCCCCGCCATGCTGGGGCAGGACCTGTTGGACGCCTTCCCGGGCAGCGACACGGCCATCTTCGGCGATACCTATCGCGCCGCGATGACCGATCACGCGCCGCGACACGTCACCGCCTGGCATGACGCACTCCAGCTTTGGATTTCCGCCGATGCCTATCCCATCGACGACGGCGGGCTGACCATCTTCTTCCGCGACGCCGGCGCCCAGCGCGCGATCGAGGAAGCCTTGCGTGAGAGCGAGGCGCGGTTGCGTGCCGTGCTCGACCACATCCCGCTTGGCGTGATGCTGGCCGAGGCACCATCGGGGCGCATCATCTTCGGCAACCGGCGGCTGGAGGACGTGCTCGGCCAATCGGTCGATACCTTGGGCGAACTCTCCCCCGACACCGTTTGGGACACCTTCCAACCCGATGGCCGCCGCCTGGCACCGACCGAAACGCCGCTCGGCCAGACCCTGGCGAGCGGACTCTCCGCTTCGCGCGAGATGTTGTACCGGCGGCGCGATGGCACCACCACCTGGCTGCGCGCCTCAGCGGCACCCATCCGCGATGCGGAGGGGCGGATGACCGGGGCGGTGATGGCGATCACCGATGTCGCGGTCGAACGCCGCGCAGCCGATGCGCTGCGCGAGAGCGAATTGCGCTTCCGCACCCTGGCCGAGGCGGTGCCGCAGATCGTCTGGTCGGCCCGGCCGGACGGCAGCGTCGATTACGTGAATCCGCGCTTCACCGAATTCACCGGCCGCCCGGCGCATGAGGCCAGCCTGCCCGGCAGCCCGGTGCTGCACCCGCAAGACGCGCCGGCGGTCCGCACGGCCTGGATCAGCGCGCTCGCCGCCGGGCGGTCCTTCGCCGCCGAATACCGGATGCGCGGCGCCGACGGTTCGTGGCGCTGGTTCTCCGCCCGCGCCTTGCCCGCGCGCGGGCCGGAGGGCGCGGTGCGGCGCTGGATCGGTGCCGCGACCGACGTGACCGACCTGATCGCCGCGCGGGAGGCCTTGCAGACCCAGGTGCTGGCCGAGGCCAACGCGCGCGCCGAGGCGGTCGCCAATGCCAATGCCTTCGCGGTGTCGGAGGAACGTTTCCGCCGCTTCGGCGGCGCCAGCCCCGATGTGCTCTGGATCACCGAGGGCACCGGCGCGCGGGTCGAATATGTCAGCCCCGCCTTCGAACGCATCTGGGGGGCGGCCTGCGCCGACCTCGTCGCCGATCCTGGCCTCTGGACCCGGCTGATCCACCCCGCCGACCGCGATCGCGTGGAGGATGCGCACCGCGCCCGGGCCGGCGCCGCCAGCAGCGAGTTGGAATACCGCGTGATTCGCGCCGATGGGCAGGAACGCTGGATCCGCGACCGCGCCTTCCCCATCGCCGACGCCAGCGGCAAGCCCTACGCGCGCGGCGGGATCGCGCGCGACGTGACGGAGGCCAAGGCCGCCGAGGCACGTCAGCGGTTGCTGATCGGCGAATTGAACCATCGTGTGAAGAACACCCTGGCGACGGTGCATTCGTTGTCGCTGCAGACCGCCCGCGGCCACCTCGCCGCCGCGACCGACGCCGATTCCGCGGATGGGCTTGTGGTGGGCGTCAGCGCGCCGATGGTGCGCTTCGTGGTCGATCTGCAGGCGCGGATCCTGGCCCTGTCGCGGGCGCATGACCTGCTGACCGCGACCAGTTGGCAGGGCGCGACCCTGCGCGAATCGGTGCGCTCGGCGCTCGGCCCCTGGCTGCCCGGGCGGGCCAATGAAGCCCCGCGGGTGGCCTATGCCGGGCCGGGTGCCTGGCTCGCCCCGAAGCAGGCGCTGGGCCTGGCGCTCGGGCTGCATGAACTGGCCACCAATGCCGCCAAGCATGGCGGGCTGTCGGTGGCCGAGGGACGCGTGTCGGTGCGTTGGACGCGCGGGGAGGATGGCCTCGTGCGCCTGGTTTGGCGGGAAATCGGTGGGCCGGAGGTGCGCCCGCCGACCCGGCGCGGCTTCGGCACCCGGTTGCTGGAACGCGGGCTGGCCGGGGAGTTGGGCGAGGGGACGTCGGTGGTGCTCGACTACGCGGTCTCCGGCTTGGTCGCGACCATCACCTTCCAGCCGACGTCCGACGCGCCGGCCAGCGAAGCGGCAATGGCCCGCCGGATGGACCAGGAGATCGCGGCTGGCCCGGCGGCCGAGGATCAGCCGGCCCCCGACGAGCCGCCCCCCGAAGCCACGCGCTCCGACGATCCCGGCCACGACCGCCCGGCGTCGCGCGACTTCGGTCCAGCCCGGGCCCGGCCGGCGCTACACCCGCAAGATGGCCACGCAACAATCGCCTCGCATTTGGCAAACGCCCGCGCGGTGGCGCATCCGGCGACGGCAGGCGATAACAGACATGTGCCAGCGACGGGCTCGGCACCAGAAGAAGGACTGACCCGTTGATGCCCCATCCCGATCGTACCCCACCGCCCGACATGCTGCGCGGTCGCCGCGTGCTGGTGGTCGAGGACGAAGCGCTGGTCGCCATGCTGGTCGAGGACACGCTGACCGATGCCGGCGCCGAAGTGATCGGCCCGGTCCGCAGCGTGACCGAGGCGCTGGCGGCGCTGGCGCGGGACCGACCGGATGCGGCGGTGCTCGACCTCAACCTCGATGGGGTGTCGAGCCGCCCGGTCGCCGATGCGCTGGCAGCGGCAGGCGTGCCCTTCGTGGTGGCGACCGGCTATGGCGCGGACGGCATGCCGCCCGGTCATGCTGGCGTGCAGGTGCTGGCCAAACCCTACGATCCGTCGGCGCTGACCGCGGCGCTGGCCGGGCTGTGGCCGCAGGAATAGCGCTGCGGCCTACAGCGCCGCCGCCGCCGCCTGCACCTCGGCGGCATGCGCCTCGGGCTTGACCTTCCGCCAGATCGCCTTGATCCGGCCGTCCGCCCCGACCAGGAACGACGATCGCTCCATGCCCATGTAGGTCTTGCCGTACATGCTTTTCTGCACCCAGGTGCCATAGGCCGTGGCGACCGCCTGGTCGGCGTCCGAGCCCAGCGCGAAGGTCAGGTTGTACTTCTTCGCGAACTTCTCGATCGGCGGCATCGGGTCGGGCGACACCCCGATCACCGCAAGCCCGGTACCGCCCAGCGCCGGCAGCGCTTCCTGGATGCCGCAGGCCTGCTTGGTGCAGCCCGGCGTATCGGCCTTGGGGTAGAAATACAGCAGGAAGGGCGTGCCACGCAGCCCATCCAGGCTGACCACGCCGGTCGTGGTGGCCAGGGAAAAATCCGGCGCCGGATCGCCGGCCGAAAGCTTACTCATGCTGCTGCGCCTCCAGGGGTTCGGCCCGGTGTCTCGGGCAGGGGTCCGATGTGGCGCAGGAAGGCCGCGCGCACCGTTTCGGACGCCAAGGCCATGTGCTGGCGCAAAGCCTGCTGGTCAACCGGGGCGGTGTCGCAGAACGGCGCCACCGCATGCAGCAGGGCCGCCGCCGTGGGACCGGGCAGATCGGCGTTACGCCAACGCCCGACCGACAGGCGCAGCACGGTCAGGATGGTGCGCCACAGCGCCTCGGCCGCGACCAGCCGGGCCGCTTCGGGCAAGACCCCGGCGCGCCCCAGGGCGGCCAGTGCCTCCCGCGTCGTCGTTCGCAGCACCTGGGGCAGCGTGCGCGCATGGACCAGTTGCAGCGCCTGGGCGATGAACTCGACCTCGATCAGCCCGCCGGCCATGCCCTTGATGTCCCAGGGGCCGTCGGGGGGCAGGTCGCGCAGCAGGCGGGCGCGCATCGCCGCCGCGTCGCCCAGCACGATGGCCGCCGGCATCGGCCGCAACAGGCTGGCGCGCAGCGCCTCGGCCACGCGACGGCGATGCGCGGCGGACCCCGCGACCACCCGCGCCCGGGTCATCGCCATGCGTTCCCAGGTCCAGGCGCTGTCGGCGTGATAGGCCTGGAAGGCGGCCAGCCTGACTGCGACCGGCCCCTTGCTGCCCGATGGCCGCAACCGCATGTCAACCTCGTACAAGCGCCCCTCGGCCCCGGGCGATGTCAGCGCGGAGATCAGCACCTGCGCCAGGCGCGCGAAATACGTCGCCACCGGCAGCGATCGCGGCCCCCCGGCCGAGGCCTCCACCGCCGCGTCATGGTCGTAGATCAGCACCAGGTCGAGGTCCGAGGCCGGCAGCATCTCCCGCCCGCCGAGTTTGCCGAGTGCCACCACTGTCATCGCACCGCCCTTCACCCGGCCGTAGCGGGTGGCGAAATCGGCCGCGATCGCGGGCAGCAGGGCGGCGATGGCGGTATCGGCCAGGTCGCTGCGGGCCAGCCCCGCGGCATCGGCCGTAAGCCCGCCCTCCAGGGCGGAGGCGTCGATTTCGGCGCGGCGCTGCACCGCCAGGCGCCGGGTCAGGTCAAGCGCTTCCTCGACGTGGCGGGCGTCGCGGACCAGCGCGGGCAGGCAGGCGATGGCGCTCGGGGCCGCCGCCTCGGCCTCGGTCGCGCTGCCGTACAACAGCCCCTCCAGCACGGCGGGGTGGGAGGCGAGGTGGTCGGCCAGGGCCGGGGCGGCCCCCAGAAGGAAGGCCAGGCGGTCGAGCAGCGGCAGGTTCTGCCCCAGCAGCGACAGGGCCTGCACCCCGGCCGGCAGCCGCGCCAGCACCGCATCGAAGCGCGCCAGCGCCGCATCCGGGGCGGACTGGCGGGCGAAGGCGGCCAGCAGCGCGGGCAGCAGCCCGGCCAATAGTTCCCGCGCCCGGGCGCTGCGGGTCGCGCGCGGGCGGCCGTGCAGCCAGGACCGCACGATCCCCGCGACCGACCGTGGATCGGCGAAGCCCATCCCGGCCAGACTGGCCACGGTCGCTCCATCGTCGTCGGGGCCAGTGAACACCAGCCGGGGTGCCGCCGGGGCGGGCGTTTCCCCGGGCGTCGGGTTGGGTCCTGGCAGAAGTTCGAAGAGCCCGGCATAGTGCTTTTCGACGCGCCGCAAATGGCCGGTGAGCGCGGCCGCGAACAACGCCGTTCCAGAGGATACGCCACCGTCATGATCGGGGCCGGAAAAGCCCATAAAGGAGGCCACGTTGGCTAGTGCGACCGGGTCCTCCGGCAGGCGGTGGGTTTGCCGGTCCGCGATCATCTGAAGCCGATGTTCCAGGCTGCGCAGGAACACGTAGGCGTCCGCCA
>JBBRWI010000181.1:0-8029 GCA_038249305.1 Acetobacterales bacterium
CCATGAATCGGCTCGAACATCGACGGGAAGGCGCGCTCCGGGTTCACATTGCCGGTGGGCGCCACGCCCAGCGACCCCGCCAGCGCGCCCGCGAGGTCGGACAGGATATCGGCGTGCAGGTTGGTCGCGACCACGGTGTCGATGCTTTCGGGCCGGCGCACCATCCGCGCGGCCATCGCGTCCACCAGCTCCTTCTGCCAAATGACCGTCGGAAATTCCGCGGCGACATCGGCCGCTATCTCATCCCACAGCACCATGCCATGGCGCTGGGCGTTGGATTTGGTGACGACGGTCAGCAACCGCCGCGGCCGCGCGGCGGCGGCGGCAAAGGCGTAGCGCATGATGCGGGTGACGCCGGCGCGGGTGAAGATGGCGGTCTCGGTGGCGACCTCCTCCGGGTGGCCGCGATGGGCGCGGCCGCCGTGGCCGGCGTATTCGCCCTCCGAATTCTCCCGCACGATCAGCCAATCAAAACCCGACGCTGGCAGGTCGCGCAGGGGGGACCGCAGCCCCGGCAGCACCCGGGTCGGGCGGATATTGGCGTATTGATCGAAGCCCTGGCAGATCTTGAGCCGCAGGCCCCAGAGCGTCAGGTCATCCGGCAAGTGCGGATCGCCCACGGCGCCGAACAGGATGGCGCCGAAGGGCTTCAGGGTCGCCAGCCCGTCCTCGGGCATCATCGCCCCATGGGCGCGATAGTAATCGCTGCCCCAGTCGAAATGGGTGGCCTCGATGGCAAAACCGCCGATCCTGGCGGCGAGGGCGGCCAGCACCTCCAAGGCTGCGGGCACGACTTCCTGGCCGATGCCGTCGCCCGGGATGGCGGCGATGCGATGTGTGGTCATGGGTGTTCCTCCATGGCGCCCCGCCTAGAGCAATATCGGATCAGATGGAATCATCTGATCCGATTTCTTGCTCTAGATTCAACGGCTTCTAGAGCACGATCGATCCACTTGGATCGATCGTGCTCTAGCACGCGGTTGCCCGATCGGGGATACGCCCCCCATGTTGCCTGCATGAACGACCAGACCGCCCGGACCATCCTGCGCGCTATCTTCGATGCCGCCGTCGCCGCCGCGGACCCGCGGGTGGTGCTGGCCCGCCACCTGCCCGAACGCCCGCCGGGCCGGGTGATCGTGGTCGGTGGGGGCAAATCCGCAGCCGTCATGGCGGCGGCGGTGGAGGCCGCTTGGCCCGGCGTCACCGGCCTGGTCGTCACCCGCTACGGCCACGGCCACCCCACGCAAGGGATCGAGGTGATCGAGGCCGCCCACCCCGTGCCCGACGCGGCCGGGCAGGCGGGGGCGGCGCGGATCCTGGCGATGGTATCGAGGCTGACCGCCGATGACCTGGTGCTGGCGCTGATCTCGGGCGGCGGGTCGGCCCTGCTGGCGCTGCCGGCGCCGGGGCTGACGCTTGCGCATAAGCAGGCGGTGAACCGCGACCTGCTGGCCTGCGGCGCCACGATCCACGAGATGAACTGCGTCCGCCGCCACCTGTCGGCGATCAAGGGCGGGCGCCTGGCGGCGGCGGCCTGGCCGGCGCGGGTGGTGACGCTCGCGATCTCCGACGTGCCGGGGGATGACCCCTCGGTGATTGCTTCCGGCCCCACGGTGCCGGACCCGACCACCTTCGCCGAGGCGCGGGCGATCCTGTCGCGCTACGGCGTGGCGGCACCGCCCCTGGTTGCGACGCATCTGGCGGCGGGGCGTGAGGAAACCCCCAAGCCCGGCGACCCGCGCTTCGCACGCACCGACTACCGCATGATCGCGACCCCGCGCCTGGCGCTGGAGGCCGCTGCATCCGAGGCCCGGGCGCGCGGCTTCGGCGCGCTGATCCTGGGCGATGCGCTGGAGGGCGAGGCCGCCGTGGTCGGCAAGGTGCTCGCGGGGGTGGCGCTGTCCGCCGCGACCCATGGCCATCCGCTGGGCGCACCTTGCGTGCTGCTCGCGGGTGGGGAAACCACGGTGACGCTGGGCGGGGCAACCGGTGGGCGCGGTGGGCGCAACGGGGAATGCCTGCTGGGGGCGGCGGTCGCCTTGGCGGGGCATCCGCGGATCTGGGCGCTGATGGGCGACAGCGACGGGATCGACGGGTCGGAGACCAATGCCGGGGCCATCGCGACGCCGGATACGCTGGCGCGGGCGCGGGCCCTGGGGATCGAACCGCTGGAGTGCCTGGCCGGGCACGACAGTTTTAGATTGTTTGCGGGGGTGGGGGATCTGGTGACGACCGGACCGACGCTGACCAATGTGAACGACATCAGGGCCTTCCTGATTGCGCCGCCGGCATGACGCTGCGGCCGATCCCAGGCGCCACGGCGGGTGCCCAAGGCGCGCGTGACTTACCGGCGCTAAGGCATCCGACCGCGAGCTTGCCGACCGCCTTACGATCTGTAAGGTAAGCGCATGCGCGATCCCGCCCTTGAGGATATCCTGGCCCGCCGCGGCGCCGTGACCCGCATCGCCGGGGCGCTCGGCATCTCGACCGCCGCGGTCAGCCAGTGGAAGCGGGTGCCGGCCGACCGGGTGGAGGAGGTGAGCCGGCTGTTCGGCCTGCCTGCCACGGCCCTGCGCCCCGACCTGCGACACCCCGTTCCAGAAGGATTGCCCCGGATGGCCGCTCGCCTGCCCATGCGCCGCCGGCGCCGGACCAAGATCATCGCGACGCTCGGCCCGGCCTCGGCCACGGTCGATGTCATCAGCCGCCTGTTCCAGGCCGGGGCCGATGTGTTCCGGCTGAACTTCTCCCACGGCAGCCACGAGGACCACGCCGCCCGCATCACCATGATCCGCGAGGTCGAACGCAAGTTCGGCCGCCCGATCGGCATCCTGGCCGATGTGCAGGGGCCGAAGCTGCGGGTCGGCAAATTCCAGGCGGGGCGGGTGCAGTTGCAGGCCGGCCAGCAGTTCCGGCTGGACCTGTCGCCAAGCCCGGGCGACGTGCGCCGCGTGCAACTGCCCCACCCCGAGATCCTGGCCGCCGCGGGCATCGGCACGCATCTGCTGCTGGATGACGGGAAACTGAAACTCCGCGTGCTGCGCCGGCGCGACGACCATCTGGAAACCGAGGTCGTGCTCGGCGGCGCGCTGTCGGACCGCAAGGGGGTCAACGTGCCGGACGTCGCGCTGCCGATCCCGGCCTTGACCGCCAAGGACCGGCTCGACCTTGATTTCGTGCTGCCGCTGGGTATCGAATACATCGGCCTGTCCTTCGTGCAACGGCCCGAGGACGTGGCCGAATGCCAGGCGATCTGTGCCGGCCGCGCCTGGGTGATGGTGAAGATGGAAAAGCCCCAGGCGGTGGAGAACCTCGATGGCATCCTCGCGCTCGCCGATTGCGTCATGGTCGCCCGCGGCGACCTGGGCGTGGAGATGCCGACCGAGGATGTGCCGCTGGTGCAGAAGCGGATCGTCCGCGCCGCTCGGGCCCTGGGCAAGCCGGTGGTCGTCGCGACCCAGATGCTGGAGAGCATGATCACCGCCCCATCCCCCACCCGCGCCGAGGCGTCCGACGTCGCGACCGCGGTCTTCGACGGGGCCGATGCGGTGATGCTGTCGGCCGAAACCGCCGCCGGGCAATATCCGTTCGAGGCGGTGAACATCATGGACCGCATCGTGGCGCGGGTGGAGGGCGACCCGGACTGGCGCCGCATGACCGACGCGGCCCGCCCCGAACCGGAGCGCACCAGCGCCGGCGCCATCGCCGCCGCCGCCCGCCAGGTCGCCCACACCATCAGCGCCCAGGTGATCGCAACCTTCTCCGCGACCGGCAGCACCACCCTGCGCGTGGCGCGGGAGCGGCCGGATTGCCCGATCCTGGGCCTTACGATTTCCGACATGACGGCCAGGCGCATGGCGCTGATCTGGGGCGTTCACCCGGCGCTGACCGCCGAGGCGCATAGCATGACCGACATGGTCAGCAAGGCGACCCGCGCCGCCGTCGCCGAAGGTTTTGCCAAGCCCGGGCAGGAGATCGTGGTCACCGCGGGCGTGCCCTTCGGAACGCCTGGCACCACCAACGCCCTGCGCGTCGCGATCGTGAAGTGACGCCGGGCGATGGTTGACGCGGCGCCGGCGGGGCGGCACCACACGCTGCCAACCGGCAAGGATCCGATCATGCGCCGATTCCTCGCTTCAGCCTGTGTCTTCGCAGCGCTTGGTATGCTGCCGGCCCCGGCCGAGGCGCAGCGGTCGGGCAGCTACACGGTCGCCGGGCGCAACCTCGATGGCAGCGACTACACCGGGGTCGCAGCACTCGCCCAGGTCGGCACCGCGTCCTTCACCGTCGTCTGGCAGGTAGCGGGGCGGACGATCAACGGCGTTGGCATGGTGGCGGGGCATAGTTTCGCGGTGGTCTATGGGGCGGCGAACCAACCGGCACTCGGCATCTACCTGCTGCAACCCGACGGGCGGCTGGTCGGGACCTGGACGGTCGTGGGCGCGGCGGGGACCGGCGCCGAGACGTTGACGCCGGTGGTGGAGAGTGAGGTGCCGGCCGTGCCGCGGCCGTAGCGCGGGGTTGCGGCGACCTCGCCGGGCACACTGCCGCGGCGGCGTCATGCGCGATTCTCATGCATCGGCGGCGGCATGCGAAACTTCCGCCGCCTCCGCGCGTTTCCCTTCCATGACCGAAAAACTCGAACCGATCCACGCGCCGGACAGCACGATCGGTGTGCGGCAGGGTCGCCGCGGTGGCATTGTGCGGACCGTCCTGTTCGTCTCGATGGCTTTGGCCGTCGTTGCTATGGTCGCCGTCCTGGTCTTCGCCTGACGCCGCCGTCAGGCGCCGCCGCGATAGGCAAAGACCTGGGCGAAGCAGCGCAGAATATGCGTGCCCGCCGTCGTCGGCTCATACAGCGGCGCCGCGGCGCCCAGCGCCCGCGGGTCGATCGGGGCCGCGACATACTGGCCTAAGTGTCCATCACGAACATGTTGAATCACCTGAATCGGTTGTGATTCCCTGGGCCACCTTCCGATTCGCAGGAGCCTTGGATGTGGACCACCGAGAATCGCGGCCGTTACGATCGCAGTATGCTGCGCTATCCGAGCGACCTGACCGACGCCGAATGGACCTGCATTGAGCCGCTGATCCCGCCCGCCAAGCGCGGTGGCGACAAGCGCACGGTGGATGTGCGTGAGGTGATCAACGGGTTGATGTTCGTGCTCAGCACGGGCTGCCAATGGGCAGCGCTGCCGAAGGACCTGCCGCCGCGCAGCACGGTGAACAGCTACTTCGGCCGCTGGGACCATGACGGCACGCTCGATCGTATCCATCATGCGCTCTACGTCCGGTGCCGAGAACTGGCCGGCCGAGAGGCCAGTCCGACCGCCGCGATCATCGACAGCCAAAGCGTCAAGAGCGCTGAAAAAGGGGGGCCTCGGACCCGCCTGGTTACGATGCCGGGAAGCAGAGCAAGGGCAAGAAGCGCCACGTCCTGGTCGACATGCAGGGCATGCTGATGCAGGCCATCGTGCATGCGGTTGACGTGCAGGACCGCGATGGCGGTGTGCTGCTGATGGGCGCGCTGTTCGGCCTGTTCCCGTTCCTGCTCAAGCTCTACGCCGACGCCGGGTACCAAGGGCCGAAGTTCCAGCAGGGCCTTCAAGCTGTCCACCACCCGGAGCGGCAATGCCTCGAAGATTAGCGGGGTTCGGTGCCGTCGCAGGGCAAAAACACCCCCACAAAGCTTAGGGCGGAACCTTTCTCAAACGGTCACTGAGCTTCTCTCGTGAGCTTAAAGCCCCATAAGGAGAGCGCGAGCATCGCGGCATTTGCTCCAAAATCCAGCGCTAGCCAGCGATTGAATATTGGTACTTCGAAAACAAACCAATAGTTGAACCAGAAAAATGGTAAGAGTGCGATTGCATAAACCAAGAATGTCTTGCGCCGCCATTGGCTTAACCAAATGAAGAGGCCACCCAGAACGGCTTACGCGCCAAAACATCCAATAAATAGTGCGCTTGTAGCACTGAGATGCTGATAGGTCGGATTAATTGTCATTCGTTCGACCATTGCCGGTGCAAGTAGACACCAGCCTCCAAGAATGAGATAGGGAAGAGCGATGAAGCGCTGGATGTGAAGTGGTTGCAAAGCCGAACTCTCCAGCTTCGTCAGAGGTGTTCTCGTTCTCTCGCGCACGTCCGCCCGTTAGTGTCTGACCGGGAACATACCAATCGTTATCAAAGCGTTCTCACAGGAGCGCAACTGTTATTCGAAGAGATTTTTAGGCCGATCAAGGAAAAACCGGCGATTTGCGCCTCGCGAAAGCCTTGCGGGGTCAAAGGCATGATCCCGGACGGACACTTAGAACGTCGCGATCGACATCCGTTCACGTCCCGAACGATTGAGCACCCGGTGCGGCGTGCTGGCAAAGCGGTCAGTGCTCCAGCGCCCCAGCAGGTTGCCGACGTTGACGACCAGCGTGCCAGGGATCGAGGGCCCAGGAAGTAAAGCGCCGGTCTGGCGCTTCCGCACTTCCAGCCCGCCGCTGTCGTCCTGCCAGAGCAGGGTGATGCAGCCGAAATCCGTGTGCGGCGCGACGCCGAAGCCAGCGGTGTCGTCGGCCGGTTGCGGCGGGTAGAAGATCGCCTGGATGCGTTGCGGCGGCAGCCGGGCGGCGCTTGACCCGGAACTGACGACCGAAATGCTGGATGTGATCCGCGACCTGGCGCTGGGCGGGACGAAGATGCTGGTGGTCGGCCACGAGATGGGGTTTGTCGCATCCCTCGCCAGGCGCGTGGTGTTCCTGGAGATTGGCGTGGTGGTGCAGGCGGGGCCGCCTTGATTTTCGGCGCCCGGGCCGCACCGCGGATCAGGACGTTCTTGCAGACCTGTCTGTCGCGGATGGCCTGGACGCAGGATGCGCCGTCCTGGCCCGCTACGCCCCCGCCAAAACTTCCTTGGCGATCTTCAGCGCATGGTTCGCCGCCGGCACCCCGGCATAGGCGCCGACCGCCAAGAGCACCTCCGCGATCTCCTCCGGCGTTACCCCGGTGTTGCGCGTGGCGCGCACATGCAGGGCAAATTCGTCATGCCGGCCAAGGGCCGCCATCATCGCCAGCGTCAGCAGGCTGCGCGTCCGCCGGTTCAGCCCCGGCCGCGTCCAGACGCCGCCCCAGACGTTGCGGGTGATGTAGTCCTGGAACGCCGCATCCATCGACGTCGCCGCCGCCTGGGCGCGCGCGACATGGGCCGCGCCCAGCACCGCCTGGCGCACCGCCAGCCCCGCGGCATGGGCATCGGCCGGCGGCGCCCATTGCGCATCGAGGTGCCGGGCGATGGCGGCCGATGTCGCTTCGGCGAATTCCAGGTTGGGGATGTGGCTGGCGCCCTCGATCACCTGCACCACCGCGCCCGGGATGGTCGCGGCCATCGCTTGCGACGCCTCGGGTGGGGTGGCGGGGTCGAGGCTGCCGACCACGATGGTCGTGGGTGCGGTGATGCGCCCGGCGACCTGGTCCGCGCGCGCATCGCGCAGCGCGGCGGCGGCCCCGGCGTAGCCCTCGCCGCTGGTCGCCAGCAGCATCCGGCGCAAGCCCTGCGAGGACGCGGCCCGCGGGTCCACCACCCAGCGCGCCATGACCGGTTCCACGATGGCCTCGGTGCCGGTCGCGCGCACCGCGTCGATCCGGCCCTGCCACAGGTCGAAGGGCGGGAATTCCATTGCGGTGTCGAGCAGCAGCAGCGAGGCGACCCGCCCCGGATGTTCCGCCGCCAGGGTCTGGGCGATCCGTCCGCCGATCGACAGGCCCACGACATGCGCGCGCTCGATGCCGAGGGCATCCAGCAGCGCCACCTGGTCGGCCGCGAGGCCGGACATGCTGTGGTCGCCGGCGACGATCCCCGACAGGCCATGGCCGCGCAGATCGGGGCGGATGGTGCGGAAGCGGCCGGACAGCGCTGCCACCTGGGGGTCCCAGACATGCAGGGTGGTGCCGATGCTGTGCAGCAGCAGCACGGGCGGCGCCTCGGGCGGGCCGTCGATCACGACATGGGCGACGAAGGCGGGCAGGGCCAGGAACATGTC
>JBBRWI010000182.1:0-8019 GCA_038249305.1 Acetobacterales bacterium
CAATACGTTCGCCAGACCCGATTTCGATGACGATCCAGTGCAGATTTACGAACCCGGCCCGCAAGACCCGGTAGTTCCACCGGATATTGATTCCATAAACGTTGGATTGGAAAATGAACCCGGAGCATTCGATTACCTCAGTTCAGCCCGCGAGCAAATACGGATCGATGAAACGGTGGCGGACGTGCCGCGAAAATATTACGTCAACAATATCCCGGTATCGGTAGTCCAGGAGCGCGTCCAATATTATGGCTCCAATGGCAAACTCATTACCGAGTCCCTGAAAGATTACACCCGAAAAAACATCAAACAGGAATTTTCTTCCTTAGATGCCTTCCTGCGGAAGTGGCACACTACCGAGAAAAAAGCAGCATTCGTCAAAGAATTGGCCGAGCAGGGGATTCTTTTAGATGCCTTACAGGAAGAAACAGGCAAAAACCTGGATCCTTTTGATTTGATTTGCCACCTGGCTTTCGACCCGACATTGGCGAGGTAAATTTCTGGGCGCCTTCGGCCGCCAACTTCCGCGCGCTACAGCCCGGCGAGCTCTTTCTCTTCAAGCTGCACTCGCCGAGGAACTTCATCGTCGGCGGCGGCATCTTCGCCCACGCCAGTGCCATGCCTTGGTCTATGGCCTGGAGCACCTTCGGTGAAGCGAACGGTGCCCGTTCGGCGCAGGAGATGCGCACGCGGATCGCGCGATATCGCCGCGCCGATCCAGCTGACCGCACGGAATTCGAGATCGGCTGCCGTATCCTTACCCAGCCCTTTTTCTTCGAGGAGCGGGACTGGCTGCCAGTGCCGCCCAGTTGGGCCCGTAACATTGTCTCCTTCAAGACCTACAGCACCGCGGATTCAGAGGGCTTGCAGCTGTGGGAGGATGTTCAGGGGCGCATGGCTCGTCCCGCCGTACCCGGCTTCGCCGATAACCAGCAACGCTTCGGCGAACCGCACCTGATCCGCCCGCGCCTTGGTCAGGGTGCCTTCCGCATGCTGGTCACCGACCTCTATCAGCGCCGCTGCGCAGTGACGGAGGAGCGCACGCTACCAGCGCTGGAGGCAGCACATATCCGCCCCTACGCCGAAGGCGGCCCTCACGAGGCCAGCAATGGCCTGTTGCTCCGCCGCGACCTGCACAGCCTGTTCGACGCCGGATACGTGACGGTAACGCCCGACCTCCGCTTCGAGGTCAGCCGCCGCATCAAGGAGGAATTCGACAACGGCAAGCACTACTACGCGCTGCATGGTCAGCGAATCGCGGTGCCAGTTCACGTGCTGCAGCAGCCAGATCGGGCTGCGCTTCTTTGGCACAACGAAAACTTATATCGGGGCTGAAGGTCGCTGACGCCCAGAGCCAGTCTTTTGGACCCCAGTAGCGTTCGCCACGCGGTAGGCTCGCGAAACTACCCCAAGCTCAGCGCGAGGAAATTGCTTGTAGATCAGTCGTTTAAAGCTTGAGGGTCAAATCACCCCACCCCCAAGCTTCGGAGAATTTGGAGCCACCAGAGAGCGATTTCGGGGGTCGTTGCGTTCTCCAACCCTCAAGCCAAGGCGGCAAAACCCCAGGAAACCTGCGGTTCACGGCGCTGACGAGGGATGGAAAATGTGAGGTTGCGAAACCGACTGGAGCAGCGGTGGCAACCGGAATCCAACCTGCTCTGGGGCGGACATACTCCGCTGGCTCCTCCAATGGCGCCAATGCAGCTACGTTCGTCCACTTCGGTCGGCACCGCGCGTGTCACTCAATGACCCGCCTGATCAGGCTGCGCAGGCTGAGCCCCTGGACAATGATGGTCCACAGGACAACCGCATAGGTAGCGGCGAGAATGGCGGATTTTTCCGGAACCTCGGGCAGGGATAGTGCAAGGGCGACTGAGATGCCGCCCCGCAGCCCGCCCCAGGTAAGCACAGGGATCGTTCCCCGCGCGAAGCTGCGGAACCGCCCCAGGATAAGGACTGGCCCACCCACGGCCACGAGGCGGGCCAGCAGCGCGAGCGGTACCGCGATGGCGGCCAACCAGATGAATTCGGGTTCAAGTCGCAGAACGAGCACCTCAAGTCCGATCAACAGGAACAATACCGAGTTGAGGATCTCATCAATCAGCGTCCAAAAGCCGAACAGGTATCGCTGCGACTCGTCGCTCAGGGCATCGCGCGGGCCCCGATGGCCGACCAGCAACCCAGCGACAACCACCGCGATGGGTCCGCTCATATCCAGGCGTGACGCGAGCGTGTAGGTGCCGGTAACGAGGGCTAGCGAGATCAGCACTTCGATCGGATAGTCATCGATTGCGCGCATGGCGCGATAAGCGATGTAGCCTGCCAGCCAGCCCAGGATGGCACCGCCCAGAGCCTCCAGGCAGAACAACCAGGCGATATGCATCGGCTCGATGGCTTCCCCGGCGGCGATGGTCACCAGGGCTGCAAACAGGACCACCCCGACGCCGTCATTGAACAGGGTTTCTCCGGTCATGACGCCTTCGAGGTCTGCCGGCACCTTGACCTCCTTCAGCGTGGCGAGCACCGCCACGGGGTCGGTCGGGCTGATCAGCGCGCCGAAAACCAGGGCCCATGGCAGCGGTATCGGGATGCCGAGCGCACTGGTCGCCAACCAGATGCCCAGACCGACGATCGCCGTTGAAATCACCACGCCCAACGTCGCCATCGTGCCGATGGTCCATGCACGACTGCGTAGACTGTCGAGTGAGACGTGCAGCGCCCCGGCGAACAGCAGGAAAGCCAGCATGCCGTTGAGGACTGTGCCCTCGAAATCGGCCTGACGGATCAGCCCGTCCAGATCCTCGTGTTGAACGATTCCAGGCACGGCGATTTCAGCGCCGATTACCAGTAAAGACGCCACGAGCCCCATGACGAGCAGGCCGATCGTATGCGGCAGGTGAATAAAGCGGTGATTGATCCAGGCGAAGCAGGCTGTCAGCACCAATAGGATCGCCATCAGTTCAAATGAGGACATCAGGCCGATCGCCATTGGGGAGCAGCGCCGACCGCGGCGCCGAGTCCGCTGCGGGTCGCGCCCTCTCGGTGGGAATCACGCGGAATGGGTCTCACCGCCATGTTCCCCTCAGCGCGGTCGTAAGCCACGGACCGTCTCCGCCTCCACAGCGGGCGCCGCATTTCCCCAGGCGTTGCGCGCATAGGTCAGCACATCTGCCACCTGCGTATCGTTCAGCCGCCAGCCGAAGGACGGCATCCCGGGTGCTGTAGGATCCGCATCCGTTGCCATCGCCCGCACGCCCGAGATCACCACCCGCGCCAGCGTCTCCGCCCCGCGCTGCAGCACGATCTGGTTGCCGGCCAGTGCAGGGATCAACCGCTCGACACCCTGGCCATCGCCGCGGTGGCAGGCGGCGCAGTTGTCGGTAAACAGCGCCGCCCCAGCGCGCATGCGCGGAATTTCGGCCGGCAGCGGTGGCGGCGCCGTGGCCACGCCTCGTGCTGGCTGGTCCTTCAGATAGACTGCTATGGCGCGCAGATCGGCATCCGTCATCCGGCTGGTGCTGAATTCGACCACCTCTGCCATCGGGCCACTGGCGCGGGTCCAGCGTGTCGCGCCGGTGCGCAGGTATTGCACGATGTCATCCACGCCCCAGCCGCCGATGCCCACATATTCGTTGGCGCTGATGTTCGGCGCGAACCATCCTTGCAGTGGCTGGCCTGCCATCGCCTCGCTTGCCCGGCTGGCGCCCAGGATGTTCACCGGCGTGTGGCACGCCCCGCAATGCCCGAGCCCCGTCACCAGATAGGCGCCACGGTTCCATTCATCCGACCGTCCGGGGACGGGCTGGAAGCGTCCGGCCTCGAAGAACATGGCGTTCCAGCCGCGCATGACCGTGCGAATGTTGAGCGGAAACGGCAGCGTATCGCGGTCCACCACGTTACGCACCGGCGGGATACTGCGTAGCCATGCGTACATGGCGTCCGAATCCTCGCGGGTGATTCGGGTGTAGAAGGCGTAGGGGAAGGCCGGGTAAAGCCGCCGCCCGCCAGGTGCCACGCCCTCATGCAGGGCGCGCGCAAAATCATCGGCCGACCAGGTGCCGATGCCGGTCTCAAGGTCCGGCGTGATGTTGGCGGCGCGGATGTTGCCGAACGGTGTCTCGATCCCGCGCCCGCCCGCGAATTCGCCGGAAGCGCCCTGGTGGCAGGCCACGCAGTCACCAGCCGTCACCAGATATCTACCCCGGGAAATGGCGGTGTAGTCGTTACTGTCGGCCATGGCGTGGGAGCCCGCGGCCAGTGCCATGCCGGCGAGCGCGACCAGAGCAAGGCCTCTCACGTCGGCACCAGGGCGCCGGGCGCCTTGAGATACCGCTCGCGGATCGCATCCGCTGCCCAAAAGGCCAGCGCGCCGACGGTGCCGGTGGGGTTCAGCCCGGCATTCATCGGGAACAGGCAGGCGCCGGCCAGGAACACGTTAGGCACATCCCAGCTCTGGCAGTATTTGTTGGCCACGCTGGTCGTCGGGTTGTCGCCCATGATGGCACCGCCTGTGTTGTGCGTGCTCTGGTAGGGGGTGATGCTGTAGGGACCGGTGTGTTCGTTCCGTCGCACCTGGTTGGCGCCCATGGCCCGCATCGCATGCTCGGTGCGGTCGATGCAGTAGCGACCCATCTTCCGCTCATTCTCCTGGAAGTCGAAGGTCATCCGCAGCAGCGGCTGGCCCAGCGCATCCCGATAGGTAGGGTCGAGGTCGAGATAGCATCCGCGATAGCCCATCACGCTGCCCTGGATGCCGACGGATGTGGTGCTGTTGTAGTTGTCGCGCGTCGCCTGCTTCCAGGCCGCACCCCAGCGTGGCGTGCCCGGCGGTACGGGCCGGTTGCCGATCGGCCGCCCACTGGTCGGGATGCAGGACAGGCTGGCGCCGCCCACGAAGCCAACCTGCGTGTGGTCGAAATGATCGGCATTGAAATCATCCACCGCGATGCCGGCCGAGCCCGCGGCGGCGAAAGGGTTGAAGCGCCGCTCCCGCCCGAAGAAGCCGGTCGCGCCGCCGGTCACCTGATAGGCGTAGTTGCGCCCCACCGTGCCCTGACCCGTCACCGGATCATAGGGCTTGCCGATGCTCGAGAGCAGCAGCAGCCGCACGTTGAAAAGTTGGTAGGCGCAGAGCAGCACGATATCCGCCGGCTGCTCCCATGCCTCGCCCGCTGTGTCCACGTAGGTGACACCGGTAGCGCGCTTGCCGTCGGTGCTGAGATTGACCTTGGTCACCTGGCTATCGGTCCGGGCCTCGAATGCGCGCTGGCGGACCAGCGCGGGCAGTACGCAGGTCTGCGGGCTGGCCTTGGAGAAATTGCCGCACCCAAACCGTTCGCAGAAGCCGCAATAGGTACAGGGGCCAAGCCGGCAGCCGTAGAAATTGGTGTAGGCGGTGGACATGTTGGCCGAGGGGCTGGGGAAGGGCTTCCAGCCCAGCCCGGCGGCGGCGGTCTCGAACATGGTCGCGGCCAGCGGCATGTTCATGGGCGGCGTGGGGAACGGACGTGCGCGCGGCCCTTCGAAGGGGTTGCCGCCGGGTTGCAACTCGCCGCCGAGATTGCCAGCGCGGCCGGCGATCCCGCAGAGATACTCGAAGCGGTCATAAGAGGCTTCGAGCTCGTCATAAGTGATGCCCCAATCCTGCATCATGTTGTCGGCCGGCAACGCGGCTTGCCCATAGCGCGCGATGGTGGCGCTGCGATGGGTGAAATCCCACGGATGCCAGCGCCAGGTCTGGCCGTTCCAGTGCACCCCCGCGCCGCCCACGCCGTTGCCCGGCAGAAAGCTGCCCCACCGGCGGATTGGCAGGGCCGTCTGCCCGAGGTTGTTGCGAAAGGTCAGCGTCTCCTGCGCCGGGCGCAGGAAGAGGTCCTGGCGGATGGCGTAGCGCAGTTCGTCCGGGGCGGTGGTGGTGGGAAAATCGGTTGAGGTATCGCGCCACGGGCCGCGCTCGATGGCGACGACGCGCAGGCCGGCACGCGCCATCTCCAACGCCATGATGGAGCCGGTCCAGCCCAGGCCAACGACGACCACATCCGTGGCAGGCAGGCGGCGGGTCATGACCGGTCCCAGGCGGGGCGCCCGGTCAGGCCCACGGGCAGGCCTGCATAGGCTTCGTTCGGCCGGGCCAGCACGTCGCGGTAATCGTAGCGCACTCCGGGGAAGCCCACGAGCTTCCACCCTGCCATGTCGCGGTTGCCACCATAGACCGGGTCGGCAAAGTAGCCTTCCATGACGTTGGCCAGCAGCATCTCGAAGAACGGCTTGTCCTCGAAATCCGCGATGCCGGAGGTTCCGGCCTCCATGTCGCTGAGCAGCGCATCCTGCTCTGCGCCGGTCAGGGCCGGGAATGTCCGGCCGGCGAAGTTCGCCCTGCAATGGGTGGCGATGGCGGCCAATCCAGTGCGGTACCGCACGGCCGGTGTGATAGGCGATTGCAGCCCTTGCTGCGGGGTCCCGACGGCGAACGGGCCTTGCATGTATAGCCAGGTGGAGTCGCCGAAAGGGCCGACGAGCTGCCGGTCAAGAAACAGCGCGCAGCCGGCGTCGCCGCCGCCGGGGCTTGCGCCATCGGCTGGGATCAGGCGTTGCGCCATGTCGCCGATGGCGGCGGCCTCATCGGCGTTGAAGAATCGCCAGACGCCAGGCAGCACGCGCTCGGGCGGATAGGCCTCGTTGGGGGACCAAGGCAGCGCGCCGCGGATCACGCGGGAGTGGGATGGGGTGTCGACCAGGACCAGCAGCGCGGTGCTGGCCAGGAGGTGGCGGCGATTGCATCTTGGCGCGTTCATGGGGCGGTCGCTCCGGGCGTCGTGCTTTCGATGTCGTAGCGCAAGCAACTCTTGTTCAGGCTGCCATCACCGGCTTGGCGCCTCGGCCTTAATTTCGCCAGTCGTCAATGGCCGGTGACGGCTTAACGCGGCCCCGCCATTCGAACGCACAGCGCAGCGGATGGTTACCCCGTAAATCGAAGGTTCCGGCCCCGCCCCGCCGTTGCGGAATGATCAAGGGTTCGCGTCACGGGCGTTGGGGGCAGCACGAGCCTGATATCTGGCTCGACCTTGCAGAAACGCGCCGATTGCACGCATGTCATCGCAACGCGAGGCCGATCTGCGGCGTTGATCAATCCACACGTTAGAAAAGGAAAGATGGTCGATGAGCTATCTCCGCTTCGGCGCAATGATCCTCACGTCCACGCTGGTGATGTTCGGGCTGATGTATCTGAACACCTATGCTCTCGACCATGTCCTCTTCAGCCAGACCCGCGCATGGATGGCAGTCGTGATGGGCGCGGCCATGGCTGTCATCATGCTGCTGTTCATGCTGGCCATGTACCGGAATGCACGTGCGAACGCAGCCATACTTGCAGCCAGCGTCGTGGTCTTCGCAGGAGGGCTCTGGCTGGTGCGCAGCCAGGAAACGGTCGGCGATCTGGCCTATATGAGAGCGATGGTGCCGCACCATTCCATCGCGATCATGACAAGCGAGCGGGCCCACATCAGGGATCCGCGCGTGCGTCGGCTCGCGGACCAGATCATTGAGGCGCAGCTGCGCGAGATCGAGGAGATGCGCGGCCTCATCGCCGCGCTGGAGCGCGAGCCGACCGCCGCAGATGCGCCTGATCTTCCACCGCGCCGCACATTGACGCAGGCGCCACAGCAGCGGAGCGACACAGCAACCCGCGCCACAACACCATAGTCATGCGTGCATGATGTTCGATGACGCTCTTGCCCGGAAACGCGAAGGTTGGCCAGCCGCGAATCGCATTGTGCTGCGGCCGCGCTGGAAGCCCGAGCATGACGCCGCAAAGTGCCCAGTCGGAGATCGGCCGTGACCAGCCGCTTTCGTGTATGGATGGAGGCGCTCGGAGACATTTTCTGGATCCGACCGGGCCTGCTTGTTCTGGGCGGGGTGCTGCTGGGTGAGGCAGCCGTCCTGGCCGAGCAGACCGGTACGAAGCTGCCATGGGTGTCGGATGGATGGGTCTACACCGGGGGTGAGGCCGGGGCACGGGCC
>JBBRWI010000183.1:0-7907 GCA_038249305.1 Acetobacterales bacterium
CCTTGCGCGCCATCCGCACCCTAAGCCTTGCGCGCCATCCGCACCCTAAGCCTTGCGCGCCATCCGCACCCTAAGCCTTGCGCGCCATCCGCACCCTAAGCCTTGCGCGCCATCCGCACGACAAACTCCGTCACCAGAAACTGCGCCGGCAGCGCGTCCTTCATCGCAAGGTGCGCCGGCAACGCGGCCGTGTCGCCGCTTTCGGCAAGCGGCACGACGATATCCGCGCGCACGCCAAAGACCGCATCGCTGTCGAGGTACACGTCCCCCTCGGGGAAAAGTTCGGTGACGAGCGGCACGTAGCCCGGCGCCTCGGCGATCAGGTGCAGGTGTGCCGGGCGCCAGGCGTCGCGCGCCAGCGCCGTCAGCATGCCCCCCGCCGGCCCATCATAGGGCACGGTATAAGGTTTTGGCCGCGTCGTGGTGAAGCAGAACGACCCATCCACCGCACAGGTCAGCATCCCGTGGTAGTTCTTCGCCGGCTGGTCGGCATCCTGGGCCGCATAAAAGCCGTTGTCGGCGTTCTGCCACATGTCGAGCGTCGCACCCCGCACCCCCTGCCCGGTCGCGCCATCGACGATGCGGCCCAGCACCACCAGCGGTTCGCCCGGCTGGCCCTTCCACATGTCGCCGCCATCCGCCAGCGGCGGCGCGCCATGCTGGTGGAACGGCCCGAGGTTGGAACACGACGTCGCACCGACTGGCGTGTTGACCATATCCACCAGGGACGACACCCCGAACAGGTCGCTGAACAGGATGAACTCGTTGCGCTCGGGCGTGGTGATTTCGGCGGCCCGGGTCAATGCCATCAGCCCCGCGCGCCATTCGTCATGCGTCAGCGCGGTTTCCTTGACGAAGGCATGCAGATGTTTGGCCAGGCTGCACAGCACATCCCGTGTGCGGGCATCCGGCGCTTTCGCGGCATAGGTGGCAAAAGCCTCGGTGAGGGTGTCGGGGGTGACATTGCGCATGGAGCAGAATTCCTCAATCGACCGTGGCGCCGGAGGTGCGGACCACTTCGGCCCAGCGGGCGGCCTCGGCACGGATGAAGGCGCTGGATTCGGCCGATGGCATGGGTTGGGCGGAGAAAGCCTGGCCGGCCAGCATGGTGCCCATCTCCGGACTCGCCAGCGCCTGCAGCAGCGCCGCGTTGAACAGCTGGACGATCTCGGCCGGCGTGCGCGCCGGCGCCAGGATGGCGAACCAGGTGCTGGCGGCGAAATCGGGAAAACCCTGCTCGGCGACGGTCGGCAGGTCGGGCAGCGCCGGATGGCGCTGCGGGGCTGCCACCGCGATGCCACGCACAGCACCCGAACGGATCAGTTGCAGCGCGGGCGGCAGGCTGGTCGAGCCGATCGGCACCTGGTTCGCCACCACCGCCGTGACCGCCTGCGCCGGGCCGAAGGCGACATGCAGGATATCGACGCCCGCCAGCGCGCGGAACAACTGCTCGGCGCCCAGATGCGGCGTGGTGCCGGTGCCCGACGATCCGTATTCCATCCGCCGGGCCCGCGACAGCGCCAGCAGTTCGGTCAGGTTATTGGCCGGCACCGAGGGATGCACGAACAGCACATTGGGCGTGATCGCCAGCAGGCCGACGGCGACGAAATCGCGTTCGGTGTCATAGCCCGCGCGTTCCTTGTACAGCGCCGGGTTCACGGCAAAGGCGGTCGAATGAACGAGGTAATTGTAGCCATCGGCCGGCCCACGCAGTACCGCCGCAGTGCCGATGTTGCCACCGGCGCCCGGCCGGTTTTCCACGACGAAAGGCTGGCCGAGCCGTTCGGCCAGGCGTTGCGCCAGCGCGCGGGTCAGCACATCGGTGCTGCTGCCGGGCGGAAAGGCCACGGTCAGCCGCACCGGCCGCTCGGGCCAGGCCGCGGCCGCGGGGCCGACAAGCCCGACCGCGACAAGCAGGCCGGCCAGGAAACGTGGAAGATTTGCCATGGGAACGCCCTCAACCCGGCGTGACCCGCCGGTTGATCCCAGTTTTTATCGATAAAATGGAAAACGCAAGAGGCTTGTCGTTCGGATCGCCCCTTGCCACCCTACCATCATGCCGGAAACCCCGCCCGACACCCTGGCCACGCAAATCCTCCGCCGCCTGCGGCAGGACCTGCTGCAAGGCGTGCTGGCGCCGGGCGCCAAGCTGAAGGTGCATGACCTGGCCGCCCGCTACGGCGCCGGCCCGTCCCCCGTACGGGAGGCCCTGGCCAGCCTTTCGGCCGAAGGCCTGGTCGAGCGCCTGGACCAGCGCGGCTTCCGCGTGGCAGCGGCCAGCGTCGAGGCGTTCGACGAATTGGTCCGCGCCCGCTGCTGGATCGAGGACGTGGCCTTGCGCGAAAGCATCGCCGCCGGCGACGCCGCCTGGGAGGAAGGCGTGGTCGTCGCACGCTTCCGCCTGGATCGCGCAGCACGGGATCAGCCGGAATGGGAGGCTTTGCACAGCGCCTTCCACTACGCGCTGCTGGCGGCATGCCCCTCGCCGACCTTGCTCGCGTTCTGCGACACGCTGCGCGACCGCGCGGCGCGGTATCGCGCGCTGGCCAGCGCCGCCGCCTATCCCGGGCGTGATGTGGCGGCGGAACACGCGGCGATCGCCGAGGCCGCCTTGGCAAGTCGCGCGGCAGAAGCCGGCGCGTTGCTGGCGGAACACTATCGCGCGACGGCGGGCTGGCTGCGGGCGGCGCTGGCGCGGCGCAAGGCCGCGTAGAGGATCAGCCGTTCCAACGGATAAGACTGCTCAAAAAACAAAAGCTTCTAGAGCAAGAAATCGGATCAGATGATTCCATCTGATCCGATATTGCTCTAGGCGCGCGGCCACATCGGCGGATCATACAGCCAGGCCATCCCCGCCCAGGCTGACTCTGCGCTGCGCCCGGCCAGCATCATGTCGCGCAATTCCGCCTTGACCCCGCCGGCGTGGTAGATGTCGCCATAGAAGCGCGCGGTCAGTTGCACGCGGCCGGTGCGCAACACGCGCAGCGATTCATATGCGGCCAGCGCCTGCGGGATATCGAAGCGGCCGAGTTGATCGGCAAGGCAGACCGCATCCTCCAGCGCCATGTTCGCGCCCTGCGCCAGGTATTGCAGCATGGGATGCGCCGCATCGCCCAGCAATGCCACCCGCCCCTGCACCCAGCCGCGCGTCGGTTCGCGGTCGCAGAGCACCCAGTATTTCCAGGTCTCGATCTTTTCCAGCAGCATGCGGACCTCTGGCCGCGCACCGGCAAAATGCTGCCACAGCAGGGCGGTGTCGCCGGCGGAATCCCAGCCTTCGCTGTATGCGTCGGAATGAAAGACCGCGACCAGGTTCATGAGTTCCCCGCGCCGCAGCGGGTAATGCACCAGGTGCATCTTCGGGCCGCCCCACAGCAAGACTTCATCGCGCGGGACGCCGGCCGGGACCTGATCCATCGGCAGCACGGCACGATAGGCGATGTGGCCGGAGACGACGGGCCGGCCGTCGCCGATCACCTGCTGGCGGATGCGCGACCACAGCCCGTCGCAGCCCAGCAGCGCCTCGCCGCGCGCCGTGCCGCCGTCCTCGAAGCGCAGGGTGACACCCCTTGCATCCTGTTCGAAACCCACGGCCGCGCGGCCGGTGTGCAGCGTGATGTTCGGCATCGCCGCGCAGGCCGCCAGCAGCACGCCATGCATGTCGCCGCGATGGATCACCGCATAGGGGTTGCCGAAGTGGGCGGCAAAGGCCTCACCCAGCGGCACGCGCGTCACCTCATGCCCGTGCACCGCGCAGCGCATCACCAGCGCCTGCGGTCGCGCGCAGATGTCCAGCATCGCCTGCTTCACGCCCAGGCGGTCGAACATGCGGAACACGTTGGGGCCGAGTTGGATGCCGGCACCGATCTCGGCGAAGGTCGGCGCGCGTTCGAAGACGTCAACGCCCTGCCCGGCGCGCGCCAAGGCCAGGGCAGCGCCCAGCCCGCCGATGCCGCCGCCGGCGATCAGCAGGCTCACAGCGGGCCGAAGCCGGCGCGGGCGCGGCGATAGGCCCAGGCGCGGTTCAGCGGGCGTTCGCCGAACTGCATCCGGCGGGTCTTCTCGATTTCACCGGGGGTCAGGAACATCGGTGCGCCGCGCGCCTCGGCGGCGATCTGCACGGCGGCGTTTTCCTGCATGTAGATGGCGCAGAAACACACCTCGGGGATCGACGCGCCCACGCAGATCGCGCCGTGCCGCGCCAGCAGCGCGGTCGGGTGCGGGCCGAGTGCGGCGGCCAGGCTGTCGGCCATCGCCTTCGTGTCGATGATCATGGCGGTGTCGCCAAAATCATCCTGGCTGTCCCAGAACGGCACCGTCGGGCCGATCACCGCGCCCAGGTGGAACACCGGGCGCAGCGGGCGCGACGGATCGAGCGTGAACGGCAGCACCGGGCGGCTGTGATGATGCACCGTCGCCATCACATCCGGCCGGGCCGCAAACAGCCGTGCGTGCAGGATGGTTTCAAGATAGGGCCGCAGGTGCCCCGGATTTTCCGGGTTTGCCTCCAGGTCGAAGCGGATCATGTCCTCGCGGCTGACGATCTCGGGGCTGCGGGATCGCGACAGCCAGAACCGCGTGGGGTCGTGCGGATCGCGGGCGGCGACATGGCCGAAGTCGTCCACCACGCCTTCGCGCGCCAGCACGCGGTTGGCGATGACGAGGTCGGACAACAGCGCCTCGGTGACCGGATCGGGCATCGGTGATTTCCCCCCCTTGCGTTGATCGTCACCGTACTGATGATCACGTCTGGATCAACACGCGGGGCGGCAGACCCCGGCCAAAGAAACCAACCGAGGAAACGCCCGATGTCCCTGACCCGCCGCGCCCTGCCCCTGGTTGTCCTGCTGCCCGGCGTGGCGGCCGCGCAGGACACCACCGTGCGCGTGATAGTGCCCTACGCCCCCGGCGGTGCGATCGACGCCATCGGGCGGCTGTTCGCCCAGCGCATGGGGGGGCTGCTGAACGAGACCTGGGTCGTCGAAAACCGCTCCGGCGGGAATGGCCGCATCGGCGCGGGTGCGGTGGCGCGGGCCGCGGGCGATGGCCGGACCCTGATGTTCTCGGCCGACATCCACCTGGTCGCGCGCCAGGTGATGCGCGACGTGCCCTATGACAGCATCGCCGATTTCGCCCCGATCGCGCGGGTGGCGCAGGGGCCGCTGGTGCTGGTGGGTGGGCCCAAGGTGCGGGCCGACACCCTGCCCGCGCTGATCGCGGCGATGCGGGACAACCCGCGGGGCGTTGAATTCGCCAATAGCGCGCTGGGCGCGATGGGGCACCTCGCGACCGAATCCTTCAAGACGCGGATCGGCGCGCCATCGGTCGAAACCGTCACCTATCGCGGCACCGCGCCCGCGTTGAACGATGTGCTGGGCGGCAATGTCGCGCTGATGATGGCGCCGCTGCTATCGGTGTTGCAGCATGTGCAGACCGGGCGCCTGCGCGCCTTCGGCATCACCTCGGCGACGCGCAGCAGCGTGGCCCCGGCGATCCCGACCCTGATCGAGGGCGGGTTGCCGGACTTCGTCTTCATCGTCTGGTACGGCTTCTGGGGGCCGCATGTGCTGCCGGACCCACTGGTCGCGCGGCTGAACGCGACGGCGCAGCGCGTCGCGGCGGAACCCGAGGTCGCCCGACGGTTGCTCGACTTCGGGACGGAACCCGTGGTCGAAAGTGCCGCCGACTTCGCCCGCCACATCGGCCTCGAATACGCCCGCAGCAGCGGCATCATCCGCGCGGCGAACATCCAGCCGGAGTGATCCCCACGCCCGGCCGTGTGCTCATCGTCGGCGGCGGCCCCGCCGGGCTGACCCTGGCCATCGAGCTGGGCCGGCGCGGCGTGCCGGTGCTGCTGATCGACGACAAGGCCGGCGTCACCACCCTGCCGGCCGCCAACGCCACTCAGGCGCGTAGCATGGAACACTTCCGCGGCCTGGGGCTGGCCGAGGCGATCCGCGCCCTGGGCCTGCCGCCCGACCACCCGACCGACGTCGCCTGTTTTACCCGCTTCGGCGGCCATGAACTGGCGCGCTTCCGGCTGCCAGCCTGTTCGATGTCTTCGGCTTCGGCTTCACGCTGATCTGCCTGGGCGCTCGCGCACCGGCGGTGGCGGGGGTGGCGACGCGGCGGGTGCCTGGGCTGCGGGACCTCTATGGGGCCGATTTCGCGCTGATCCGGCCGTATCAGGTGGTCGCCTGGCGCGGCGATGACCCGGCGGGCGTCGGCCCGGCGCTGCAGGTGGCCTTGGGCGCCTGATCGGGCGGGCGGGTCAGTTCGCCCCGGCCGGCCGTCGCGCCACCTGCACCGAAATCTCCTGCGAGCGCCCTTCCCGCAGATAGGTCAGCCGCACATTCTGCCCCGGCGGCGTGCCGGCGACGCTGCGGATCAGCGCGCGGCTGGTCTCAAGGTTTTCGCCGTTCAGCGCCGTCACCAGGTCGCCCTGGCGCAGCCCGGCCCGGGCGGCGGGGCTGTTGCGCTCCACGCCCTGCACCAGCACGCCGCGCCGGCCGCGCTGCCCAGGCTCCGGCGTCTGATCCTGCACCGCGACACCCAGCCAGCCACGATCGACCCGCCCGTCGCGGCGCAATTGCTCGATCACCCCGCGCGCGAGGTCCGATGGCGTGGCGAAGCCGATGCCGGCGCTGGCGCCGCTCGGCGAATAGATCGCGGTGTTGATGCCGATCACCTCGCCGGCCAGGTTGAACAGCGGCCCGCCGGAATTGCCGGGGTTGATCGCGGCATCGGTCTGCAGGAAGTCGTCGAAGGGGCCGGTGCCGATGTCGCGCCCGCGCGCCGAGACGATGCCCGAGGTCACGCTGCCGCCCAGGCCGAAGGGATTGCCCGCCGCCAGCACCCAGGCGCCGACGCGCATCGCGGCGCTGGAGCCAAAGGCGACCGTCGGGAAGGCGGTCCGCCCCTCCACCTTCAGCAGCGCGAGGTCGGTCAATTCATCGGTGCCGACCACCCGCGCCGGCAGTTGCGTGCCGTCCTGCAGCCCGACGATGACGCGCGAACTGGTGCCGACGACATGGTTGTTGGTCACGACCAGGCCGGAGGGATCGATGATGAACCCGGACCCGGCGCCGCTCATCTGCTGGCGCCCCCGGCGTTCGCGGAAGTAGCGCTCGAAGGGCGTGCCGCGCAGTTCCGGCGGCACCTGGCCGGGTTCGCCCTGGACTGCGATATTGACCACGGCGGGCAGGATGCGTTCTGCCAGATCGGCGAAATCGGGCAGGGCGGAGCCGCTGGCCGACAGGCCACGCTGGGCGCAGCCGGCCCCGGGCAGCATCATCACGGCAGGCAGGGCAAGGAAGAAGCGGCGCGGCAACGGGGTGGTCATGGTGAACTCCGGATTGCCTGCATGATTGGGCCTGCTGGCGCCCGGCTTCAACCGGGGCGGGCTACAGGGCGCCCTGAACCGCCGCCGCCACCCGGTCCACCTGCGCCATGTCGAGATACGGGTGCATGGGCAGCGCCAGGATGCGGCCGCACAATGCCTCGGCCACCGGCAGCGGCGGCAGTTGCCCGATCGAGGTAAGGTGCCCCGGCGCATAGGCCGGCTGATGATGCAGCGGCTTGGGATAGTAGATGCCCGACGGAATGCCCTGCGCCTGGAGCGAGGCCTTCACCCGGTCCCGCTCGTCGGCGTCGTGCAGCAGGATGGAGTAGATGCCCCAGGCCTGTTCCGCCCCGGCCATTTCCCCCGGCACCCGCACCGCATCGCCCAATTGTTCGGCATAGCGCGCGGCGATGGCGCGGCGGGCGGCGAGTTCGCCCTCGAACAGCGGCAGCTTGGCCAGCAGGATCGTGGCCTGGATTGTGTCGAGCCGCCCGTTCATGCCGGTGCGCAGCACCTCATACCGGCTGCCGCCCTCGCCATGGGTGCGGAGCTGGCGGTAGAGCGC
>JBBRWI010000184.1:0-7864 GCA_038249305.1 Acetobacterales bacterium
ACGATGGCGCTGGTGGATTGCTCCGGATGCAACTGCCACTCGTCGCTGATCTCCACGCCGATGCGCTCGGCGCCCAGCAGCTTCAGCAGCGGCACCTGGTCTTCCAGCCGCGGGCAGGCGGGGTAGCCGAAGGAATAGCGGCCGCCGCGATACTCCTGTTGCAGCATCTTCTCGATGTCGCGCGCATCCTCGCTGGAAAAGCCCAGATCCGCACGGATCCGCTTGTGGACGTATTCGGCCATCGCCTCGGCCATTTCGACCGACAGCCCATGCAGATAGAGGTAGTCCTGGTAGCGGTTGTCCTCGAACCACTCGCGCGCAATGTCCGACGACTTCTGGCCGACGGTCACGACCTGCAACCCGATCACGTCGCGCTGCGCGTCATCCACGTCGCGTACCCAGTCGGCAATGCAATCGCCATCGGTCTTTGGCTGGCGCGGCAGATTGAAGCGCGCGGCCTCGGTCGTGCCATCCTCATCGAAGAGGATCAACTCGTTGCCCTGGCCGGCGCATTTCCAATAGCCGTAGATCGCCTGCGGCGAGAGGATCTTTTCATTCTCCGCGATGGCCAGCATGCGCTTCAGCACCGGGCGCAATTCCTGCTTCGCCCAGCCCAGGAAATCGTCGAGCGACCGACCCTGTTTCCGGAACCCCCATTGGAACTGGTACAGGCTGCGTTCGTTGATGAAGGGCACCAGCGCCTTCGGATCGGCCTGCATGACCTTCGCCCCCCAGAATGGCGGGGTCGGTGTCGGGTGCGGCGCAGTCTCGCGCCGGCGGCGGGTCTGAGCATAGCCCAGATCGACCGGGGCAAAGGCGCGCGGATCCGCCTGGCCCAGGACGCGCTTCTCGTTCTTCGCCTTGCCGACGCGCTTGGTCTGCAGCGCCGCCAGATAATCGTCAAAGCCGTTACCCATCACCCG
Source organism: Acetobacterales bacterium (assembly GCA_038249305.1). GTDB lineage: Bacteria > Pseudomonadota > Alphaproteobacteria > Acetobacterales > Acetobacteraceae > Humitalea. The sequence goes on from JBBRWI010000184.1 coordinate 924, forward strand.
GTCCATCAGGTGCAGGCCGTCAAACGCATCGCGCGCATAGGCGACACGGCCGCAGGCGTAGGACTGGACGCAGTCATCCTCGACATAGTTCCGTGTCAGCGCGGCACCGCCCAGCATCACCGGGATGTCGATGCCCTGGCGCGACATTTCCTCCAGGTTCTCGCGCATGACGACGGTGGATTTCACCAGAAGGCCGGACATGCCGATGGCATGGGCCTTGTGTTCGCGGGCGGCGGCGACGATGTCGATCAGCGGCACCTTGATGCCAAGGTTGATGACCTTGTAGCCATTGTTTGTCAGGATAATGTCCACGAGGTTCTTGCCGATGTCGTGCACATCGCCGCGCACCGTGCCGAGCACGATTGTGCCCTTTTCCTGGCCCTCGATCTTTTCCATGTAGGGTTCGAGCCAGGCTACGGCGGTCTTCATTGTTTCGGCGGACTGCAGCACGAAGGGCAGTTGCATCTTGCCCGCGCCGAACAACTCGCCAACGACCTTCATGCCGTCCAGCAGGATGTTGTTGATGATGTCGAGCGGCGGCATCCCGCCATCCATCGCGTCCTTCAGGTCGATCTCCAGGCCCTTGCGGTTGCCATCGACAATGCGGTCCTTCAGGCGGCCTTCCGGCGTGGCGGCCACCACCTTGGCGACATTGTCGGCCGCCTTCCGCCCAGAAAAGATTTCCAGGACTTTCTGGAGCGGGTCGTAGCCTTCGCTGCGCCGATCGAAAATCAGGTCCTCGACAACCTTCACTTCCTCCGGTGGGATCTGGTGCAGCGGCTTGATCTTGCTGACATGCACGATGGCCCCGGTCATGCCGGCCTTCACCGCCAAATCCAGGAACACGCTGTTCAGCACGTGCCGCGCCGCCGGGTTCAGCCCGAAGGAGATGTTGGACAGCCCCAGCATGATCTGCACATCCGGGAATTTTTCCCGGATCATGCGGATGCCGTCGAGCGTCCAGAGCCCCAGCTTGCGGTCGTCCTCATTGCCGGTGGCGATGGTGAAGGTCAGCGGGTCGATCATCAGATCGGACTGCGGCAACCCGTGCTTGTTGCAGGCAAAGTCCACCAGGCGTTCGGCGATCCGCAGCTTGTCCTCGGCGGTCTTGGCCATGCCGACCTCATCGATGGTCAGGGCGATGACGGCCGCGCCGAATTTCTTGGCCAGCACCAGGCGGTCATGCGCCGCCTTCTCGCCTTCCTCGAAATTGATCGAGTTGATGATCGGCTTGCCGCCATGCAGTTTCAGCGCGGCCTCGATGATCGGCGTCTCGGTGCTGTCGATGACAAGCGGGCTGTTCACGCTGCTGGTGAAGCGGGTGATGACTTCGCTCATCTCCCGGTGTTCGTCACGGCCGACGAAGGCGACGCAGACGTCCAGGGAATTGGAGCCCTCGGCCACTTGCTCGCGCCCGATCGCGACGCAGCCGTCCCAATCCTGCTGTTCCTGCCGTTGGCGCCAGGCCTTGCTGCCGTTGGCGTTGCAGCGTTCGCCGATGGAGAAATACGAATTCTCCTGGCGCAGCGCGGTCGCGGCATAGAGGCTGGCGACGGATGGCACCCAATGGACCGTGCGCTTGACCGGCGCGGGGCGGAAATCGCCGCGCTTGCGCAGCATCGCGTCCAGGGCTGCGATATGCGGGGTGGAGGTGCCGCAGCAGCCACCGATGATGTTGATCCCATCCTCGGCGACAAACCGTTCCATCCAGACGGCCAATTCATCCGGCCCCAGCGGGTAATGCGTCTTGCCATCGACCAGTTCCGGCAGGCCGGCATTCGGCTGGATCGAGATCTTGCCGGGCCAGTTCTGTGCGAGCCAGCGCACGTGCTCGGCCATCTCCTGCGGTCCGGTCGCGCAGTTCAGCCCGATCAGCGGCACGTCCAACGCATGGACCACGGTCGCAGCGGCGGCGATGTCAGGGCCGACCAGCAGGGTGCCGGTGGTTTCCACCGTCACTTGCACGAAGATCGGAATGTCGACGCCGGTCTGCCGGATCGCGGTCTTGGATGCGTTGACCGCGGCCTTGATGAACAGCGTGTCCTGGTTCGTCTCGGTCAGCAGTGCGTCGCAGCCGCCCGCGATCAACCCCAGGCACTGCTCTATTAGCGCCGCTTCCAGCACGTCGTAACTGATGTGGCCGAGCGACGGCAGCTTGGTTCCCGGCCCGATGTCGCCGATCACCCAGCGATGGCGGCCATCGGCGAAACTGTCTGCTGCTTCCCGCGCGAGTTCAACGCCGCGCTTGTTGATCTCGTGCGTGCGGCTGCCGAGATCGAATTCCTCCAGCGTGATCGGACTGCCACCGAAAGTATTGGTCAGCACCATGTCGGCGCCAGCCTCGAAATAGCCGCGATGGATGTCGCGTATCAGATCCGGGCGGGACAAGGTCAGCACTTCGGTGCAGTTTTCCTTGTCCCAAAAATCCTTGATGATATCGAGCGTCAGCGCCTGCACGCGGCTGCCCATGCCGCCATCGCAGAGCAGCACACGGTCGGTCAGGGCTTCGAGCAGGTTCGGTCGGGTCATGGGCAGCCTTCAGGCAGCGAGGGAAGCACTGGCGGCCGCGGCACGCGCGGACCAGAGGCGGACGGGTAGCGGGGCAGGGATCGTCACCGCCTCACCAGGAATGCAGCCGGCATCGCCGAGCCATCCGGCGATCGCCCCATCGGAGAAGCCGGGCCAGCGATGCGCATGGCGCTCCGTAAGGTCGTTGCGTTCATGTGAGGCCAGGTCGAGCAGCAGCAGCAGGCCCCCGGGGCGCAGCAGGCGAACGGCTTCGGCCAGGGCCGCGGCGGGGTCCTCAGCGTAATGCAACACCATTTGCATCGCGACGACATCGAAGCCGCCGTCCGGCAGCGGCAGGCGATACATGTCGGCCTGACGCAAGGAGGCATGCCCGATGCCCAGGCCGGCCAGCCGTGCGCGGGCCAGCGCCAGCATGTCGCGGCTGGCATCGACCCCGAGCAGCGAGGCAGCCCGCGGCGCCAGAACTTCCAGCAGGCGGCCGGTGCCGGTGCCGATATCGAGGACCCGATCGAGCGGCCCGGGTGGCAGCGCCGCGATCAGCGCGGCCTCGATCGCGGCGGCGGGCAGGTCCAGGGCACTTGCTTCATCCCATTCCACACCGGCGCGGCGAAACGCCTCGGAGGCGGCGCGTGCCCTTTCGGCCAGCACCCGCGCTGCCGCGCGGGCATCGGCGGCCAGGGCCGGGTCATCGGATGGCAGGCGTGCGATCAGGTCACGCGCCAGCGAAGCGCGATCGGCCAAATGGAACCAGGCGTTGGCACCCTCCGGCACCCGTTCGAGCAGCCCGGCCTCGACCAGAAGGCGCAGATGGCGCGACAGGCGAGGTTGGGACTGGCCGAGGATCGCCACCAGGTCGGATACGCAAAAGCCGCCGCGTGCACAAAGTGCGAGCAACCTCAGCCGGGTTGGCTCGGCGGCGGCACGAAGGGCGGTCAGCAGGCTTTCCATGGGTTGACCGTCGCATAAAGATATCCTTATGTCCAGTCATGAAGTGGTCTCTCGACGCCCGCATCCCGGTTTTTGTCTGCCAGGATGCTGCCGCCCTGGCGGCCCATGCCGACGCCGCGCTGCTGTTGCCGGATGGCGAGGCGGTGATCGTCGGCACCGGCGCTTGCGAGTGGTTCGGCCCGGAAACCCATGCAGTGGGCTGTTCCTGCTGTGCTGGCCGACTGCCGGCCGCTGTCGCGTTCGACAGGCTTTTCCTGGATCGGGTCCGGGGGGTCGTGCCGTTTTTTCGGTCTGTGGCCGCGCTGGACGGCGGGCCCGCGGAAACCAGCCAGGTCTTGCGGGCCTTGGCGCAGGACGCCGTGGTGGGCGCCCGATTCCGCAAAGGCTGAGTGCGCTCAGCCTTTGCGCACAGGATGCTGCAATTCGGCCAGTCGGGCGCGCAAGGTGTCCAGTTCGGCGCGCATCGCCTCCACCTCGCGTGCGGGGTCCTGGCCCGTGTCCTTGCCCGGTGCGTTGTCGCCGCGCATGGCGAAGGGGCTGAACAGCGTCATCGCGCGTTCCATCATCGCCATGTTCTGCTTGGTGACTTCTTCCAGGGCGTTGAACGGGCGTAGCCCGCCAATGGTCTGTTGAACTGTCGCACGCATCTGTTCCTGCTGCCGGGCGAAGGCACTCATCGTGTACTCAAGATAGCGCGGGACCGCCCCTTGCAGACTGTCCCCATAGAAGCCGATGAGGTGGCGGAGGAAGGATTCGGGTAACAGATGTTTGCCCTTGGCTTCTTCCTCGACGATGATCTGGGTCAAGACGCCGCGCGTGATATCGTCTCCAGACTTGGCATCGTAGACGACGAAATCGCGGCCTGCCCGCACCATGACCGCCAAGTCCTCAAGAGTGACGTAGGAAGAAGATTCGGTGTTGTAGAGGCGTCGGTTCGCATACTTTTTCACGACAACCATCGGCAGCGCGGCATCGCCCTGGGCGGACGCACCGCTATCGGCGGTGGGCGCCGGTGTTGGCTTCGCCAGGGCGCGTGTCGGTCCGCCGGATTTTGGCATCGCCAGAGATTTCGGCGTCTCGTTGTTGTGCTCGGCCATGTCGGCCTTCCTTTCGGCAACCATGTCGCTGACATCCTAACACGGCTATGTTGCGGTGCGAACGGATCGCGCGCAGCGGAAGGTCTCCCCGGACGAGGGGACCGGATTGCGTGTAGGTTGACGGCGCGCAGGGGGATGCTGGCAGCGTTGCATGACGGCGGAGAACGGGGCGAACGGAACGGTGGCCGGCATTGCCGGGAAAGGTGCAGCAGGCGCTGCCGCCGCCACCGACCCACGCAGTCACCCTACGGCCCCAAGCGCCGAACACCTGGCCGCAGACTGGATCGCATTGTGGCAGTCCGAAATCGATGCCGTTGCGCAGGATATGGAGATGCGTCAGGCCGTTGCAGCCCTGACCGGCCTTGGGGCAGGGGTTATGCAGGCGTGGCTGCGCGCCGTGCAGGCCTGGCCTGCACCGCTGCATCACCCGATGACGTCGCATGACCCCGCGCCGAGGTCCTCGCCCGCTGCCGCTGCACCTCAATCTGGCGGCGATCCGGCGCCTGCTGTCGCTGGCGGCGATTCCGTCCTCCTTGCCCGGCTTGCCGAATTGGAGCGACGCTTGGCCGATCTCGAAGGCGGGGCAAAAGGAACGGGACCGGATCCTGGCAGCGATGGCCGCCCTGACAGGCGGCCCCGGCGGACCAAGTCCGGCGCCTGATCCAGCGGCGCTGATGCGTGCCGCGGTGCTCGATCGCCTGACCGCGGACGAGGCGTCCTTCCAGGCCGGGGTCCTGGCGTATCGCCGCCACCCTTTCCGCCGTGATCTGGCGGACCCGCCGGTGCTGTGGCGGGAGGGGTCCGCTCGCCTGCTTGATTACGCGGCTCCGACCCCGGACGGCGTGACCATGCTGGTCGTGCCGTCGCTGATCAACCGGGCGCATGTGCTCGACCTCGCGCCAGGGCACTCCCTGTTGCGTTGGCTGGCCGGCCAGGGGATTCGGCCGCTGCTGCTCGATTGGGGCGCGCCGGGTGAGGCGGAACGCGGGTTCTCGCTGACCGACCACATCGCCGGGCGGTTGGAGCGCGCGCTGCTGGCCTGCGGGGGGCCGGTGGTGCTGGCGGGCTACTGCATGGGTGGTCTTCTGGCCCTGGCCGCGGCGCTGCGGCGGCCGGACCGGGTCGCGTCGCTGGCCCTGCTCGCCACCCCCTGGGATTTCCATGCGGGACCGGGGGCGGCGGCGCAGGGGCGGTCGCTGGCCGCCCTTTTGCCCGGCCTGGAGCCGGCCATGGAACTGACCGGAGCGCTGCCGACCGACATTGTGCAGGCGCTTTTCGCGGGGTTCGACCCCTGGGGCATCGCGCGAAAGTTCCGCCGCTTCGCAACCTTGGAGCAGGACAGCGACCGGGCGCGGCACTTCGTGGCCATGGAGGATTGGCTGAACGACGGCGTGCCGCTGGCGGCGCCGGTCGCGCGTGAATGTTTCGCCGGCTGGTATGGCCGGAACGATCCGGCGCTGCTGGCCTGGCGGGTCGCGGGGCAGGTGGTCGATCCGGCCGACTGGTCCGGGCCTTTGTTCATCGCGGTGCCGCGCGCGGACCGGATCGTCCCGCCAGCCTCGGCCCTGGCGCTGGCGGAGCGGGCCGCGAACGGCGCTGCGCGCATGACGCTCCACGAGGCGTCGGCAGGCCACGTCGGTATGGTCGCCGGACCCATGGCCGAAGCGGCGCTATGGCGCCCGTTGCGCGATTGGGCGCTGACGGCCGCCCAAGCCTAGCAGGCTGCCGCAGCACGGCTGATCTCGTGAACGTTGGCGTCTGTGCGGCTGACGGCCATCGGTGCGGGGCAGCGTTTTCCGCATGGCGCTGTGGTGGCCGTGGTCGCCCCAGAGTCGTCAGCCAAGACCGCAGAGATGCCGCGTGCGGCCAGGGGTTCGATGCAGCCTTGCGCTTCGCCGCCGTGCTTGCCGCCCGTCGTGGATCGGCCGGCTTGCCGATGCATGCCGTCCCCCCGATGCGGAGCGCTGTCGAGCGTAGGCTGCCGGCAAGCGAGATGCTTGGCGAAAAAAAAGAACAAATACAGAACAAAGGGATTTGCCTTCCGCCGAGAATTGCACTTAGAACAATTTAGCAATGGAGAAATTTCCGTCATGAGCAAATTATCACGTGAATGTGATCGCAGTCTGTGCCAAGAATTTCATCGGTCGCCCCGCACCATCCGGATGCAGCTGACAGAAACAGAAATACCTTCAACATAAGGCGCAAAAAAATGCTGACAAATGTTGACACCAATCCCTTGCTGACGCCAGTGATTGTCAAGTTTTCTTACGAAAACGCAGGAGCACAAACGCTACAAGCCGGGTTTAGTACCCTCGGACATGTCTTCTCTGCCGGCGAACTCGCCGCAGGACAAACGATGACCGCAAA
>JBBRWI010000185.1:0-7832 GCA_038249305.1 Acetobacterales bacterium
ATCGCCGCCCGCAAAACGGTTCGCGGCGAAGACCAGGACGAAGGACCGCGACAGATGGAAATGGCACCAGGCCATCCATTCCAGCGCTTTCGCGCGCTGCGGGTGTTCCGCCGGCAGCAACCCGCTGGCCGGTGCCATGTCGGCGATCCAGGTGCAGATCGCGGGGGTTTCGGTGATGACGACCCCGCCGCCGACATCCAACGCCGGCACCTCGCCCTTGGGATTCAGCGCGAGGTAGGCGGACGTCTTGTGATCGCCCGCGCGCAGCGAGATGAAGCGCAGCGCGATGTCGAGGCCGGAGGCCGCGGCGACCATGTGCGACACGGTCCCGCCGGTGCGGGTGCTGGTCCAGAGGGTGGCGATGCTCATGGGCCCTGGTGTCCTTGTGCGTGGGGTCAGCAGAACAGCGTGGAGACCGAGGATTCCTCAGAGATGCGGCGCATCGCCTCGGCCAGCAGGGGGGCGATGGTCAGGGTGCGGATGTTGCGCGACACGCGCACCGCCTCGGTCGCGAGGATGCTGTCGGTGACGACCATCTTCTCGATCGGCGAGGCGCCGACGCGGGCGACGGCGCCGCCCGAGAAGACGCCGTGGGTGACATAGACCGAGGCGGATTTGGCGCCGTTCTTGATCAGCGCCTCGGCCGCGTTCACCAGCGTGCCGCCGGAATCGACGATGTCATCGACCAGGATGCAGTCGCGGCCCTGGACCTCGCCGATGACGTTCATCACTTCCGACACGCCGGCGCGCGGGCGGCGCTTGTCGATGATGGCCAGATCCGTGTGCAGGCGCGTCGCGATGGCGCGCGCGCGGACCACGCCGCCGACGTCGGGCGAGACGACCATGAGTTCGCGGCCCGCGTAGTGCTGCTGGATGTCGCGCGCGAAAAGCGGTGCGGAGAACAGGTTGTCCACCGGGATATCGAAGAAGCCCTGGATCTGCCCCGCATGCAGATCCATGGTCAGTACGCGGTTGGCGCCGGCTTCGGTGATCAGGTTGGCGACGAGCTTCGCCGAGATCGGCGTGCGGCTGCCGGATTTGCGGTCCTGCCTCGCGTAGCCGAAATAGGGAATGACGGCGGTGATGCGGCGGGCGCTGGCGCGGCGCAGCGCGTCCAGCGTGATCAGCAGCTCCATCAGGTTGTCGTTGGCCGGGTAGGAGGTGCTCTGGATCACGAAGACATCTTCGCCGCGGACGTTCTCATGGATTTCGACGAAGATTTCCATGTCGGCGAAACGGCGCACGCTGGCCTGGGCGAGCGGGATGTTCAGCGCGGCGGCCACAGCCTCGGCAAGCGGCCGGTTGCTGTTGCAGGCGATGATCTTCATGGGTGTGGCCTGCTCCAGACCGGACGGCGCGCGTGGTTAGCAATGTGACCGGCGGGAGTCCATCGCGGGCGGGGCATCCCCGGCCACATCAGCGCGCGGTGACCGGCGGCGGGCGCAGGGCCGCGCCGGGCGCCGGCGGGGCGGTGGTCGCGGCGAAACCGCCCGCCGTCGCGATCACCTGGCGGATGCCGGGGGCCGCAGTCTGCGCGATGACATAGGCGACATCGCCCCACAGCCCGTTCAGGCTGCCCGAGGGCACGTTGTTCACGAAGGCGACGCGGCCGAGTTCGATGCCGTCGCGCCGGGTCACGATGAACTGGATGTCGGCCTCGTCCTCACGCGGGGATTGGCGATCGCGGCCGACGCGCACCACGCCCTCGACGGCGAAGGCCGCGCCATCGGCGATGTCCTGCAACTGGAAGCCTTCGCGCGGCAGGAATTCCGACAGCTTGGCGGTCAGTGCCAGGTTGCCGTCGCCGGGCGCCCCGCGCACCGGCATCAGCCGCAGCCGCGGCGGGCCGCCGGCGCGCAGGGTATCGGGGTCGGCGAAGCGGCGGGCGGCGTCGTTGCGGGCCAGCAGGGTCGCGATCAGCGGCGCTGCCGCGGCGGCGACGGCGTTGATCGTCGCCGCCTGCTCCTCGCCCCAGGCGCGCAGCGGCACGGGCGGTCCCTGGGCCACGCCCAGTTCGCGCCCATCGGCATCGGTCAACACATAGCGCGGGCGGACGTTGCCGCCCTCGGCCTCGGCCCGGATGGCCAGCCGCCAGTCGAGCGGCGTGGGCGTGCCGGGGACGGCGGGGACCTCGGCGGCCTCCAGCGCGGTCGCCAGGGCCACGGCCAGGGTGCCGGCGCCGGTGTCGGTCAGCAGGGCCTCGGGCGGGGCGGGGACCGCGACGCGATAGGCCGGGGGGGCGGCGAGGCGGCGCGCCTCGGCCCCCGGATTGCCGCGAAACGGTTGCGGCAGCGGGCCGCAGGCGGCGGCCAGCGTGGCGAGCAGGAGCGCGATCAGCGAAGGACGCATGTCAGATCATGAAGCAGGATGAGAGCAGCATCACGAACAGCAGCGCCAGGAAGATGAACAGATAGGGCATGGCGGGGGTTATGCGGGCGGCGTCGTCACGGCGCCACCCCGATGCAGGAGATCTGGTGCCCGACCGGCAAATCGCCGGCCAGGCTGCCGCGGCGGTAGCTGAAGAACCGCGCCGCATCGGCCAGGGTATCGGCGGGCGACGGCGCGGCCGCGATGCCGAGGCGGGCGAGGCGCGCGGCGCAATAGCCGGGCAGGTCGAACCACCAGCGCCCTGGCCTGCCGTCCCTGAAGAAGCGGGCGGCGGCGGCGTGCTCGGCCAGCACCGCATCGCGCAGGTCGGCCGCGACCTCATACGATGGCTGGGCGATGCAGGGGCCGATGGCGGCCTGGATGCGGGCGGGGTCGGCGCCCAGGCGGGCCATGGCGGCCACGGTCGCCTCCAGCACCCCCGCGACCGCGCCGCGCCAGCCGGCATGGGCGGCGCCGACCACGCCGGCCACGGGGTCGGCGAAGAGCACCGGGGCGCAATCGGCGGTGACGATGCCCAAAAGCAGCCCCGGCGTTGCGGTCACCAGCGCATCGGCCCGGGGGCGGTCGGCCCAGGGGGCGTTGCAGGGGGATGTGGCGACGGCGACCTCGGCGCCATGCACCTGCACCAGGCCGAGCAAGCGGTCGGGCGCGAAGCCCAGCGCCTGTGCCACGCGGGCGCGGTTTTCGACCGCCAGCGCCGGCTCGTCGCGCCCGTTCAGCGATGCGTTCAGGCTGGCGAAGCGGCCGGCCGACACCCCGCCCTGCCGCGTAAAGAACCCGTGCGGGGCGGGCAGGGCGGCGGTCAGGAAGGGCGGGGTCATAGGGCGAAACCGGGCGGTGGTGGCAGGGCGGGGTGACAGATCGCGAGCGCCTTGAACAGCCGCCCCATCGCCTCGGGCGCGGTCAGCCGGTGGGCGGCCATGGCCAGGGCCGGCGCCTGGGCGGGGTTGGCGGCGGACAGCGCCGCGATGCGCGCGAGGAACCCCATCCGCGCCAGGAACAACGCCTGCGGCACCGGGCCATGCGCCCCCGGAAGCCCGGCCAGGGCCGCGAAATCCACATGGGCGGTCAGGTCGGCGCCGCCCGGATCGGCCAGGGCATCGGCGACCGCTCCGCCGCGCAGCGCCTGCAGCGTGTCGCCGGGGCCGCTGTCGGCGGGGCCATAGTCGATCAGCAGGGCCGCGCCCCCCTGCCTCACCAGCCGCGCCGCCAGGGCCGCGACCCAGGCCCGGGCCGCATCGCCGCGTTCCTGGACCACGCCCTCGGCAGCGTTTCCGGCGGGTGGGTCGGGCGCCGGCTGTTCGACAAAGCCGCCATTGCGCACCCAGCGCTCCACCCAGCCGCCATCGCGCGCGACAAACTGCCGGATCGGCAGGGCATCCAGAAACTCGTTGGCGAACAGGATCAGCGGCCCCGCCGGCAGCCCCGCAACATCATAGTGCCAGGTGGCCGCCAGCCTTCGGGCCTGTTCGGCGCGCAGCCGGGGGGAGGTTTCGATCAGGTGGAGCCGCAGCGCCGCGCCAAAATCCGGTGCCGCCGCGCCGATGGCCCGCAGCGCATCGGCCATCAGCGTGCCGCGCCCCGGCCCGGCCTCGGCCAGGATCACCGGGTCCGGGCACCCCATCTGCGCCCAGGCCATCGCCGCCCAAAGCCCCAGGCATTCCCCGAACACCTGGGAGATTTCGGGCGCCGTGGTGAAATCGGCGTAGGGATCGCGGGTCGCGTAATAGGTCGCATTGGCACGCGCCATGAAGGCGTCGAGCCGCTCCGCGGTCACGCCCGCCCGCGCCGCATCAGCCACAGCCCGGCCACCACCATCGGCACCGACAGCAACTGCCCCATGGTCAGCCCGCCCAGCAAAAACCCCAGATGCGCGTCGGGCTCGCGAAACACCTCGCCGACGATGCGCGCGGCGCCATACCCGGCCAGGAAAAGCCCGGTCAAATAGCCGGTGCGGGCCAGGACCTCCGGGGTGCGGGCGCGCCACAGCAGGACGGCGAAGAGCAGCACCCCCTCCAGCCCCGCCTGGTACAGTTGCGATGGATGCCGCGGATAAGGCCCGGCGCCCGGAAACACCATCGCCCAGGGCACATCCGCGACCTGGCCCCACAATTCGCCATTGACGAAATTCGCGAGCCGCCCGAGGCACAGCCCGATCGGCACGCAGACCGCCAGCCGGTCACCGAAACGCAAGGGCGCGATCTTTTCGCGCTGGCAGAACCACAGCGTCGCCAGGATCACGCCGATCGCGCCGCCATGGAAGGACATGCCGCCCTGCCAGACATACAGCGCCTCCCACGGTGCCGAGAGATAGGCGCCGGGGCGATAGAACAGCACGTAGCCCAGCCGCCCGCCCAGGATGATGCCGAGCGTCGCCCAGGTGACGAAATCATCCACCTGCCGCGCATCGGCCGCGATGGGATCGCGCGCCACCAGCCGCCGCAGCAGCCGCCAGCCCAGCACGATGCCGCCGATATAGGCCAGCGCATACCAGCGTATGGCAAAAGGCCCGATGGCGACGGCGACCGGGTCGATCACCGGAAAGGCAATGACGGGCAGCATCAGCCGGCGGCCAGATGGTGGCGCACGTAGTCGGCGACCCCTTCCTCCAGCGGGATCGTCGGCCGGTCGTAGCCGGCATCGCGCAGGCGGCCGAGCGGCGCCTCGGTGAAGTATTGGTACTTGCCGCGCAGATCCTGCGGCATCGGCACGAAGCGGATGGCCGCCTCGCGGTTCAAGGCGGCGAAGATCGCCCGCGTCAGGTCGAGGAAACTGCGCGCCGTGCCGCTGCCGATGTTGAACAAGCCCGTCGCGCGCGGGTTGCCCAGCAGCCAGAGCACCGCCTGCACGCAATCCTGCACATGCACGAAATCGCGCATCTGCCAGCCATCGGCGACATCCTCGCGGTCGGAGGCGAACAGGGTCGCGGCCTCACCGGCCGCGATCTGCGCGTATTTGTGGAACACGACCGAGGCCATGCGGCCCTTGTGCGCCTCGTTCGGCCCATAGACGTTGAAGAACTTCAGCCCCGCCCAGGCCGGCGGCGCCGGCCGGCCGCGCGCCACCAGATCCAGGATGCGGCGGTCGGTCGCGTGCTTGGACCAGCCATAGAGGTTCAGCGGCCGCAGCCGTGCCAATGCCGCATCGGAGGCATCATCCCCGAACCCCTGCGCGCCATCGCCATAGGTCGCGGCCGATGACGCATAGATCAGCGGCACGCGATGCGCCGCACACCAGTCCCACAGCCGCAAGGTCAGGGTCAGGTTGGTGTGGGCGACCAGATCCGCATCCGTCGCCGTGGTCGCACTGATCGCGCCCATGTGGATGACGGCGGCGAGCTTCGGCGCGCCGTCCAGGTAGCGGCCCAGATCCTCGGGCGCCAAAAGCCCGGCGATCCGGGGCCGGGCGATGTTCCGCCACTTGGCGCCATCCCGCAGCCGGTCGCAGACCAGCACCTCCTGCCCCGCATCGGAAAGTGCTGCCGTGATGTTCGACCCGATGAAGCCGGCGCCGCCCGTGACCAGATACATCGCGAACCCCGTCCCACCGCGCCGAGGGCGGTATAGGGCTGGGGGCGAAGCAGCGGCAAGGAGCGGCACATGAGCGGGACCGGTGGCAAGAAGTTCTTCGACGACCTGGCGGGCATGGCGGGCGGTGCGGTCAGCATGATGGCAGGCATGCGGGCCGAGGCCGAGGCGATGGTCCAGGCCCAGACCGAGGCGGCGATCCAGCGCTTCGGGCTGGTGAAGAAGGAAGAGTTGGACGCAGCGATGGAAGTCGCCCGCCTTGCGCGCGAACAGGGCGAAGCCCTGGAGGCACGGGTCGCGGCCTTGGAGGCCCGGCTGGGGCCGGCGGCACCGGTGGTCTCCGATGCCCAGGACGACGGGGCCTGATGCGGTACTGACCGCCGGCGCCGGCCGGGCAGGGTGCTGGCAAACGGGCCGACGCTGCGCGGCCGGGCGGCGCTGGCTTCGATCAGGTCGTCTGGCCTGCGTGCGACCGCGCCTGGTCCCGCCGTGAGCGCCTCGGCTGACCTGGCGGCCGGGTGCGGTTTGATGAGCCGTTCGACGAGGATCGCCCGGACGGCGGCCTCCGTCGGCACCGCTCTTTTGCCAGCGTCGGCAACCCTCGCCGGCATCACGCGTTGGAGGTGCGTTGGCATTCCACAGGAGGTTCTCATGGGTAGCATACTTCTTTGGCTGATAGGCATCCCCATTCCGATCATCATTCTGCTCGCCTTGGTGTTGTGATGATACCCGAACAGGTCGCCCTGGGCCGGGGTGCCGGGGACACGGTCGAAAGCACGGTATCGGCCGTTTCCTGGCCTGCCATTGTCGCGGGCGGCCTGACCGCCGTGGCGGTCACGTTGATCCTGCTGATGGTCGGCGCTGGACTTGGCTTCACCTCCATTTCGCCTTGGGGTGGACAGGGTGCCTCGGCGGCAACGCTGGCGGTGGGAACAGTCACCTGGGTGATTGTGGTGCAATGGATCGCCTCTGCGTCCGGCGGCTACGTTGCCGGTCGACTTCGGACAAACTGGACCGGCATCCACCGTGACGAAGTCTTTTTTCGCGACACGGCGCACGGTCTGCTCTCCTGGGCCCTCGCCACGCTGCTGGGTGTGGCTCTCCTCGGTTCCGCGGTCAGCGCCATCATCGGCGCGGGCGCGAGTGGGGTGGCGGCAGTCGGCGAAGGCGCCGCGCGCACAGCGGCGTCCGCGATAGGGCCGGTCAGTCAGTATGATATCGACAGCTTGATGCGTCCTGCGCAGCCGGCCGCAGAACAGAGGGATGCCGCGACGGATGTGGCACCCGAGATCATGCGCATCATCACCAATGGCCTTGCTGCTGGCGAAGTTCCGCCCGCCGATCGCGCCTACCTTTCTGGGCTGATCGCCGCGAGGACCGGGATTTCGCAGGAGGACGCACAGCGGCGCGTCGACGAGGCGATAGATCGCGGCAAGCAAGCCGCGGCGCGTGCCCAGGAAGTCGCCGAGACAGCACGCAAGACCGCTGCGAAAGTGGCAATGTTTGGCGCATTGGCCCTTTTGATCGGTGCCTTCGTCGCCAGCGCGGCGGCTGCCTATGGCGGTCATCTGCGCGACGAGCCATCGTAGCGGCAGCCACTCGATACTTGCGGCTGCCGAGGCGACGCTGGCGGGAAAATCGTGGCCAGCGTCCCCGAAGCCTGGTTTCCGTCGGCCGAGGGCGGGTTCAGCGACACTGTCGCAGTTGTCTTCGCAACTCCTCCTCTCTCCGCGTGTTTCATCTGCGGTCGGGACGTCCCATGTCGGCACGCGCCGCACTGCCAACACAAGGCGATGTCATGCTCCAGCAGCTCAGCCCCCCGCTTCCAATGACCACGCCGCATGGTCCCGGCCTGGCGCACTTCCTGCTCGATTACGGGCCCGAATCCCATCTGATGTGGGTGGTCTTCCTGGACGC
>JBBRWI010000186.1:0-7669 GCA_038249305.1 Acetobacterales bacterium
CGGCACCTTCCATCGGGTTGACATAGTTCTGGATCCAACGGTTCAGCCAGACTTCGCAATCCGTCGCCTCCATGAAGGAGCCGATCTTGTCGCGCGCCATCACCTTGAGGAAATGGGCGAAGCGGCTGGTCGCCATGATGTACGGCAGGCGGGCGGAAATCGCCGCATTCGCGGTGGCTTCCGGCCGGTCGTACTTCTTCGGCTTCTGCGTCGTCTGGGCACCGAAGAAGACCGAGTAATCGGTATTCTTGTAGTGGCAAAGCGGCAGAAAGCCGTTGTTGGACAGTTCCGCCTCACGCCGGTCGGTGATGCCGATCTCGGTCGGGCACTTGGCGTCCATGTCGCCGTCATCCGAGGTGAAGACGTGGTTCGGCAGACCGGTGACCTTGCCGCCGCCTTCCGCGCCGCGGATCGCGGTACACCAGCCGTATTGCGCGAAGGCGTCGGTCAGGCGGACACCATGCACGAAGGCCGCGTTCATCCAGCAGTATTCGTTGTGCTCCATCGACTTGGCGGAGCCGTCGGCGTTGAACGGTGCTTCCTCGTAGACAAATTCCTCGATCGGCGACGTCGCGGCACCATAGGGCAGGCGCGCGATGACGCGCGGCAACACCAGGGTCACGAAGCGGCTGTCCTCGCTTTCGCGGAAGGAGCGCCACTTGGCGTATTCCTGGGTCTCGAAGATCTTCGACAGGTCGCGCGGCTTGGACAATTCGCGATAGTCGGAGAAGCCGAACATGCCAGGGCCGGCAGCCGAGACGAAGGGCGCGAACCCCGCCGCCGCGACATTCGACATCAGGCGGAGGGTTTCAACGTCGTCCGGATGGTTGGTCCACTCGTAGTCGCCGATCAAGGCGCCATATGGCTCGCCGCCGGGCGTGCCGAACTCGTTCTCGTAGATCTTCTTGAAAAGGCCGGACTGGTCGAATTCGACCGCACGCGTCAGGTCGCGATTGAGGTCGCGCTTCGACGCCTGCAGCATCCGGATCTTGAGGCTCGTGCCCGTCTCGCTGTTCATGACGAGATGGTGCATGCCCCGCCAGGAGCCTTCGAGCTTCAGGAACTTCTCGTTGTGGATGATGGCGTTCAGCTGCTCGGACAGCTTGGCGTCGATTGCGGCGATGGCGCGGGTAAAGGTCTGCGTCAGGTTGCGGCTGTAGGTGATGGTGCCCTTCAGCGCTTCCTCGGTCAGAGCCTTGATCAGGTCCTGGGCGCGATCGCGCTCGGTCTGCTTGGTCGCACCCAGCACCTGATCGAGGAAGGAGACCCCCGCGTCCTCGGTCGTCGTCGTGCCGGCAGCGCCGGGTTGGGCTTCGGTTCCGCTCATGCGATCAGCCCTCCTTCTTGTCGAGGCCGAGTTCGGCGGACAGCGCCTTCAGCTTGTCAGCGTCCTGCAGCACCTCGTCCAGCAGGCCTTCCAGCTGGTCGGAATTGTCGGCCTTGCTCATCAGGTCGCGCAGCTTCGAGCGGGTGTCGAGCAGCGCCTTCAAAGCGGGAACTTGTTCGGCGACCTTGGCGGGGGCGAAGTCATCCATGCTGCGGAACTTCAGGTTCACACCCATCTGGCTGCCGTCGCCGGCCAGGGTGTTGTCAACCTTCAAGTTCAGGCCGGGGGCAACCCGCGCCATCACATCGTTGAAATTGTCGCGATCGATCTGCACGAACTTGCGTTCGGCCAGCGGCTTCAGCGGCTCCGACGGGTCGCCCGCAAAATCGCCCATGACACCGACGATGAAGGGCAGTTCCCGGACAATGGCCGCGCCCTCGGTCTCGACGTCGTAGGTAATGTGGACACGCGGCTTGCGCACGCGGTTCAACTTGTCATGAACGCTGGCCATCGGTTCTCCCCAACCGGCGCCCCATGCGCCGAAATGCTTTTGCGATGAAGGCCCATGCCATGGTCGCTGTGTGACCCCATGGCGGGTTGGTCACTGGCGAAAATGGCCCGGCCCTACGCAACCCTGGCGGAGCCTAGGTCTTGATTAAACGCTCCGTCAACGTTCGCTTTGCCAGAACCACGCGCGGCTGAAAGGGACGACCCGTCCGCAAAGCCCCTACTGGAGAGAGTCGGGCCGAATACCCAGGGAGGTGAGCATCGTGGCGCGCGCGTTTTCATCCTGCAACACCTCGGCCAGCAGCTCGGGCAGGCTCATGCGTCCACGGCGCACGGCACCGGTCAAGGTGTAGGCGAGGAAGGAGTGAGGCTCCGTCTTCTGAAAGAATTCAGCAAGCTGCGCCAGGACCTTGAGCGCCTGCTCACGCGACGCCGCGCTGGCGACCGGCACCCCCGAACTGCTTGCGGTTGTCTTCACGCTGGTGCTCCCCTCGGTCAGGTCGTCGGCCACGGCCACGACCTCGGCCTCGTCTTCCGCGATCACAGCTATCGCCTCCGGCCCGCCAGCCAGCGTGTCGGCCGCTTCACGCAGCCGGTCCAGCACCTCGGCGACGCGTCGCGCAGGGGGGCTGTCGTTGCCGAAGCGGGCGTCCAACTGGTCCTGGAACGCCTGCCAGGCCTGTCGCGCGGCCCGTGCCTCGGCTGCGGTTGCCCTGAGCCCGACCATGTCGAACTTCGCCTCCGCCTGGATCAAGTCCAGCTTGAGAACCCCCTGCTTGTAGCGAAGCGTCTTGCGCTTTTCATCTGCCAGCCCGGCGGTCTCCAGGGCCGCCTCGTACTGGTAGAGTCCGAAAGAGTCGCCCGTCGGCCGCCGGAACAGCGCCATGCGGCGCAGCGACTGCATCACCGTGCCATCGCTGTCGCCACCAGCCAGGCCCCCGATGGGGGAGCCGCGACCCTCCATGCCGTCTTCATCCGGCTTTGGAAACCCGGCGTCCCAGAAGGTCTCCAGCAAGCCGGTCAGCAGGCGGGTGCCAGAGGTCAGTCCTGCCAGCCCATCCTGGCGGACCAGCGCCTCGGCCAGCCAGGCCGCGATCTCAAAATCCTTGGATTTCGTGGTCAGAATTTCCACAGCGACACGCCGGACCACGCGCCACCCTTCGACCGGGGGGCCATAGGCTTCCCCCTGGCTGTCGCGCGCGCGCTCCTCGGCGCGTGCCTCGGCGCGTGCATCCCGCAGCTTTTGATAGGGCGAACTGGGCGTGTAATCGTTGCGTAGATCCTCCCCCGCGCCATTGTTGGCCTCAAGCGGCGCCAGCATCCCGGCAACATCGACCACGTCTTCACTCATGCCTGGCCCCTGTGATGGATCGTTACCGACCGTTGCTAAGCAACGATTAACTTCCTCGTCCCAGCCTAGAGCCGCGGATTGCCATCCGCAAAGCGGTACGCCCACTGGACACGAACGGATCGCGGAACGTAGCCTCCGCAACAGCAAGGACCTGCCGAGCAGCGGCGGCGACGGGGGGACCCAGGCTTCATGGTTGCGATTGATCTCAAGGCGCTTGTCGGCCGCTTGACAGACGTCGGCCGGCGGCAGTTGGAAGCCTCGGCCGGGCTGACGCTCTCCCGCAGCCATTACAATGTGGAGATCGAGCATCTCCTGACCAAGTTGATCGAGACGCCAGGCTCAGACGTATCGGCGATCCTGAAGCAGGCAGGCATAGACCCGGGCCGCGTGATGGGCGAGTTGACCCGGGCGCTGGACAAGATGCGGACGGGTAACGCCCGCGCCCCCTCCCTGTCGCCCGACATCGTGACCTGGCTGCGCGAGGCCTGGATGATCGCCAGCCTGGAAGCGAATCAGGGCAAGATCCGCACCGGGCACATGCTCGCGGCCCTGCTGGGCGACGAGGCCCTGGCCCGCACGGTCAAGGACAGCGCACCGACCCTGCTGAACATCCCGGTCGATGCCCTGCGCAAGAACCTTGAAGCGCTGACCAAGGGCAGCGACGAGGAAGCCCAGGCGGCCATCGCAGCGCCCCCGGGTGGTGGCACCGCAACCGGTGCCGCCGGGGCCGAGGGCGCGCCGCGCGCCGGCGGGCCGCTGGAACAGTTTTGCACGGACCTCACGGCCTCGGCGCGGGCCGGCAAGATCGACCCGATCCTTGGGCGCGATGCCGAAATCCGGCAGATGATCGACATCCTGACGCGGCGTCGCCAGAACAACCCGATTCTGACGGGGGAGGCCGGCGTCGGCAAGACGGCTGTGGTCGAAGGCCTGGCGCTTCGCATCGCCTCCGGGGACGTGCCGGAAGCGCTGCAGAAGGTGCGGCTGATGTCGCTCGACCTCGGCATGCTCCAGGCCGGCGCGGGAGTGAAAGGCGAATTTGAGAACCGGCTGAAGGGCGTCATCGACGGCGCCAAATCCAGCCCCACCCCTGTCGTGATGTTCATCGACGAAGCCCATACCCTGATCGGCGCGGGCGGCGCGGCGGGGCAGAACGATGCCGCCAACCTGCTAAAGCCGGCCTTGGCCCGCGGCGAACTGCGCTGTGTCGCCGCCACGACATGGGCCGAGTACAAGAAGTACTTCGAGAAGGACGCCGCCCTCACCCGGCGCTTCCAGGTGGTCAAGGTCGAGGAGCCGACCCTTCCGCTGGCCAACGCCATGCTGCGCGGACTGGTCGCCACCCTCGAAAAGCACCATGGCGTCCGCATCCTCGACGAAGCGGTGACAGAAACGGTGCGCCTGTCCGCCCGCTACATCCCCGCGCGGCAGTTGCCCGACAAGGGTGTGTCGCTGCTGGACACGGCCTGCGCCCGAGTTTCCATGTCGCAGGCGGCGATTCCCGCGCCAATCGAGGACAAGACCCGGCGCCTGTCGCTGATCGCGACGGAACTCCTGGCGTTGGGGCGCGAGTCGGCGACCGGCGGCGACCACCAGAAACGCGTCGATGCGCTCAACGCCGAACAGGCGGAGGTCGAGGCGCTACTGGCAGCGCTCAGGGCGCGCTGGGAACAGGAGAAGGCACTCGTCGGCCGGATCCGCGAATTACGCGAAGCCCTGGAGAACCCCACCGAAGGGCATGACGGCGAGGCAGCGCGCGCTGAACTCGGCACGGTTTCACAGGAACTTCACACGCTGCAGGGCGAGGAACCGTTGGTGCACCCGGTGGTCGACGGCCAAGCCGTCGCCGAGGTCGTCGCGACCTGGACCGGCATCCCGCTGGGCCGCATGGCGGGCGACGAGTTGAAGGGTGTCCTGGAACTCAACAGGCGTTTGCAGGAACGTGTGGTGGGTCAGGATCACGCCCTGGCGGCCATTGCGCAGGCGATCCGCACCAACCGCGCGGGGCTGGCTGATCCGCGCAAGCCGATCGGCGTCTTCCTGATGGCCGGCACGTCGGGTGTCGGCAAGACCGAGACGGCCTTGGCTGTCGCCGACCTGCTCTATGGCGGCGAGCAGAACCTGACGACGATCAACATGAGCGAGTTCAAGGAAGAGCATAAGGTCGCGACGCTCATGGGGTCGCCGCCCGGCTACGTCGGCTACGGCGAAGGTGGCGTGCTGACCGAGGCGGTGCGCCGTCGCCCCTACTCCGTCATCCTGCTGGATGAGATGGAGAAGGCGCATCCGGGCGTGCAGGATGTTTTCTACCAGGTGTTCGACAAGGGCAACATGAAGGACGGCGAAGGCCGCGACATCGACTTCAAGAACTGCATCATCATCATGACATCCAACGCCGGGACGGACACCATCGCCAAGCTCTGCGCTGACCCGGAAACGTCACCGGAGCCGGAAGCCTTGGTGGAAGCGCTGCGGCCCGATCTGCTGAAGGTGTTCAAGCCGGCCTTCCTCGGCCGGTGCAACGTCGTGATCTTCTATCCTCTGGCGGATCATGTTCTACGGCAGATCGTTGGGCTGAAGCTACGCAGCATCGGGAAGCGTGTTCGTGAGGTCTACGACGTTGCTTTCGATATTGAACCAGCGGTGACGGATGCCATCATCGAGCGGTGTCGCGAAGTTGAAAGCGGTGCACGAAATATCGAGAACATTCTGAACCGAACTCTGCTACCAGAACTTTCAGCCGGCATCCTTGAGCGCTTGGCGGAAGGTCGCGAAATCACGAGGGTCCAGGTGGGCCTGAATGAGGAAGGCGGCTTCCGCTACGCACTCGATTGACGGCAACGGCTTGGCCTCGGGTAACCCCGTGGCCAGAATCACCGACCGGGCAGCACGCCGCGCTGACCGGACCGGCACATGGCGCGGCATTGGGAGTGGAGAGACCATGGCAGTTTTCATGAAGTACGGTGCTCTGGATGGCGAAGTTACGGCGCAAGGCTTTGAGAAGTGGATCGAGATTCAGTCCATGCAATGGGGCGTCGGTCGCGGCATTTCGTCGGGCGTCGGCGGTGGTTCCAAGCGTGAATCCACGGCCCCGTCGGTCAGCGAGATCACGGTCTCCAAGACCTTCGACATCTCCTCGCCGCTGCTGCTGAAGGAAGCGGTCGGTGGCAAGGCGGTGGAGGTCAAGATCGACCTGACCCAGACCGACAACAGCGGCGAGCACGTCGCCTACCAGAAGTATGTGCTGACAGACACGCTGATCTCGGGCTACAGCATCTCCTCGGGGGGCGACCGCCCTTCGGAGAGCATCAGCCTGAACTTCTCCAAGTTCGACAGCGAATACCTGAACATCGACGACACCTTCACTGCCAAGACCACAGGCCACGTCGTCTATGACATCAGCAAGTCCCAGCTGACCTGAGCCTTCACGTTCCAGCGCCGGGGGGCTGTGGCGTTCGCCGCAGCCCCTTTTTTTTGCGCGGCACCAATCAGGCGCGCGCACGCACGCGGTCGATGAAAACGCCGCAGGCTCCAAGGTAGTTCGAAGGCTCGGTCAGCCGCGCCACAGCCGCGGGATCGAGCGTCACCGCCGGCTCCCGCCCCAGAGCTTCAGCCAACGAGATTCCTTCCGCCAGGGCTACATCGCAGGCGTGGTGCACGACATCATGCGCCGCGCCGCGCCCGAGCAGCGGCGCCAACCCCATCATCACCGCCTCCGCCACGATCAGCCCACCCGTGCTGTCGAGGTTTTTCCGCATGCGGACGGTGTCCACCGTCATGCCCTCGGCGATGGTCAGCGCCTGAGCCAGCGCGCCATGGGTCAGGCCAAACGCTTGCGGCAGGGCCAGGAGTTCTGCCTGCCACGGCCCGGTGCCGCGTTCGTGATCGTCAGCCATGGCGCAAAGCATCTGCGGCACCAGCGCATGCACGCCGCGCGCCTGAGCGAGCACGTATTCGCAGGCGATCGGGTTGCGCTTCTGCGGCATGGTGCTGCTGCCGCCACGGCCCGGGGCGTGGGGTTCGAAGACCTCGGCGACCTCCGTCTGCATCAGCAGCATCACATCCTGTGCGATCTTCGACAGAGCACCGCACAGCAAGCCGCACCAGGCGACGGCTTCGGCAAATCCGTCGCGCGCGACATGCCAGGGGATGTCCGGGTCGATGAGGTCCAACTCATGTGCCAGCGCCGCGGCGACGGCCGGGCCTTGGTCACCCAGGCTCGCGAGCGTGCCGGCCGCCCCCCCGAATTGCACCCGCAGAACGCGCGGGCGCAGTTGGGCCAGGCGTTCGCGCATGGCGATCAGCGGCGCCAACCAGGCCGCGCATTTGTAGCCGAAGGTGATAGGCAGCGCGTGCTGCAAATGGGTCCGCCCGGCCATCACCGTATCACGGTGCTCATCGGCCCGCGTGGCCAGGGCGGCGATCAGCCGGTTCAGGTCGCGGTCCAGCAGGCCAAAGGCATCGCGCAGCATCAGCACCAGCGC
>JBBRWI010000187.1:0-7628 GCA_038249305.1 Acetobacterales bacterium
ATGGGCACGGCGGCAGGCGCGGATGATGAAAGCCTCGATCCGGCGCAGCGGGTGTTCGGGTTCGAGGTCGGTCAGGTGTTCGAGCAGGGTCTGCCACAGGCCCGCATGGGTCAGCCGGCGGAAGTAGCGGGCGATGGTGTCGGGCTTGCCGTAGCGTTCCGGCACATCGCGCCAGGGGGCGGCGGTGGAGGCGACCAGGAAGATCGCATCCATCCGGCGACGCAGGTCACCGACCTGGCGCCCGGCCGGGGAACGATGCGCGAGGTAGGGGTAGAGCGCATGCCATTCGAGGTCGGATAGCGGGGCCCAGGGGCGGGGTGGGGTGTAGCGGAGGAGGGTCATGGGGGGTTTGTGGCATAGTTTCCGGGAAAAGGGTATAAAAACCTACCACGCAGACCCGACGTCGCCTACCCCGCAAACGGGTCCTGCACCATGATCGTATCATCCCGCTCCGGGCTGGTGCTCAGCAGCGCCACCGGCGCCTCGACCAGTTCCTCGATCCGCTTGATGTATTTGATCGCCTCGGCCGGCAGGTCCACCCAGGACCGCGCCCCGCGCGTGCTGCCCGCCCAGCCGCGCAGAATTTCATACACCGGCCGCGCCGCCGCCTGCGCGCCCATGGCCGCCGGCAGCCGCTTCATCGCCACGCCATCGACCTCATAGCCCGTGCAGATCTTCAGCTCGGCAAAACCGTCCAGCACATCCAGCTTGGTCAACGCCAGGCCCTGCACGCCGCCGATCTTGACGGCCTGGCGCACCATGCAGGCGTCGAACCAGCCGCAGCGGCGGGGGCGGCCGGTCACGGTGCCGAATTCATGGCCACGCTCGCCCAGGCGGCGGCCGATCTCGTCGTGCAATTCGGTCGGGAACGGGCCGCTGCCGACCCGGGTGGTATAGGCCTTGGCGATGCCCAAGACGCGGCCGATCGCATGCGGCCCGATCCCCGCCCCGGCCGCCGCATTGCCGGCCACGGTGTTGCTGCTGGTCACGTAGGGATAGGTGCCGTGGTCCACGTCCAGCATCACCGCCTGCGCGCCCTCGAACAGCACGCGCTTGCCGTCCAGGCGGGCCTGGTCCAGCCGTTCCCACACCGCCTCCGCATAGGGCAGCAGCTTCGGCGCCAGCGCCAATAGCGCATCCAGCAGCGGCTGCTTGGCAAAGGGTTCGGCCCCCAACCCCGACAGCAGCGAATTGTGATGCAGCAGCAATTCGTCGAGTTTCGCCGACAAGGTCGCCGGTTCAGCCAGGTCGCAAAGCCGGATCGCGCGGCGGCCGATCTTGTCCTCGTAGGCCGGGCCGATGCCGCGGCCGGTGGTGCCGATCTTGTCCTCGCCGCGCGCCGCCTCCCGCGCGCGATCCAGCGCCGGGTGCAGCGGCAGGATCAGCGGCACGTTTTCCGCGATGCGCAGGTTGTCGGGGCCGACCTGCAGCCCCTGCGCGGTGACGCGGGCGATTTCGGCCAGCAGCGCATCCGGGTCCAGCACCACGCCATTGCCGATGATGCCGAGTTTGCCGCGCACCACGCCCGACGGCAGCAAGGACAGTTTATAGGTCTGGTCCCCCACCACCAGCGTATGCCCGGCGTTGTGCCCGCCCTGGAAGCGCACGACGATATCGGCGCGGCTGGCCAGCCAGTCCACGACCTTGCCCTTGCCCTCGTCGCCCCATTGGGCGCCGATGATGGCGACGTTCGACATGGCTCAATCCTCGATCGGCACGGGTGTCTGGTCCCGCAGGATGTGGGTGCAGCGCAGGCTGCGCGGGGTGTCGGCGGGCGACAACGCCGCGACGGTGACGAAGTTTGCCGCACGAAAAACGGCGCCATCGACCCCGGGGTCGAGGAACAGGCGGGGTGCCTCCGGCGGCACCGGGGCGGCGCGCAGCACAGCATCTGGATAGAGCGTGAGCCCGGTCGCCGGTTCGTCGCCCGACAGATAGCGCCCGCCCCGCGCCAACTCGCCGCTGCGCCCCGGGCCATAAAGCGTGAAGGCGACCCCGGTGTGATAGGTGAAGCCGCGGAACTCCACCGGGTCCAGCGTGATCCGCAGGTTCTTTCCGCGCGCACGGATGGCGGCAATCACGGCGGCTGCATTGTCGGCGATGGCGCGGGCGGGCGGCGGCAGGTTTGCGGCGGCCAGTGCTGCCAGCGCGCCATCGGCGGGGCCGGCGGCGGCCAGCAGCGCCGGCAGCCCATCGGCGGGCGGCCCGGCCTCGGCCGACAGGGCGGTGACGGCGGCGGCGTCCTTGCGGTCCAGCGCATGGGCCAGGCGGCTGCGCAGGGGTTCGGGCACGCCCGCCGCCGCCAGCAGGGTCGGCGTCATGGTCGGCATCAGCACGTCGAGCGCCACATCCGTGACCCCCACGGCCGCCAGGGCGGCGACGCCGAGCAGCGCCACCTCCGCATCGGCGGCGGCGCTCGCGGCGCCGATGATCTCGATCCCCGCCTGCGGCAATTGGCGTTCGGGCACCAGCGCCGTGCCGCGCACCCGCAGCACCTGGCCGGCATAGGACAGGCGCAGCGGCCGGGCGACGCGGGAGAGGCGGGTCGCGGCGATGCGGGCGACCTGGGGCGTGGTGTCGGCGCGCAGCCCCATCATGCGCTGGCTGACCGGGTCCATCAGGCGAAAGATCTGCTCGGCCACGGCGGCGCCGCTGCCGGCGAGCAGGCTGTCCTCGAATTCCAGCAGCGGCGGTTTGACGCGCTCGTAGCCATGCGCGCTGAAGACCGCGAGCATCGCCTCGACCAGGGCTGCCTCCCGCGCGGCGTCGGGCGGCAGCATGTCGCCGAGTCCGGCGGGCAAGAGGGCGCGGCTGGGGGTATCGTCACTGGTCATGGGCGGCGGTTGTGTGGCAGGGGGTCGTGCCGGGGGCAAGGGCGCGGGGCGCCGGCCCATCGGGGGATCATCCGACCATGGACAGGCGAACCTCGCTCACCCTGGCCGGTTGCCCGGCCGAACCGAACCGGGCGGCGGTGCTCGCGCGGCGGGCGCTGTGGCCGGTCCTGCTGCTGGCCGCCTGCGCCGAGCCGCCTGCGCCGAGCCCCCTGCGCCGCGCCCTGGAGCGGGATGGGGGCTGGCGCGACCCGGTGACCCTGGCGGTGCTGAACGCGCCCGGCAGTTTCGGCAATCTGGCGCGGTTCCGCGACGATCCGGCCGCGGCCGCGCGCGGCGTCGCCAGCCTGGAATTCCTGACCGACGCCTTCCTGAACGACCAGCGCTGGACACCGCGGTCCAATCCCGTCCTGTCGGTGCAGTTGCGCCAGGCGCAGGCCTGGGTGCGGCAGACCCTGGGCATCGCCCCCGGGGCGCCCAGCGCCAGCGTGGTCGCCGCACTGCGCGAGGCCGCCGACCTGGTCGAGGCGAACGACATCGCGGCCGCGCGCCGGATCCTGGTGCCGCCGGTGTTCACCGATGGGGGGGGCGAAACGCTGCGCCGCCTGGGTGACTTGGAGAACAACCGCACCGTCGCCGCCGCCGCGCAATCTGTTGCACAGGCCGGGATGCAGCCTGGGATGCAGACTGGGATGCAGCCTGGGATGCAGCCTGGGATGGGGAGGCCGAGCGGCGGGCGGCGGTAGCGGGGCGCTACCCGTCCAGCGCCCAATCCAGCCACGGCAGCAGGGCGGCGATATCCGCGGCCTCCACCGTCGCCCCGCCCCAGATGCGCAGCGACGGCGGCGCGTCGCGGTAGCCCGCGATGTCGAACGCCACGCCCTCGGCCTCCAGCGCCGCGACCATCCGCTTGATCGCCGCCGCTTGCCCCGCCGCCGGCAGCGCCTGGAACCAGCCGACCGAAGGGGCGATGCAGATCGAGGTCGGTGACACGGACGTGGCCTGTGTGCGCGCGATAAACCGCCAGCGCGCGCCGCCGCCGATCCAGCCGCGCACCGCCGCGAGATTCGCCTCCGACCGCGCGATCAGGCCGCGCAGGCCGCCGATCGCCTCGGCCCAGGCCAGCCCATCCAGCGCATCCTCGACGCAGAGCATCGAGGGCGTGTTGATCGTGTCGCCGCGGAAAATGCCCTCGATCAGTTTTCCGGCGCTGGTCAGCCGGAAGATCTTGGGCAGCGGCCAGGATGGCGTGTGCGTCAGCAGCCGCTCGACCGCACGCGGTGAAAGGCCGAGCATGCCATGCGCCGCCTCGCCCCCCAAAACCTTCTGCCAGGACCAGGTGACGACATCCAGCCGATCCCATGGCAGGTCCATGGCGAAGGCGGCCGAGGTCGCGTCGCAGATCGCCAGCCCCTGGCGGTCGGGCGCGATCCAGGCGCCATCGGGCATGCGTACGCCGCTGGTGGTACCGTTCCAGGGGAAGACCACGTCGCGCGCCCAGTCCACGGCGGCGAGGTCCGGCAGGTCGCCATAGGGCGCGGCCAGGGTCCGGGCCTCGATCTTCAGTTGTCCAACGATGTCCTGCGCCCAGGCCTCGCCAAAGGATTCGAAGGCCAGCACATCGACCGGGCGCGGGCCGAGCAGCGACCACATGGCCATCTCGACCGCGCCGGTATCCGACGCCGGCACGATCCCCAGCCGCCAGTCGGCCGGCATGCCAAGCACCGCGCGGGAGCGGTCGATCACCGCGGTCAGCCGCGCCTTGGGGGCGGGGGCGCGATGGCTGCGGGCGAGCATCGCGCCCGCCAGCGCCGCCAGCGACCAGCCCGGCCGCTTGGCGCAGGGGCCGGAGGAGAAGTGCGGGCAGGCGGGGCGCAGCGCGGGCTTGGTCATGCCGCGTCGGTATGACGGGTGGCGCCGCCGGGCAAGGCCCTGGCGCTGCGTTCAGGGCCGATCCGGCGTCGTCGGCAGGAGGCTTGGATGCAGCGGGAAGCTGGTTTCGCAGACCAGCCCTTCCGGCTCCCATCGCGTGACGAGGGTGCCATCGGCCTGGTCTTCCAGCATGGAACGGATGAGCATGCTGCCGAAGCTGGTCTGCCTCGGCGGGCCATCCAGCCTGGGGCCGCCGGTCTCACGCCAGACCAGGTTGACGACGTCGTTCACAACGGTCCAGACGACCGCGACCCGGCCGTCGGCCACCGAAAGCGCGCCGTATTTGGCGGCATTCGTCGCCAGTTCGTGCAGGGCCATGGAGACGGCCTGAGCGGATTGCGGCGGCAGCAGGACGCGCGGGCCCTCGATGCGCACCTGGCTGCCGGCGCCGCCCCGAAAGGGTGCCAACGCGCCCTCCAGGATCTCCCGCAGCGTCGCCCCCGTCCATTTGTGGCGGCTGATCAGGTTGAGGGTGCGCCCCAGGGCGGCCACCCGGCCCGCGATCGCCTCGACGAAGCTGTCCACCGTTTCGAAAGGGGTGACGCGCAGCATGCTGGTGACCAGGGTCAGCACGTTCTTCGCGCGGTGCTCCACCTCATGCGCCAGCAATATCGCCTGCTGCTCGGCGCGCTTGCGTTCGCTGATGTCGTAGGCCACGCCCATCACCACGCTGTCCGGGCCGTCCTCATCGCGCAGGCGGCTGGCGCGGGCGGCGAGCCACACCACCTCGGGCGCCGCATCGGGCAGCGGGCGCATGACGCGGAACTCGGCCCGCATCCCGCCGTGTCGGCGCAGCCTGACCGCCGCCCGAAGCACCTTCCAGCGATCATCCGGGTGCAGACGGCGCAGCGCATCGGCCGAGCTCGGCGCGCCGGCGGCGGGGTCGAACCCCCAAAGGCCGGCCAGTTGGCCGGACCAGTGCAGGTTACCCCGGGCCGGCACCCATTCGAAGGTGCCGATCTCCAGCGCCTCCTGCGCGAGGCGGAGCCTCGCATCGCTCTCGGCCAGCGCGTATTCCGCCGTGCGCAGTGACGTCACGTCGACATGGGCGCCGCGCAGCAGCGCAGCCCGCCCCCTGGCGTCGCGGTCGATCTCGCCCCGCGCCGCGATCCAGCGCACCGCGCCATCGGCGCCGAGGGTCCGATAGGTCTGCGCATAGTGCTGCACCGCGGGGTCGGCCAGGCAATCCAGCAGCACCTTCTCAGCGCTCGCGCGGTCATCGGGGTGCAGGCGGCGCAGCCAATCGGCATGGCGTTCCTCCGCTGCCAGGGCGCCCAGGCGGTTAACGGCCATATATTCTGCCGAGCGGCGGCTGACGCCCGATTGCAGGTCATAATCGAAGGTGCCGACCAGGCCGAAGCGGAGCGCGCGATCCAGCCGGTCGGCGCCAAGCTCCACATCCTTCGACAATGCCGCATTGAGGTGATCCAGCCGCCGCTGGTCGCGGGTGATCCGCAGGCTGAGCAGAAAGAGCGCGAGGCTGGCCGGTATGCCGAAGAAAAGATGGCTGCGCACGACCTCGGCCCAGTTCCCGATGATGGTCTGCCGCGGCCGGGTCGCCACCACCATCGCGTCAAAGCCCTCGACGGCATGGATGGCGCTGACGCCGTTCCAGGCTTCGCCCGCCACCCAGGCGCCCTGGTTGGCCCGGCGCAGCACGGTCCGGCCCGGCACGGTGAGCGTGCCCGTCGCGCTGCTTATCTCTCGGCCGGAAGGGGCTGCGAGCGAGACATTGTCGGCGGGGTCGCGCAGCAGGGTGACAAGGTTCGCACCCACCAGCACCGGGTCCATGGAAATCGCGATCACGCCGTCGAAACCGCCCCCCAGCGCCGCCGCATTGCCCGAGCCGCGGCGCTGCACCGACAGGGTGAACAGCAGACGTTGGTCGAAGCGGCCGATGAAGGCGTCGCTGACAAAAGCGCCGCGCGGGGCGGTGTCGCGCAGCGATGCGAAATAGTCGCGGTCCGCCACGCTGGAACCGGCGGGGGCGGGATAGAGGTTGCTGACGATCAGCGGAAAGCCCGCACCATCCACGACATAGGCGACCACTGCCAGCGGCAGGGCGCTGAGGATTTGGCCGACCTCGCGCATGGTCTGCTGCTCATCCGCGCGGATCTCGTCGTCGGTTCTCTCGCGCAGCAGGTCGTTCACCCGGCCCGCGGTGAGGACGGAGCCCTCCAGGGAACGGGCGACATAAACCGCCGCCGAGGATGCCGTGCGATCGACCTCGATCTGCGCATCGCGCCAGTTCGAGCCCCAGTCGAGCCAGGCCGCGCCCAGCACAGCCGCCAAGGGGATCAGCAGGGCCGCTGCCGGCAATAGGCGCAGAAATAGCCGTGATGTTGCGACGGCCCGCGCGGCGGGACTTCGCCGCGGTTGGGCGTTCACCGGACTGGCGGCAGCAGGCAGGTCGATGGTGTCGGGATTAACGTTCACCGGCGGCATTTTCCTCGACCACAATGCCCAGTCATCAAGCCAAGGCAGGATGGATCATGGTTAAAAGTCACCTCGTCCTATAACTGCAGGGCACCTCGTGTCTGTGCGAAGAATTTTTGTGTACAGCGTGGCAGCTTGGTGGGCGGCGCAGGTTGCTGCTTCACGTTCATTGCGCGTTGGAAGCACGTATGTGGGCGACGAAGCGGCCCAGGCGGGCCGGGGGTTCGCTGTCACGATGAAAATCGATGCTACACAAAACACGGTGCCTGTCACCCCCGATGTGACGCTGCCCGGCTCGACGGCCCGGACGAGATCATCCGCCCGATGAGCGTGAAGGGACTGGACGCGATGAGCCTTGTGGCACGCGACCGGCAGGCGGTTGCGCGAATTGCCGATGACGCTCGGCCGGGTGATTGCCCCGGGTTGACG
>JBBRWI010000188.1:0-7568 GCA_038249305.1 Acetobacterales bacterium
ATGGCTGCCGGAGGTCTGGGGCGCGCCGACCGATCCGGGTGAGGCACCGGTGTTTGAAACCGGGCAGCAGGCGCAGGACGTCATCACCCTCATCATGGCGCACTACAATGCCGTGGCGGAGGCGTTGCTCGCGGGCCGAGGTCGCTTCGCCGCCGTGTTCGACGTCGACACCAGGCACGACGAAACCCTGTGGGAGATTTGGGTCGAAGGGTTCGCCCGCGCGATGGCACTGCACCCATCGAGCTGGGCCAGCATCGCCACATCCGACCGGGCGACACGGGCTGCCCTCGCCGGGCTGCGAGCATTGATCGAGATTGCCGATGGGAGCGAGCGCTGGCCCAAGGCCGAGGCGGACGAGCTGACCAGACTGGCTCCTGACCTGATCCCCGGCTGGGTCGAAGACCTCCATGCGTGGCGGGTCGGCACACCGGGCGTGGCCGCGGCGGCCTCGGCCTCCCGAGGCGGCAGCAAGGTCGGCCGCAACGAGCCTTGCTCCTGCGGATCAGGGCGGAAATACAAAAAATGCTGCGGGGCGAATTGATCGAGGCCCGTCAGCACGGCGCTGATGGGGGTGCTGATGGATGCGGCCTCGATCGCCATCGAAAAAGCGCATGACTGGTTGGGCGATGCGGGGCCGGGAAGGCCAGGTGGTCTCGACCCCCGTCGGCGGGTAGCGGCGCCGGGGTGAACTGCCGTTGCGCGGCCCAGCGGATTTTTCGGGCCACGACGCGCACGGAAACACCACACGGCCCCCGCAGATATCCGGCGCGCGCCGCGGGCATGTCCTCACGCCGCCTTCGAAGGTGCCATGTGGAATCCCACCGGCGCGCGGTTAACCAGGTGAACGAGGGGGAAGTGGTAAGCGGTCCGCAGTCAACGCCGGTCCGAAGGGATTTCGTCTTGCTCAATCGCCTGCCTATCGCCCTGCGCATCCATATCACGACGCTCATCGCCGTCCTCGGGCTGGTCAGCCTTGCCGCGTTCGGCATTCACGGCCGCGTTGCGGAAGCCGAGGCCGGGCGCATCGCCGTGTTGCGGCACATCGTCGAAGCGGCCACCAGCGTCGCCGGTCACCACCATGCCGAGCAGGTCGCTGGGCGGGCGACCGAAGCCGATGCCCAGCGTGCCGCGCTGACCGCCATCCGCGCCATGCGCTACCGTGGTCAGGAATATGTCTGGATCAACGATATGGAGCCACGGATGGTCATGCATCCCTTCCGTCCGGATCTGGACGGCAAGGACCTGTCGGCCTTTCTCGATCCGACAGGCTTCCCCCTGTTCATGGCCATGGTCGCGGTGGCCCGCAACGATGGCGCCGGGATCGTCCCCTATCGCTGGGCACGCCCGGGCGCACAGACGCCTGTCGAGAAGTTGTCCTTCGTCCAACGCTTTGAGCCATGGAACTGGATCGTCGGTTCCGGCGTCTATGTGGATGACCTGCGGGCGGAGCAACGCCGGATCATCATGTTCGGCGTCGTCTCGACCGTGCTTGCGTGCCTGCTCGTCGCGCTGCTGGCCGGCCTGACCGCCCGCGGGATCGTCAGGCCGCTGGCCAGCGCCACCCGTGCCACCGCCGCGATGGCTGGGGGCAACCTCGACACGCCGGTGCCTGGCGCTGCGCGCCGGGACGAACTCGGTGTTCTGGCCCGTGCGCTCGAGACGTTCCGCGCGGATGGCTTGGAGAGGCTGCGTCTTTCGCAGGCCGCTGCCGCCCAGCGGGAGGCCGACGAACGCCGCCGGATTGCCATGACCCAGCATACGCACGATTTCGGCTCGGCTATTTCTGCCGTCGTGGGCACGCTCGGGGCTTCCGCCACAGTCATGCGCACGAGTGCCGTCGATGTTGCCGCTGGCGCGGATCACACCCTCAAGGGCACGACGGCAACACTCGCGGGCCGGCGAGAATCCGCCCAGAATCTGGCGGCCGTCGCCGCGGCCACCGAGGAACTCACCGTCAGTTTCGCCGAGGTCGCGCGCAATGTGACCGAAGCCGCGGCTGCGGCGAACGATGCCGTGACCCGTGCCGAGGCGACCGACAAGACGATCCGTGGTCTTTCGGTCGCGACGGAGCAGATCGGCAGCGTGGTCGAGATGATCGGCCGGATTGCTTCGCAGACGAATCTGCTGGCCTTGAACGCGACCATCGAAGCGGCTCGCGCAGGCGATGCCGGCAAGGGCTTCGCGGTCGTCGCCTCCGAGGTCAAGGCCCTGGCCAGCCAAACCGCACGAGCGACGGACGAGGTCGGGCAGCACATCGCCAGTATCCGCGGCTCGATGGCGGAAGCCGTCAGCGCGGTGCGCGACGTGAGCGAGGCCATCTCCCGCGTGGACCAGGTGTCGGCCGCCATCGCGGAGTCCGTATCGCAGCAAAGCACCGCCGCCAGGGAGATAGCGCAGCAGGTGCAGGCGGTGTCACGCCAGACGGATGAAGGGACATTGGCCCTGGCCGAGGTGGAGCAAGCGGCCCAGGTGACCGGGACCGCGGGCCAGGCTGTGAGGGCCGCAGCCGACGGGGTGGCCGATGTCTCCATGAAGTTGCGGGGCGAGGTGGACGCTTTCCTGCTGACGATGCGCGACGATGCCGAGCGCCGCCAATACGAGAGAATCCCCGGGCAGAACCTGCGCGTCAGCGTCAGCCCCCTGGCCGGAGGTACCGAGGTGTTGGCGACGCTCGTGGACATCGCCCGCGGCGGCGCAGCATTGGATTGCTCCGGGCCGTTCTCACCCGATCCGGGCACCGAGGTTCGCGTGGTGATGCCGAAGGTGGTCGGGGCGATTGCAGCCCGGGTTGTCCGCACGGATGGCAAACGCCTCGCCGTCGTCTTCATGCAGGATACGAGCAATCTGCATAACATCGATATCGCGATAAACGCGCTTGCCGGCCGCCGCGCGGCCGATGCCCAAGTCGCGTGAACGCCGTCTTCGGCCCGCCGCCCTGCGCGTGGTTCAGGGTGAACCTTCGTGCAAGGGCGGCGGGCCTGGCACGCCCGTCGCCTGATCCGTAGGCGCTGCGACCCTGGGCCCCTTCGCGACGGGCTGAACCGACCCCCCGCCACGCCAATTGGCCGACGACGACACCCCTCACACGATCTGGTTCACCAGCCCCGCCTCGCCCCGCGTCAACCGGCCGATGTTCTCCATCATCAGGTCCAGCACATTGTCCTCGTACCTATGCGTCTCGCCGGCGCTGTGCGGGGTGATCAGCACGTTCGGCATGTCCCAGAGCGGGCTTTCCGCCGGCAGCGGTTCCTCCACTGTCACGTCGAGCGCGGCGCCGGCGATGCGCCCGGCCTGCAGGGCCGCGATCAGGGCCGCTTCATCGACGACACGGCCGCGCGCGACGTTCACGATCCGCGCACTGGGCTGCATCGCCGCGAGGGCGGCCGCATTGACCAAGCCGCGCGTGTCCTCCGTCAGCGGGCAGGCCAGCACCAGGAAATCGGCGCGCGGCAAAAGGCTGTTGAGGTCGCGGAAGGAATGCACCTCTTCCATCCCCGCCGCCCCGGCCGAAGGGTCGCGCCGCACGCCGACCACGCGCATGCCAAGCGCCTGGCACAGCCGCCCGATCCGCGCGCCGATGGCGCCGAGGCCGACCAGAACCACGGTCTTGCCGCCACATTCATCCTCGCGCCCCGCGAAATCGCCCTGCATGCCGCGCCAGAAGCGGCGGGCCTGATTGTCCCGCGCCTCGGGGATGCGGCGCAGGATGGCGAGGATCTGCGCGATGGCGTGTTCGCTGACGGCATTGGCGTTGACGCCTTGCGCGCTGGCCAGGCGGATGCCGGCGGCGCCGATCACCGCGCGGTCGTACTGGTCGGTGCCGGCGCTGACCGATTGCACAAGACGCAGGCGCGGCGCGATCGGCGGCAGGTCGTTGCGCCACAACCCGGAACAGACGAGCACATCGGCGCCCGCGATCCGCGCATCCAATTCGGCGCGGGTGGTGACCTGGAAGGCATCGAGGCCGGTGTTCCGGGCGGCGAAACGCTCGGCCAGGCGATAGGCGACATGGGCGAAGCAGATGGTCGGATTCTGGGGGAACATGGCGGGACTCGCGAGAGGGGTTCGCGAACGGTAGCGGGCGGGCCGGCCGGGGGGAATGCGGCCGGCCACGCCTAATCAGGCCGGCCTGGCGCCGCGGCGACGGCGCAGCGCGGTCCAGATGCCGGCCAGGCCCACGCCGAACAGTGCCAGCGCCGAAGGCTCCGGCACGGCCAACAGGTCCTGGTTGCCGACCCGCAGGATCACGCCGACATCCGATGCCTGAACCCACTGGGCCGCGTCCAGGTACGACCGGGTCTGCGTGTCGATGCTGCCCGGGGTGCTCAGGCGGAAATTGCCGGCCCTGAGGTTGGGGCGCTCGTCGATCGCCAGTTCCCAGACCGCCACCTGAAAGGCGGCGCTCTTGAGGCTGCTCGTCAGCGAATCGGCGAAATGGGTCTGGTACAGGCGGCCCAGGCTGGCGGCTTTGGCGGCGTATTCTACCGCATCGCCAAGCCGGGCTTCGAAGCTGCCGTTGACCGGGTTGCTGCCCGCGATGCCCAGCAACTCCTCCGGTTCGAGGCCGTAGGTCAGGAAATCGATCCAGGTCTGGTTCGGCGCGGTGCTGTATTGCAGGGCGAAGGCGCCTGCCACGACGTTCATCGGATTGTTGAAGAATCTGATCGACAGGTTCAGCGACCCGGGGCCGCCGTTGAAGGCGTTGCCGCCATTGCCGTCGCGGATCTGAACCGGCCCGGCCGCGGCGCGCGGCGTCGCCGCAAGCAGGCCGGTGCCGAGCACCGCAGCGGCCAGCACGCCCCTCAGGCAGGCGTGGAAGATTTTCATCAAGGGTGACCTCCGCACAGGTTTTTCTCTTTATCGAGAGATCGCCAAAAAAGGCGACATCCGGTTGAGAGCATATTCTGTGCCGGTCGCTAAAGCGATGTATAGTCTACTAATTTCCCGTGTCTGTAAGGCGGTGTAAGATTTTTTGACGCAATTAGAACAGGAAAACTTGGGTGAATCCTGATTTTCTTGTGCACGACCGACGCTGGAGTGCAGCGTCTGCGCCAACCAACCAAGAGGAGATCGCATGAAACATTACAAGCCGACCTGCGCGCTGCCCCACCCCGCCTCCATCTCCCGCCGCATCGCCACTGCCGCATCCCCCGCCGGCACCCGCACATCCGCCCAGGCCAGCACCGCCCCGCGCGCCACCGGCCGGGTCAGCGCGAAGCCCTGCGCCAGCCCGATCGGCAATGCCCCCATAGCCTGCGACCGCGCCGCGGGGATGCATTTGCCCCAGGTCATCGCGCCGCCCTCGCCATCCAGCACCTCGCCTGCCGCCAAGTCGCGCTTGGCAGTGGCCACCACATCGCCCGACCAGGCTTCCGGCGCCCCCGTCGCCTCCCGCCGCAGCGCGACCGAGGCGACCGATACCCCCAATTCCAGCCCGATGAAGTGATACGGCCGCCACAGCGCCGCGTAGCGTCCCGACGGATCGGTATGCACGCCGTATTCCGAAAAGCAGCGGCGGATGTAGTCGGTCTCGCCCTCCAGCACCGCATAGACGCCCCAGCGCAGGTCGCCGACCACCTGGCGCCCGTCGCGTTCGAGGCTGGAGACGACCTCCACCTGGCCGCGCGCCGCCAGCACGCCGCCTTCCTCGGCCGGACGCAGCAATAGCGGCAGGTCCTGCACGCCGCAGGCCGGGAACAGCAGCCCATCCGGTGGCGGCAGCAGCCCGGTCGCATTGGCGATGGCCGCCATCTCCAGCCCCGACTTGGTGCCATCCAGGAAGGAGTTGAACATCTTGGGGTTCATGCCCCCCGCCGCCGCGGCCTCCGGCGTCAGCCCGTAATGGCCCCAGACCGTGTCGGGGGTGCTGGCATGGAAGACGGGCAGGTATTTGGTGCCCTTGCCGGCGGCGGTGACCGGAAACCCCGCCGCGCGTATGGTATCGACCATCTCGCAGACCAGCGCCGGCTGGTCGCCATAGGCCAGGGAATAGACCACGCCGGCGGCTTTCGCGCGGGCAGCGAGCAAAGGTCCGGCCAGGGCATCGGCCTCCACATTCACCATGACCACGTGCTTGCCATGGGCAATGGCCAGGGCCGCGTGGCGCAGCCCGGCGGCAGGGTGGCCGGTCGCCTCGATGATGACCTCGATGCGCGGGTCGGCGATCAGGGCGGCGGCGTCCTCGATCACGGCGGTGGCCCCGGTGCGGGCGGCGGTGTCGAGGTCGGGGGCGGCATGCGCCTCGGCCGGCCAGCCAACGCGAACCAGGGCGGCATGGGCATTGGCGACCGACAGGTCGGCGATGCCGAGCACATGCAGCCCCGGCGTGCGCGGCACCTGGGCCAGGAACATCGCGCCGAACTTGCCGGCGCCGATCAGGCCGATGGCGATGGGGCGGCTTGCCGCCGCGCGGGCCTGCAACAGGCGGAACAGGTTCACGGCGTTTGCCTCCCCACGGCTTGACCCCCGGCCGTGCCAATGCACCGTGGCGCGACAACCAGGGATTGGAAACATGCACGTCGCGGTGATCGGCCTGGGGACCATGGGCATGGGGGCGGCGAACAACCTGGCGAAGACGCCGGGGCTGACCGTCACCGGCGTCGATCCGCGCGCCGAGGCGCGGGCCGCCTTCGGTGCCGCCGTGGCGAGTGGCGCGGCGCTGCCCGATGGCCAGGACGCGGCGCTGGTCTTCGTCGTCAACGCGGCGCAGGCGCGCGATGCCCTGTTCGGCCCGAACGGCGCGGCCCCCCGGATGGCCCCGGGGGCGGTGTGCATCGTGTCCTCCACCATGGCGCCGGCCGATGCGCGGGGCCTGGCCGCATCGGCCGAGGCGCTGGGGCTGCTGTATCTGGATGCCCCGGTGTCCGGGGGGGCTGTCGGCGCGCAGGCGGGGCAGATGACGGTGATGGCCTCCGGCTCCGTGGCCGCTTTCGCCAAGGCGGCCCCGGTGCTGGCGGCGATTTCCAAACGGGTCTTTGACATGGGCCGCACGGCGGGGCTCGGCACCACGATGAAGGTGGTGCACCAACTGCTGGCCGGGGTGCATATCGCGGCGGCGGCCGAGGCGATGGCGCTCGGCCTCAAGGCCGGGATCGACGGCCAGACGCTGTATGACGTGGTGACGACGGCCGCCGGCAATTCCTGGATGTTCCAGGACCGCATGGCGCATGTGCTGGCTGGCGACGACACGCCGAAATCGGCGGTGGATATTTTTGTGAAGGACCTGGCCCTGGTCACCGACCTGGCGCGGGCGGAATCGCTGCCGGTGCCGCTGGCGGCGCAGGCGATGCAACTCTTCGTCGCCGCGCGCGGGATCGGGCAGGGCGGGCGCGACGATGCCTTCGTGATCCGGGTATGGGAGGCCTTGGCGGGGATCAGCCTGCCGAAGCCGTGAAAAGCCCCCGCGCGATGCCGCGCCCACGCAGCAGGGTATCCGCCGCGGCCTCGGCCCCGTCGCGCCCGAGGCTCGGCCGCGCAAACCCCAGGAACTTGTCCAGCACATCCGCATCGGTCATCGGCACGTCCCGCGCCGTGTGTTCCAACCCCCGCCCATCGCCCAGCGTCAGCAC
>JBBRWI010000189.1:0-7390 GCA_038249305.1 Acetobacterales bacterium
CGGGGCCAGAGAAGGCGGGGCCAGAGAAGGCGGGTCAGAGCAAGCAGAGCGCCTGCAATTCCGCCAGCAGCCTGGGCGGCAACACTTCGATCCCGCTGGCTTCCGCCATCGCCGCGATATCGGGCGGGGCGGCCGCGGGGTCGAGGTAGCGCCACCCCTGGAACGGCTTGGTCGGACGGACGGCGACCGGCACCAGCATGTGGTCGAGCACCAGCCCGGCGCAGGTGGTGCCGTCGTCCCAGACATCCTCGGTGATGTCGATCACCCGCTGCCGCACCCGAACGACGCCCTGGATCACCCAGTAGATCGAGCCGCCATCGATGATTTCCGCGCCGCGCTTGGGGCGTTGGCGGGTCTGGTGGCGCAGTGGCGGCTCGGCGACCGCCCGCAGCGCCTGCCAGGCAGCGAGCCCCGCGACATCGCGCGTTCCGACCGAGAGTTTGATGAGGTGCAGCACGCCGCCAGGAATGGCCCCGGCGGGCCGAGTCGTGCAAGGGGCGTTGCGCGCTCGCGATACGTCAGACCAGCGCCCATTCCATCGGCTGGATCGTGACGCCCCAACCCAGGCCGCTAACCAAGGCCGCTAACCAAGGCCGGACACCGACGCCGCAACCTCCCCGTCGCGCGGCGTGCGGCCGAAGGGGTCCGCATCGCACGTCGCGGCCGAGGCCGGTTGGCGTTCGGCAGCCGGCGCCTGACCCTGCCACCAGGCGGCAGGCGTTTCGGGATGCCCCCAGGTCGTGTCCTCCGCCGCCCAATCCGCCCGCAGCGCCGCCAGCCAGGCAGCGTCGCCACGGGCCTGGGCGGACCCCGCCCAGTCGAGGCCGCCGGCGGACGGCGACCCGCCGGCATGGGTGGGATGGGATTCGATGGACATCGGCGTTCTGCCTTTCCCGCCGCCCCATTCTGGGACGGTCACGTCATCGCGGGACGATCCCCGCCGCGACGCAGCTTGGCCCCGCCATGATTGACGGAGGGTCAATGCGTAGGGCGCCGATGGATTGCGCTTTCGCGGATTGGCCCTGGATGGCACCTTGGCGCCTATGGCGTCCGACGCACTGACCGACAACGATCTTCGCCACCTGCTGCTGACAACCCGGCGGATTGCCGTGGTCGGCGCGTCCGACCGGCCCGAGCGCCCGTCGTTCGGCGTCGCGGCCTTCCTGGTCGCGCGCGGCTATGAGGTGACGCCCGTGAACCCGGGGCTGGCCGGCCGGATGCTGCACGGCGCAACGGCGTCCGCCACGCTGGCCGAGGCCGCGCCGCTCGACATGGTCGATGTGTTCCGCCGCAGCGAAGATGCCGGGGCGGTGATGGACGCGGCAGCCGACCTGGGCGCGCGCTCGATCTGGCTGCAACTCGGCGTGGTCGATGCGGCGGCGGCGGCGCGGGCGCGGGCGGCGGGGGTGATGGTGGCGATGGACCGCTGCCCGGTGATCGAATGGCGGCGGCTCGGCCTGCCGGACAGGATCTGACGGCGCGCGTCCCGGTCCATGGTTTCTGCCGTGTGACGATCCCCGGCCACCGCTTGATCGGTGCCGCATGAAGGTCCACATGGACGCTGGTTCATTTTTCCCGGCGCCGAGCCGCCGGGGGCAAACAAGGGACGCGACATCATGAACGACGAAGAACGCCGCATCATCACCGCCTTCGTGGAGCGTGTCGCCGGCGTGCAACCCGCCCGCCCGGCATCCAGCCCCTGGGGTGGGGTTCCGAGCACCCAGGCCCCGCAGCAGTCCCTGCCGCCGATCGACCGCGACGCGGACAACCTGTTGTTCGAACTGTTCAACCGCTTCCCCGAGGCGCGCTACCGCCTGACGCAGACCGCCTTCGTCACCGAAGCGGCGCTGGTCGAGGCGCAGAACCGAATCCAGGACCTGGAATGGCAGATGCAGGGCGTGCAGCAGCAGGCCCAGGCGCCGCAGCGCAGCGGCATGTTCGGTGGCATGTTCGGTGGCGGCAACCGCCAGCAGCCGATGATGCCGCCACGGCCGCAGCCGATGATGGCGCCGGGCGGCAACCCGGGCATGTTCCAGCAGCAGCGCGGCGGCTCGGGCTTCCTCGGCACCGCGCTGATGACCGCGGCGGGCGTCGCCGGCGGCCTGATGCTGGGCAATGCGCTGATGGGCATGATGGGCGGCGGTGGTGCCGCCGAAGCGGCGACCGGCGGCGGCTTCGGCCAGGATGCGGTGCCGACCTCCTCGCCGTGGAGCGAACCGGCCGCCCAGCCGGGCAGTGATGCCCAGGGTGGCAATGACCAGGGTGGCTACGACCAGGGCGGCGCGAACCAGGGTGGCGGCTACGACGACGCGGCCGGCGGGTATGACGACGGCGGCGGCTACGACGAGAACTGATCGCGTCGGCCGGCCGGGGGGAGAGCCTCCTGGCCGGTTGCCCCCCTGTTGGTTGCCCCCCTCCGGTTGCCCCCCTTCTGGTTGACGGCGGCGCGTGATGCGCCGACCTGGGGATGATGCGCGTCCCTGACCTCGATCTCGACCTGCTGCGCTGCTTCGTGCAGGTCGCCGAACGGGGCGGCTTCACCGCCGCCGGCCAGGCGCTCGGCCTGACCCAATCCGCTGTCAGCCTGAAAGTGAAGCGGCTGGAGGATGTGCTGGGCAAGCCCATCCTCGCCCGCACCTCCCGCCGCAGCGCACTGACCCGTGAAGGCGAGACGCTGCTCGCCTACGCCCGTCGCATGCTCGCGATGAACGACGAGGCGGTGCGCCGGCTGATCGCGCCCCCGGTCACCGGCCGGCTGCGGCTGGGCGTCGCCGACCACTTCATCCCGCGCAGCCTGGCCCCGGTGCTGGCGAAATTCGTGGGCGCCTTCCCCGACCTGCGGCTGGAGGTCGAGGTCGGGCGCAGCCACGAGTTGCGCGCCGCCGAAGCCGCAGGCGGCCTCGACCTGGTGCTGGGCAAGCGCCGCGATGGCGAGACCGAGGGCCGCCCGATCTGGACCGAACCCGTGGTCTGGGCGGCCGCCCCCGGCTGGTCACCGCCGCCCGGCCGCCCGATCCCCGTGGCAATGCTGCCGCAGGGCTGCATGTTCCGCGACCGGGCGCTGGCGGCACTCGCACGGGCAGGGCTGGCCTTCGAGATCACCTTCGTCTCGCCCAGCCTGCTCGGCATCGCCGCCGCCGCCCAGGCCGGGCTGGCGGCGATGGTCCTCGGCCGGTCGGGCATGCCGGAGGGCGTTGTGGAACTGGCCGGGCTGCCGCCGCTCGGCACCGCCGAAATGGCGCTGTTCGGCGACGCGGCGGGGCGGACCCAGGTGGTGGAACCGCTGATCGCGATCATCCGCGAACACGCGGCCGGCGGCATTCCGGCGTTGACCGGTGCCGGCCCCGGGCGCAGAGACGTCGCGTGACGCCCGAGGCTCCGGCACCCCGCATGGACACCCCCGCCCCTCCGCCCCCCAAGGATTGGGCCGTCGTCGGCCTGATCGGCATGGGCCATTTCCTGTCGCATTTCTACATGCTCTGCCTGCCGCCGCTGTTCCTGGTGTGGCGGGAGGAATTCGACGTCTCCTTCGCCACCCTCGGGCTGTCGATCGCGCTGATGAGTGCGGTGACCGCCCTGTTGCAGACGCCGGTCGGCTTCATGGTGGACAAGTATGGCGCGCGGCCCTTCCTGGTCGGCGGCACGTTGCTGATGGCGCTGTCGATGGCGGCGATGGCCTTCGCGCCGGCCTATTGGGTGATCGTCGCGCTGGCGGTGCTGTCGGGTGTCGGCAACAGCGTGATCCACCCGGCCGACTACGCGATCCTGGCGGGCAGCATCGACAAGGCGCGCATGGGGCGGGCCTTTGCCCTGCATACCTTCACCGGGAACCTCGGCTTCGCGCTGGGGCCCCCGGTGATCGCGCTGCTGCTGTTCGTGACCGACTGGCGCGGCGCGCTGCTGGTGGTCGGGCTGCTGGGCGTGCCGGTGGTCGGTGCCATCCTGTGGCAGTCGCGCATCCTCAAGGACCAGGCCAAGCCGCGCGAAACCGGCCCCGCCATCTCCGGCCGCGACCTGCTGCTGTCGCGGCCGATCCTGCTGTTCTTCGGCTTCTTCCTGCTGTCGTCCATGGCCGGGTCGGGTTTCACCGCCTTTGTCATCACCCTGATGGGCGAGTTGTGGGACACGCCGCTGGCGATCGCCTCGATGATCCTCACCGCCTACATGGTGGGCGCCACGGGCGGCACGCTGGTCGGGGGTTGGTTCGCCGACCGGTCCGATCGGCATATGCCGTTCGTCCTGGTGCTGACCTCGGGCGCGATTGTTCTGATCCTGTTGCTCGGCACGGTGCCGATGCCGGGGTGGATGCCGGTCGCGGTGGCCTTGGTCGCGGGGGTTATGATGGGCGCCAGTCGCACGCCGCGCGACGTGATGCTGAAGAATGCCGCCCCGCCGGGGCAGATCGGCAAGGTGTTCGGCTTCGTCTCGGCCGGGCTGCCCTTGGGGGGCGCGATCACGCCGGTGCCGATGGGGCTGCTGCTGGATGCCGGGTATCCGCACCTGCTGCTTCCGCTGGTCGCGGTGCTGCTGGGGCTGTCGCTGCTCTGCGCCGGCTTCGGCAACGGCGCGGCGCGGGCGCGCGCGGCCGCCAAGGAACCGGCTGCCACGCGGGCGGTCGCCGCCGAATAGCGTGGGCACGTTCGGTGCGCTGGTCGATGCGCTGACCTGGATCGGGGTCGCGGTCTTCGCCGTGGCCGGGTCACTGACGGCATCCCGCAAGCAACTCGACCCGGTCGGCTTCATCCTGATCGCCGCCGTCACCGCCTTTGGCGGCGGCACGGTGCGTGACCTGATGCTGGGGGTGCCGGTGTTCTGGTTGCAGACGCCGGGCTTCGTCGGGCTGACCATTGGCCTCGCGCTGCTGACCTTCGTCGGTGCGCATCTGGTCGAACGCCGCTTC
The DNA here is from genome assembly GCA_038249305.1 of Acetobacterales bacterium. Classification (GTDB taxonomy): domain Bacteria; phylum Pseudomonadota; class Alphaproteobacteria; order Acetobacterales; family Acetobacteraceae; genus Humitalea. The sequence goes on from JBBRWI010000189.1 coordinate 4,901, forward strand.
ATCGTACTGGTGTGGGCGGATGCCATCGGGCTTGCGCTGTTTGCCGTGCTGGGGGCGGAAGCGGCCCAGCGCCTTGGCGCCAACCCCTGGTCGGCGGTGCTGATGGGCACCATCACCGCGACTTTTGGTGGCGTGCTGCGCGATGTGATCTGCGCGGAACTGCCGCTGATGCTGCGGCGGGAAATCTATGCGACGGCGGCCGCCCTCGGCGCCCTGGTCTTTGTCATGCTGTATCATGCCGGTGCCGGGCGGGAGGTCGCGGTCGGCGCCGGCATGCTGGCCGGATTTGGCCTGCGGGCGGCGGCCATCCTGCGCGGCTGGTCGCTGCCGTCCTACAAGGCGCGGCCGGCGCGGGATTACCCGGACCGGCCGCGGTCGTAACTCAGTTCAAGTGGGCCGCTTGCATCTGCAACGGCGGCGGGTTGCCGGGCGTGGTCGGTGGCGGCAGTTCCACGGGCGGTGCCGGCTGTTCGGGCAGATCGGGCGGCGGTGCCTCGACCGGAGGATTGGGCTTCGGGGTTTCCGATGCGCGCAGCTGCGTGTCTGGTGGGATTTGCATACCCGGTTCAACACGCATCCCCCGCTTCCGGTTGCCTCCCTACCAGCCGTTGATGCGCGACCAGTGCCCGATCACCGCACGCCCCCCATCGACAACCGCGTAACCCGCGTGCGCCGCTGCCGTCAGGCAGGTATGGTTGGGCGCGACCCGCAGTCGCGCCCCAATTGGCATATCGGGCGCCCCCAGGGCCACGCCATGTTCCTGATAGGCGCGTTCCACCACGACCCGGCCCAGGCTGGGCTTGCCGTCCAGGTCCCAAACCAGCCCGAAGCCATCGTCGCGCAGGCCCGGTGCTGCGGTGCTGCGGTCCTTCGACAGCGCGATCGCGCCGGCATCCAGCAGCAGCGCACCCGGGCGCCGACCGATCACGCTGGTCAGCACGGTCAGCGCGATGTCGGTGTCGGTGTGGGTGCCGATCTGCGCCTGGAACAGGTCGCCGAACATATAGACCCCGGCCCGCACGTCGGTGACGCCCGCAAGCGTTGCGGCGTGCAGCGCCGTGGGCGATGAACCGAGCGACACGATCCCCAAGGCATGTCCCGCGTTGCGCAGGCGGGTGGCGGCGCGGAGGACGCCGGCGTGCTCGATATCGGCGATCCGCGCCATCTCGGCATCGCTGCGCCCGGCGTAGGAATGCCCGGCATGGGTGATGACCCCCGCCAGCCGTGGCCCGAGTGCTGCGGCGATCGCCAGCAGGGCTGCATCCTCCGGCCCGACGCCGCCGCGCTGTTCGCCGACATCGACCTCGATCAGCGCCGACAACGGCCCCGGGTGGGCGGCGATGGCCTGCGCCACATCCAGGTCGTCGGTGATGATGTTCACGCCCGGCAGTGCTGCCGCGCGGTCCAGTTTCTGGGGGGTGATGCCCACCGCGTAGACCTGGTCATGGAATCCGGCGGCCCAGAAAGCCTCGGCCTCGGCCAGGGTCGAGACGGTGATGGGGCCGCCGCCCGGGGCCGCCAGGCGCGCGACCTCGACGCATTTGGCGGTCTTGAGGTGCGGGCGCAGCACCACGCCCGGATGCCGCGCCACGGCGGCGGCCATGCGCGCGAGGTTTCGCCGCAGGATACCGACGTCCAGCACCAGGCACGGGGTCGGCAGGTCGTCCAGCGTCATAGGTCGATCCCCAGGATCTCGGCATGGCGCGGCGTCGCCTTCAGCCCGGTGCCGGTCAGCACGATGACGGTGGTCTCGGCCGCCGCGATGGTGCGGGCCGCCAGCAGGCGCTCGAAGGCGGCGGCGGCCTGGGCGCAGGTCGGTTCGACGTAGAAGCCGCGCCGGGCGAGGGCGCCGGTCGCGGCGGCGATCTCGGCTTCCTCCAGCAGCACGGCGCCGCCCCGACTGGCGCGCAGCGCGTGCAGCACTTCCGGCACACGGATCGGCTGGGCGATGGCGGTGCCCTCGGCGATGGTAGGGCGCGCGGTTTCGGGCGGCAGGCCCAGATGCGCGCGGGCGAGCGGCCCGCAGGCGGCCGGTTGGGCGGCAAAGATCCGCGGCATCTTCGTGATCTGCCCGGCGGCCAGAAGTTCGGAGAAGCCGATGAAGCAGCCGAGCACGTTGGACCCGGCCCCGCAGGGCACGATCACGTTGTCGGGTGCGGAAAACCCGAGGTCCTCCCAGAGTTCATAGGCGAGCGTCTTGGTGCCTTGCAGAAAGAACGCCTGCCAGTTGTGGCTGGCGTAGAAGAGGCGGGTCGCCTCGGCCAGCGCCGCGTCGGCGCAGTCCTGGCGCGACCCTGGTACCAGGGTGATCGCCGCCCCCGCCGCCCGCGCCTGCACGGTTTTCGCGGGGCTGGTGCTGTCGGGCACGAAGATCGTTGCCGCCATGCCGCCGGCAGCGGCATAGGTCGCGATGGCCGCCCCGCCATTGCCGGAGGAATCCTCCAGCACCGCCATGATGCCCTGGTCGCGCAGCAGCGACAGCATGACCGA
>JBBRWI010000190.1:0-7330 GCA_038249305.1 Acetobacterales bacterium
AACGCATCGACCACATGGGTCGCCATCGCGCTGATCTGGCGGTCGGCGAGGCCGGTCGCGACGATCATGCGATCGGCGAAGGAGGACCGGGTCGCGATGTCCAGCACCACGACATTCTCTGCCTTATCGCTTTCCAGGCTTTCGACCGCGGCAGCGACCAAGCGTTCCAGCAGTGGTGCCGCAACTTTCTGGCGCTTCGCGCGGCGGGCGGGGGTAGTCACGGGGCCGGCGGTGGGGTCGGCCTTGGGGGCGCGCTTTGGGGCAGCGGCCGCCTTGATGGGGGGTTTGGCCGTGGCCGTCACCACGGGTGCGCCCGTGGTACGCTTCGCGGGCCTGGGGGTGGCGGCCTTCGCGGGCGGCTTCGGGGCTGGGTTCGCCGCGGTCGGCTTGAGGGCGCCCTTCGCCGCGGGCGTCTTCGGGGCGGCCTTCGGCGCGGGCGTCTTCGGGGCGGCCTTCGCCGCGGGCGTCTTCGGGGCGGCCTTCGCCGCGGGCGTCTTCGGGGCGGCCTTCGCCGCGGGCATCTTCGGGGCGGCCTTCGCCGCGGGCGTCTTCGGGGCGCCCTTCGCCGCGGGCATCTTCGGGGCGACCTTCGCCGCGGGCGTCCTCGGGGCGGCCTTCGCCGCGGGCGTCTTCGGGGCGGCCTTCGCCGCGGGCGTCTTCGGGGCGACCTTCGCCGCGGCGACCTTCGGCGGCACCGCCTCGGCAGGCTTTCGGGCCCGCATTTTCACAGCCGTCCCGGCGGCCTTGCTCTGCGTCTCGTCGTCCTTGGGCGTGCGGGCGATGGTCGCCTCCTGTCTTGGCGCTGTTGTGGGATGCGGTGGCGGGGAAGGCCCATCGCGGGCCCAGGGTCCTCACCTCGTTCTAAGCCTTCTAAGCCGGCGCGGCCCCATGCGCCACAGCCGCCCGAATCGCGGTCGCCGAGGCCGCATGTTCCCGCGCCGGCACCACACACCAGGGGGCATGGCCGCGATCCACCGCCGCCTCCCCCAAGGCCCCCTCCCCCCACATCGCCCCCGGGCGCCGCCGATGCGGCGCGAGCACGGCCGCCGCCGCCCCCTTCAGCGCATGTCGCGTAAAGCCCGGGCGCGGCAGCACCGCCAGCCGGGTATGCCGAAGCATCGACCGCCAGCGCTGCCAGCGCGGCAGTTGCGCCAGGTTGTCGGCGCCGATCAAGAACACGAAGGACACGCGCGGAAACCGCCGCGCCAGGACAGCCAGTGTATCGGCGGTAAAGCGCGTGCCCAGCCCTGCCTCGATCGCCGTCGCGCGGATCTGTCGCCCATCCGCGATCCGCGCCGCACTGGCGAGGCGCTCGGCCAGCGGCGCCATGCCCTTGGTCGGCTTAAGCGGATTGCCCGGCGAGACCATCAGCCAGACCTCATCCAGCCGCAGCGCCCGCAGAGCCGTCCGCGCGACATGCAGATGCCCCGCATGGGCGGGGTTGAACGACCCGCCCAGCAGCCCGATCCGCCGCCGTCGCCGATCGCCCCAAGGTCCGGGAGCGGCCCGTCCGGCCGGGCTGGTCACCCGGCCCGAACGGGCGCTGTCGGGGGTGCTGCAATCGCGGGGGGCGGGAGGCTCGGCACGACACGGCGCGTCATCGGGGTCCTTTGCGTTTCCCTGTGCGTGAGCAAACCACGGCTTGGCGCCGGAGCGGAAGCCGCCGGCCGCGCATCAACTCAGGGGTTCAACCCGTCGGCAGCGCCAAGAGCGCCGCGCGCTCCGCAGCGGCCAAGGCGACGAATGGCAAGCGGTCGTCGAGCGGGAAGGCTTCGCCACCCCGCGCCCGCAGGGCGAGGATCAGCCTACGCGCGGCGTCCAACCCGAACGGCTCGTAGCGGCGGCCGACCGGCCAGGTTGCCGCACCGCCGCTGGCGCTCTCGACGGCACGAAGCCGCACGACCCCTGGTTTTGGCATCTGGCAGGGCAGCGCGGCCACCGGCCGCGTCGCCGCATGTCTGCGGGATGCGCGCTCACGTCAGCCGCACGATCACCTCGGAGGCGGTCGCCGCCAGTCCTTCGTACCGCATCGTCCAAAGCCCGGGCACGCTCGGCAACTGCGGCGAGTAGCCGCCGAGCGAGATGTATTCGCCGCCCCGCAGGCGCCGGCCGACGCGCGCCAAGTCCTGCACCAGCCAGGGGATCACGTTCAGCGGATGGCCCATCAGGGCCGAGCCGGGTGCCCGGGCCCGCTCGGTGCCATCATGCGTCAGCACGACCGACATGCTGGCCAGGCCCGCGGCGAAAGCGTCTGTCGCCAGGGCAGGCATCGGTTCGCCCATCACGCCCAGCCGCGCGCCGACGTTGATCGCGATCAGCGCCGCCGCATCCAGCGGCACGCCCGGGGCGAAGGCCAGGTCAGGCAGTTCGATGAACGGGATCACCTGGTCCAGATGCCGCAGGATCGCGACCGGGTCCGCGCCGGCTTCGCTGATGGCATCGTCGCGCACCCGCACGATCAGGTCGCTTTCGATCACCGGCATCGAGCCGAAGCGGGCCGGCAGTTCGGCGCCGGACTGGGCGCGGATGGTCGCGTGAAAGATCGCGCCGCGCAGCGGGTGCGGCACGCCGAAACGTTGCTGCGCAGCGGCGTTGGTCAGCCCAGCCTTCCAGCCGACCGTATCGCCCCAGGGCTGCGCGAGATGCGCCACCACCCGTTCGCGAAAACACTCGGCATCTGCGAGGGTCAGCCCCGGGATCGGCGAGGTGAGTTGCTCCCGCGCGATCAGCGCGGCGGCGACCCGGGCGGCCGCGGCCATGTCGAGGCAGGCAGCATGGGCCGGGACGGCGGGCAGGAATGCAAGGGCGGCAAGCGCGCGACGCGACAGCATGGTGCGATCCTCCGGCGTTCAGCATGCGCCAGGCGGGCCGGCCTTGTCATCCCGGACGTATCTGCCCGGTGCCGATGACCTGGTAGCGATAGGTGCAAAGCTGTTCCAACCCGACCGGTCCGCGTGCGTGCAGCCGTCCGGTGGCGATGCCGATTTCCGCACCAAAACCGAACTCGCCACCGTCGCAGAACTGGGTGCTGGCGTTCCACAGCCCGACCGCCGATCCCAGCCCGTCGAGGAAGGCGGTCGCGGCGGCGGCATCCTCGGTCACGATCGCCTCGGTGTGCTCGCTGCCGAAATGCTGGATATGCGCGAGCGCGCCGGCCACCCCATCGACCACGGCGATCGACAGCATGGGGCCGAGCCATTCGGTCGCGAAATCCGTCTCCGTCGCCGCCGGCAGGTCGGGCAGGATCGCCGCAGCCCGGGCATCGGCGCGAAAGCCGCAGCCGAGCGCGGCGAGGTCCGCCACCAGCAACGGCAACAGCGCGGGCGCGATGGCGGCGTCGATCAGCAGGGTTTCGGTGGCGCCGCAGACGCCGGTGCGGCGCATCTTGCCATTGGCCAGGATCGCGCGGGCCATGGCGGGGTCGGCGGCGGCATGGATGTAGGTGTGGCAAAGCCCCTCGGCATGGGCCAACACCGGCACCCGCGCATCCTGCATCACCCGGCTGACCAGGCCCTTGCCGCCACGCGGGATGATCAGGTCGATCAGCCCAGACGCTGCCAGCATCGCCCCCACAAAGGCGCGGTCGGCCGAAGGTGCCACCTGGATGCAGGCCGCAGGCAGGCCCGCCGCCGCGAGGCCCTCGGCCAGGCAGGCATGGATGGCGCGCACCGAATGCAGGCTCTCTCGCCCGCCGCGCAGGATCACCGCACTGCCGGCCTTCAGGCAAAGCGCTGCCGCATCGGCCGCGACGTTCGGGCGGCTTTCGAAGATCACGCCGATCACGCCGAGGGGTTGGGCCACGCGGCGCATCACGAGGCCATTCGGCCGCGTCCATTCCGCCAAGGTCCGGCCCACCGGGTCGGGCAGGGCCGCGATCTGTTCCAGCGCCTCGGCCATCGCCGCGATCCGCGCCGGGGTCAGCAGCAGCCGGTCGCGAAAGGCGCCGGACAGGTCGGGCGCGGCCGCGAGGTCGGCCGCATTGGCCACCAGCACCGCGGCGGTGTCGCGGCGCAGCGCGGCCGCGGCGGCGTGCAGCGCCGCGTCCTTGGCCGGTCGCCCGGCACGCGCCAGCAGGGTCGCGGCGGCGCGGGCGGCGCGGGCGGCGGCATCCAACAGGGCGGGGGCGGTTTCGGGCAGCGCGTCCACGAGCAATCTCCTTGGCGGCGGTGGGTAGCGCCCCGCGCGGGCTTGGGGAAGGGCAGTCCGCGGGCGATGATGAACTGCAAACAGGGAGGCCGCAGGCGATGGAACCGGTGATCGTCCGATCGGGGCATGTGACGGCGCTACGCCTGTTTGACGTAAGCTACGCGATCGACCTCACGCGCGCCGAGGCGATCTGGGGCGCGCGGCCCGACCGGGAGGGCATGCGCTCCCGCCTCGGCACCACGCCGGCCAAAGCGGTCTGCTTCGGCGTGGCGCCGCTGGCGTTGCGGCTGGAGCCGGTCGTCCTGTCGCTGGGCGGACGGCCAGTGACCGCGACCGCCAGCGTGCGGCTCTATGACTTCGGCACCGCCGCCTTTGCCTTGCAGGTGCCGGCCGAGGAGATGGCTTGGGCGGATTTCGTGACGCTGGCCAATGCAATGGACACCCGCCTCGGCACCGCCGCGACCGGCACCCCCTGGCAGGAGATGCTGAACGGCCTGCGGGCGGTTCTGGCCGAGGCGCTGGACCGGCCCGTGGTGACGCCGCTTGAGGAGGATTACCTGCTGGCCGTGGTGCATGATTTCGACGCGCCACTGTCGGCCAATGCGCTGATGGAACGCGTCGATCTGGTGCCGCTGCTGTCGGGCGAAACGCGGCCGCTGTCGGAGGGCGCGCGCCAGGCGCTGCTGCGGCAGCGCTTCTCCTACTACGACGACGACCTGGCGGTGGTGACCTGGGACCGCGCCTTCCTCTACGAACCGCGGCACGAGACGGATGTGGCCGACGTGCTGGAGGTGGCCAACGCGCAACTATTGCAGATGCGCTATTATGACGAACTGCTGGATGCCGAATTGCCCCGCATGTACGACATGGTGGAGGCGACGCGGGCCTCGGCCAGCCTGTGGTCGGCCCGGCGCTATGCCAAGCTGGCGCGGCGCCTGCACGGCATGGTCGCGGAGGTGACCGAGATCACCGAACGCGTGGACAATGCCCTACAGGTGACCGAGGACGTCTATCTCGCCCGCGTCTATGCCGCCGCGATGGACCTGTTCCGCGTGCCATCGGTCAGTGCGGCGGTGGATCGCAAGCTGAACATCGTGCGCGACACCTATACGGCGCTGTACAGCGAATCGCATGGCGGTCGGGCGGAGGTGCTGGAGATTGCGGTGGTCCTGCTGATCACCCTCGAAATCATCCTGCCGCTGTTTCACTAGGCTTGTGACAGCGCCATGAAACCGGGCCGCGCCACCTTGGTCGGCCGCCGTCCGCACGCGATGATCACCATGTTTCCGGAGCCCCGCCATGGAATATGCCCGCCGCTTCAAGTTCCTGGTCTGCGCGCCCGGCTTCGAGGGCGACGCCGATCTGGAAGGCGCCCGACTGCGCCAGATTCTCGCCGAGGTGGAGGGCCTGGGCTACGCTGTGGTGCGCGCCCGGCGCGACGATGACGCAGAGTTGGTGATCCGCACCGATGCCGCCATCGGCTGCGTCGTGGTGGACTGGGGCAAGAAGGGCATGCAGGGCAAGTCGGCCGCCCTGATCGCGCTGATCCGCAGCCGGGGCCTGGATGTGCCGATCATCGTGCTGGTCCGCCGCCATAGACTGGAGGACATCCCGGTCGATGTGCTCGACAATGTGGACGGCTTCATCTTCCTGGCTGAGGAGACGCCGGATTTCATCGCCCGCAACCTCGTCTCCCATCTGCGTAAATACGCCGAGAGCCTGAAGACGCCGTTCTTCGGCGCGCTGGTCGATTTCGCCGAGCAGGGCAACATGCTGTGGACCTGCCCCGGCCACAATGGCGGGATGTTCTACAACCGCAGCCCGATCGGGCGAATTTTTGTGGAGCATCTGGGGCAGGCGGTGTTCCGCGACGACCTCGACAATTCCGTGCTGCAACTGGGCGACCTGCTGACCCACGAAGGCCCGGCGCTGAAGGCGCAGCAGGAAGCGGCGCAGATCTTTGGCGCGGAGCGGACCTACTTCGTGCTCAACGGCACCTCGACCTCCAACAAGATCGTGCTCTCGGCGCTGCTGGCCGAGGATGACCTCGTGCTGTTCGATCGCAACAACCACAAGGCGGCGCATCATGGCGCGCTGTTCCTGGGCCAGGCCGTCCCGATCTTCGTCGAGACGACGCGCAACGCGCATGGGCTGATCGGCCCGATGCTCGAAGCCGCCTTCGACGAGACCCGGCTGCGTGAGGCGATCCGCGACAACCCGCTGGTCAAGGACAAGGACGCCTGGAAACGCCCCCGTCCCTTCCGCGCCGCCGTCGTCGAGCAATGCACCTATGACGGCACCATCCACTCGGCCGATATGATCCTGGCCCGCATCGGGCACCTCTGCGACTATATCCTGTTCGATGAAGCCTGGGCCGGCTTCATGAAATTCCATCCGCTGTTCCGTGGCCGCTTCGGCATGGGGCTGACGGGGCTTGGCCCGGACGATCCCGGGATCATCGTCACGCAATCCACCCACAAGCAGTTGGCGAGCTTCTCGCAGGCGTCGCAGATCCACATCAAGGACCAGCACCTCAAGGGCCAGTCCCGCCACGTCGAACATCGCCGCTTCAACGAGATGTTCCTGCTGCACGCCTCGACCAGCCCCTTCTACCCCCTCTTTGCCTCGCTGGATGTCGGCGCGCAGATGATGAAGGGCCGTTCGGGCGAGGTGCTGTGGGACGACACCATTCGCCTCGGCATCGAGTTGCGTAAGAAGATCCGGCTGACGAAGCGGGAGTTCGAGGAGAAGGAAGCCGACCCGGCCGAACGCTGGTTCTTCGAACCCTTCGTGCCGCGCCAGGTCACGCTGGCCGATGGGCGGGAGATGGCGTGGGAACACGCACCCACGGATGCGCTGGCAAGCGATGCTTCGCTCTGGGCGCTCGGCGCGAACGATCGCTGGCACGGCTTCGCCGGGAATGGCCAGGGCTGGGCCATGACCGACCCGAACAAATTGACCCTGTTGACGCCGGGCTTCGACCAGGCGTCCGGCGCCTATACCGAACATGGCATCCCCGCCCCGGTGGTCGCCGAATACCTGCGGCAGAACCGCATCGTCTGCGAAAAGAACGACCTCAACAGCTTGCTGTTCCTGCTGACACCCGGGGTCGAGAGCAGCAAGGCCGGCACGCTGCTGGCCCACCTCGTCACCTTCAAGAAACTGCACGATGCCAATGCGCTGC
>JBBRWI010000191.1:0-7326 GCA_038249305.1 Acetobacterales bacterium
CCCGGCGATCCGATCGCCAAGCGATGGGCGCCGGATGAAGCGCCGCGTCACCGCCTCGGCCGTCAGCAGCGCGGTCATGCCGCCAGCGGGTGATGGCAGCGCGCCATCCGGTCGTGCATCGCCACGACGGGCGGATCCTGCGCACAGACGGCATCGGCACGCGGGCAGCGTGGGGCGAAAGGGCAACCGGGCGGCAGCGACAACAGCGATGGGGTGTTGCCCGGAATCTGGTTCAGCCTTTGGCCGGGTGCGGCCATTGCCGGCAGGCTGTCGAGCAAGCCCCGCGTATAGGGATGCAGCGGGTGCCGCAGGGTTGCCATGACCGGGCCGGATTCCACGATACGCCCGGCATACATCACCATGATGCGGTCGGCGACCGCGGCGATCGCCGCAAGGTCATGCGAAATCCAGATCAGCGCCGTGCCGGTTTCCCGGGCGAGCGCCCGCATCTCGACCAGGATCTGCGCCTGGATCGACACGTCGAGCGCCGTCGTCGGCTCGTCGGCGATGATGAGGTCGGGCTGGTGCAGCAGCGCCGTCGCAATCGCCACGCGCTGGCGCATGCCGCCGGAAAACTCGTGCGGATAGGCATCGAGGCGTGCCACCGCATCGGGGATGCCGAGCCGCGTGAGCCGCGCCGCCGCCAGCGCGCGGGCGGCCGCCTGCGACATCGTCTGGTGCGCGTGCACGGCCAAGGCCATCTGCTGTCCGATGGTGAGCACCGGGTTCAGCGTGGCGCTGGGGTCCTGGAACACCATCGCAATGCGGGCCCCGCGTAGCGCGCGCATGCGCGATGCCGACATCCCGACAAGTTCCTGCCCGGCAAAGCGGATGCTGCCGCCGACCACGCGGCCTGGTGGATCGACCAGCCCGATCAGCGAAAAGCCCGTCACCGACTTGCCCGATCCGCTTTCGCCGACCAGGCCCAGAATCTCGCCGCGTTCCAGGCTGAACGACACGCCGTCCACCGCGCGGACCGCACCGGCGCGCGTCATGAAATGGGTGCGCAGGTCCTCTACCTGCAGCAGGCTCATCGCCGCAGCCGCGGATTGAACTGGTCGCGCAACTGGTCGCCCACGAGGTTGATCGCCACGATCAGCACGATCAGTGCGATGCCGGGATAGACCGATATCCAGCTGCGCCCGCTCATCATGTAGGGAAAGCCGTTGGCGATCAGCATGCCGAGGGAGGGTTCCGTCGGCGGCAGGCCGAGACCGAGGAAAGAGAGGGTGGCCTCCAGCGCGATGGCGTTGGCGATCTGCACTGTCGCCACCACCATCAGCGGCGGCAGGCAGTTCGGCAGGATATGGCCGAACACCACGCGCGCAGGCGACAGGGGGGTCGCGCGGGCGGCCTCGATGTAGTCCTTCTGCCGTTCGGCCGTGGCGGCGCCATAGGCGGTGCGCGCGAAGTACGCGTATTGCGCCGTGACCAGCGCCACCACCAGCGGCACGCGGCCCTGTCCCAGCACCGCCACCAGCACCAGCGCCAGCAGGATCGGCGGGAAAGAGAGTTGCAGGTCGATGATCCGCATCACCCCGGTCTCGACCCAGCCGCCGGCGTGGGCGGCGAGGATGCCGAGCGAGACGCCGATGGTCAGCGCCACGACGCCGGCGGCCAGGCCCATCTCCAGCGATATCCGCAGCCCGAACAGGATCGCCGACAACAGGTCGCGCCCTTGCGCATCGGTCCCCAGCCAATGGGTGATGCCACCCGATCCGACCGTGCCCGGCGGGCGCCGAGCATCCATCAGATCGAGCCCGGCGAGGTCATAGGGGTCCTGCGGCGCGATGAAGGGTGCGAGCAACGCCGCGGCCACGACGCCGAGCACGACGAGCAGGGCCGCGAGCGCCACCCGGTTTTCGGCATACTCTGCCCAGAACTGCCTCACACCCGGCCGCCACCACGACGCAAACGCGGATCGAGTAGCGCGTAGGACAGGTCGACCACGAGGTTCAGCGTGACGAACAGGAAGGCCACCAGCACCAGATAGCCGACCATCACCGGGCGATCGAGCGAGGTGATCGAATCGATGATCAGCTTGCCGACGCCCGGCCAGGAGAAGATCGTCTCGGTCACCACGGCGAAAGCCAGGGTGGAGCCGAATTCCAGCCCGAAGACGGTCACCAGCGGAATCGAGATCAGCCGCAGCACGTGATGCCGCAGGATGTCGAACTCGGAGATGCCGGCGGCGCGGGCGAATTTGACGGTATCGCCCAGCATCACCTCCCGCGTGCCGGCCCGGGCCAGGCGGATCATCAGCGCCAGTTTGAACAGCGACAGGTTGAGGGCGGGCAGGATGAGGAACGTCAGGCCCTCCAGTGTGAGGAAAGACCAGCCGATGCCAAAGACCTCGACGGTCGGGCCGCGATTGCCAGCCGGCAGCCAGCCGAGGTTGACCGCGAAAGTCAGGATCAGGATCAGCCCGACCCAGAAGGTCGGCACCGAAAAGCCCAGCACGGACAGGGCCATGATCGCGCGGGAGACGGGGCTTTCCGGCCGGTACCCCGCCCACATGCCCAGCGGGATGCCCAGTAACGCCCCGACCAACACCGCCGAGACGGCCAGTTCCAGCGTCGCCGGCAACCGGCTGAACACCAACTGCGTGACCGGGATGTTGAAGACCAGCGATCGGCCAAGGTCACCGGCGGCAAGCCGCCCCAGGAAGGCCAGGTATTGTCGCCACAAGGGTTGGTCCAGCCCGTAATGGGCAATCGTCGCGGCACGGATATCCTGCGTCGCATCGGGCGAGATCAGCAGGTCGATCGGGTTGCCGATCGCATGGACGCCGACAAAGACCAGGGCCGACATCGCCATCATGACCAGGCCGGCCTGGAGCAGGCGCTGAATGATGTAACCGGGCATCAAGGTCCTTGGGTTCGGATGGCATGGACAGCGAGGCCTCGCCGTTCCTAGCATGGGATACACCATAGACCGGGAACAACCAGCCATGATCCAGACCTTTGGGCGCATCGCCCTGGCCGCTGCCGTCTTCCTGTCGGCGGCCCCGGCCATGGCGCAGACCCTGACCCTGGGCGTCCGCGCCGGGCCGGAATCCATCGACCCGCATTTCACCGCGACCGGCACCCAGGCCGAGGCGCTGAAGCATGTCTTCGACACGTTGGTCTGGTCGGGTGACCAGTTGCAGCTCGAACCCGGGCTGGCGACCAGTTGGCGCGCGGTCGATGCGACGACCTGGGAGTTCAAGCTGCGGCCCGGGGTGACCTTCCATGACGGCTCGGCGTTCACGGCCGAGGATGTCGCGGCCTCGATCCGCCGGATGCAGACGCTGTCCGGCCCCAACCCCACCCGCATCTACGTCCGCCGCGTGCAGGATATCCGCATCGTCGATCCGCTGACGATCCAGATCGTCACCGATGGGCCAGCGCCGACGCTGCCGAATGATTTCATCCGGCTGTTCATCACCTCGGCCCGCGCAACGGCGGGGCTGACGCCGCAGGATGCGAACGAGGCCTTCAATTCCGGCCGCGCTGCGATCGGCACCGGCCCCTATCGCTTCGTCTCCTGGACCCCGCGCGAACAGCTTATCCTTGACCGGAACGACAGCTATTGGGGCGGGCGCCAGCCCTGGGCGCGGCATGTACGGCGGGAGATCCCGAATGATTCCGCCCGCGTCGCGCAACTGCGCACGGGTCAGGTGGACATGATCGTACGCGTGCCGGCCGCCGATGTCGCGACGCTGGAACGCGATGCGACCTTGCGGGTCATCAAGGCCGACACCGTCTATGTCTTCAACCTGGAGTTCGATTTCCGCGAACCCTCGCCGCAGATTTCGGCCAAGGATGGTTCACGGCTCGCGCAGAACCCGTTCCGCGATCCCCGGGTGCGGGAGGCCATTGACCTTGCCATCGACCGCCGCGTGCTGGCCGAGGTGGCGATGGAAGGGCTGGGCGCGCCGCAAGGCCAGATGGTCACGCCGCGCATTTTCGGCTTCAACCCCGCCTTGCCTGTTCCGACCGCCAATCTTGTGCGCGCCCGCCAGCTGCTGGCCGATGCGGGGCTGCCAAACGGGTTCCGCTTCACGCTGAACTTCACGAACGACCGCCTGCCGGGCGACCGAGGCGTCGGCACCGCGATGGCGCAGATGCTGGCGCGCGTGGGGCTTGAGGTGCAGGCCGCCGGCCAGCCCGCGGCTGTGGTGTTTCCCGCCCGCGCGCGTGGCGAGCTTTCGACCATGATGGCCGGCTGGGGCACCCTGACCGGCGAGGCGCACTACACCTATTCGTCGGTCGGTCACACCAACAATCCGACGCTGCGCCTTGGCGCCTTCAACTGGCGGGGATTCTCGGACGCGCAGTTGGACACCTTGATCCAGCAGGCCGGCGTGGAACTGGACACTGCAAAGCGTGAGCAGTTGCTGCAGCAGGTTGGGGCGCGTTTCAACGATTTGCGCGTGTCCCTGCCGCTCGCCTCCATCACCTCGGCCTGGGCGATGCGGCGAGACCGCGTCACACTGGTACGGGCACGGGCTGATGAGGACACGCTGGCGATGGACATCATGCCAGCAGCGCGTTGACGGGGACTCTGCCGGCGGCGCGTGGACGCGCGCCGCCAGGGTTTCAGGTCGCCAGCACGATCTTCCCGAAATGCTGGTTTGCCCGCATGTGCGCCAATGCGGCCGGCGCTTCAGCCAGGGGGAACACGCGATCGATCGGCAGGGCAAAGCGCCCGGCCTGCACGGCCTCCCACAGGTCGCGGCGCATCACCCGCACCTCCTCGCGTATTTCGGCCACGCTGCGGGTGCGATGGGTGACGCCGATGTAGGCGATGCGGCGGTTGGCATGCAGGTCGAAGTCGAAAGTCCCGCGCGCGCCGCCCAACCGCCCGACATTGACGATCCGCCCCAGGATGGCGGTCGCGGCCATCGCGGCATTGATCGTCGGCCCCGAGATCTGGTCAATCACCAGGGCAACGCCACGACCTTCGGTCGCGTCCAGCACCTGCTGATCCCAGCCCGCGGCGCTGGTGTCCACCGTGACGGTGGCGCCGAATTCGGCCAGCCGTCCGCGGCGGGCCGTGTCGGTCGATGTGCCGATAATCGTCCCGGCGCCCAGGTGCCGGGCGATCTGCAAGGCGACCAACCCCACGCCGGAGGAAGCGCCGAGAATCATCACCGTCTCACCGCGCACCAGGCGGCCGTTGCTGACCAGGGCGTCGTGCATGGTTGAAAGGGCCACGGTCAGGGTCGCCGCCTGTTCCCACGACATGTTCCGGTCCGGTACCGGCAGGGCGCGCCCCATGTCGGCGACGGCGTATTCGGCGTAGCCGCCGGTGCCCGAGCACATTACCCGGTCGCCCGGCGCGATGCCGGCCACGCCGGCACCGACGGCGGCGACCTCGCCGGCGAATTCGATCCCGAGGATCGTGCCCGCGCCGCCCATCGAACCATGCGCATGGCCGGCGGCGACGCCCAGGTCGGCGCGGTTGAGCGAAGCGGCACGCACCCGCACCAGCACCTGCTCGGGCCCCGGCACGGGAATGGGCATGGGTTGCACCATCACGCCCCCGGCGGTGACGACAGCGGCCTGCATGGTCTGGCTCATGGTGCCAATCTTCCCTGTGATGCGCGTGCCATGCCGTCCCGACGAGGCCAAGGCAAGCCCTGCCCGGACCCGTCTGGGGCTTGCCGAAATCCACGCCGCGCGCATGGTGGAGGTATAAAAGGAGCCGGAATGCAGATCGCACAGATGAATTGGATGCAGGTCGAGGCTTGGCTCACGACCGACGACCGCGCCGTGGTGCCGCTCGGCAGCACCGAACAGCACGCCTATCTCAGCCTTGGCGTGGACAGCATCCTGTCGGAACGGGTCGCGGCCGAAGCGGCTGAGCCCTTGGGCGTGCCGGTGTTTCCTGTCCTCGCCTATGGCATCACGCCTGCCTTCACCGCCTATCCCGGCACGGTATCGTTGCGGGCGGAAACCCATGCGCGCGTGGTGTGGGACGTGCTGGCCTCGCTGCACCGCTCCGGGTTCCGCCGCATCCTGCTGGTCAATGGCCATGGTGGGAACCAGCCGACGCAGACGGCTGGGCTGGAGTTCATGGCCGATCACCCCGACTGCCGCATCCGCTTCCACAACTGGTGGAGCGCCCCGCGCACCATGGCGCGGGTGCAGCATCACGACCCGGTGGCCTCGCATGCGTCCTGGATGGAGAACTTCCCCTGGACGCGGCTCGCCAACCTCGCACTGCCCGATGGCCAGAAGCCGATGACGGACCTGGACCACCTGCGCAGCCTGCCCCCGGATGGTGTCCGGCGTGTGCTTGGCGACGGCAATTTCGGTGGCCGCTACCAGCGGCCGGATGAGGAGATGCTCGACATTTGGCAAGTCGCGGTCGCGGAGACCCGCGACCTGCTGCGGGACGGCTGGGCATGAGCGACGATACGCTGCTGATTTGGGGTGCGGGCGCCATCGGCGGCACGCTGGGCGCCTACTTCGCGCGCGCCGGGCAGGATGTCCTGCTGGTCGATCAGGTGGCAGCGCATGTGGCTGCCATGAACGACACCGGCCTTGCCATCGAAGGCCCGGTCGAACAATTCACGCAAAGCCTTCGCGCCACGACGCCTGACGTACTGCAAGGGCGCTTCGCCCGCATCATCCTGGCGGTGAAGGCGCAGGACACCGTGGCCGCCGCCGCCGCGCTGCGGCCCTACTTGGCCGAGGACGGCTTTGTCCTCTCGGCGCAGAACGGGTTGAACGAACGCGCCATCGCCGATGCGGTGGGCCCCGCCCGCACCATGGGATGCTTCGTCAATTTCGGCGCCGACTGGTTGGCGCCGGGGCGCATCCTGTTCGGCAACCGGGGCGCCGTGGTGGTCGGCGAGATCGACGGCAGCCTGTCCGACCGCGCCCGCGCCATGCACGCAACGCTGCGGCTGTTCGAACCCGATGCTGTGCTTACCGACAATATCTGGGGCTACCTCTGGGGCAAGCTTGCCTATGGCGCGATGCTGTTCGGCACCGCGCTGACCCCCGCCTCCATGACCGCGAACTTCGATGCCGAGCGCTACGTCCCGGTCTGGCGGCAGTTGGGCCGGGAGGTGATGGCCGTGGCGAAAGCCGAAGGCGTGACGCCGGTCGGCTTCAACGGCTTCGACCCGCGCGCCTTCATGCCGGATGCACCGGTTTCGGCCGCACGCGATTCAATCGCGCGCCTGGCCGACTTCAACCGCCACACGGCGAAGACCCATTCCGGCATCTGGCGGGACCTGGCCGTGCGCAAGCGGCGTACGGAGGTGGACCCGCAGATCGGGATCATCGCCGATCTCGGCGCCCAACACGGCATCGCCACCCCCGCCATCCGCCG
>JBBRWI010000192.1:0-7321 GCA_038249305.1 Acetobacterales bacterium
GTCGCCCGCGCCTGCAAGGTGCCGTGCAGGGTGAAGAAGGCGAGGCCCATGACCGGCTGCACCGCCGCCACCGCCCACCAGCCGGGCGCCACCGCCATCAACAGAAGCCCCAGCGCCAGGACCCCCCCGCCTGCGGCGAACATGCCTCCCTCACCCAGCCGCGCCAGCATCCGGCCGGCGATCCGCGTATAAAGCAGCGACCCCAGCCCGAACCCCGCGATCGCGAGCCCCGCGCCGGAGGGACCGAGGCCGAAATCCAGGATCAGGAAAGCGGCGATGAAGGGAAAGGCGCCGCCGAACAGGCAGAAGCCGTCGATGAAGGTGACCGCCAGCAGGCGTCGTGCCGCTGGCCGCCGCGCCAAGGCCAGGTAGTTCGACAGCCCGAGGCCACCCGACGGCGCGTCCCCCGCCGGCATGTCCCGCAGCCGCCAGCCGAGGGCCAGGCCGGCCAGCACCGAAAGCCCGGCCAAAGTGGCAAAGGACGCCCGCCACCCAAACGCCTCGCCAATGACGCCCGATACCGGGCCGGCAAAAAGCTGCGACAGCACCATGCCCGTCAGCAGCCGCCCGATCATCGCCTGGCGCGTCGCGAAGGGCACGTTGTCGGCGACCCAGGCGAGTGCCAGGGGGAAGATCGCCGCCGCCGCGCCCCCCGCCGCGGCGCGCACCACCACCAGCGCCGGCACGCTGCCCGCCTGCGCACAGCCGGCCACCGCCGCGCCGAACAGGAACAGCGCCAGCACCAGCACCCGCAGCTTGCCGAAGCGGTCGCCGAGCGGCCCCATCGCCAACTGGCCCAGCGCGTAGGCTAACGCAAAGGCGGCGATCACCGGCGACAACGCGCCGACCGCCACGGAAAACTCCGCCGCCATCATCGGCAGCAGCGGGTCCAGCATCCGCAAGCCGGCACCGGAGATGAAGGTTGCCGCGATCAGGACCGGCAGCAGGGCGGTGACGGGGTTGATCAGGTGCCCTCGATCCGGCGCACCCGCTCGCTTTCAGTCCGCAACTGCCCGCAGGCCGCCAGGATGTCGCGCCCGCGCGGGCGGCGGACCGGGGCGGAATAGCCTGCCTCCGACACGATATCGGCAAAGGCGTTCACCGCCGCCCCGGTGCTGGTCTGATACGGGCTGCCGGGCCAGGGGTTGAAGGGGATCAGGTTCACCTTGGCCGGCAGGCCGTGCAGCAGGCGGACGAGTTCGCGCGCCTCGGCCGGGCTGTCGTTGATGCCACGCAGCATCACGTATTCGAAGGTGATGCGCCGCGCGTTGGTCGCCCCCGGATAGCGGCGGCAGGCGGCCAGCAGCTCCGCGATCGGGTATTTGCGGTTCAGCGGCACGATCTCGTCGCGCAATGCGTCGGTGACGGCGTGCAGCGACACTGCGAGGTTCACGCCCAATTCCTGCCCGCAACGGTCCATCATCGGCACCACGCCGCTGGTCGACAGCGTGATGCGCCGGCGCGACAGGCCGATCCCTTCGCCGTCCATGGCGATGCGCAGGGCCTTGGCGGTGGCTTCGTAGTTGTACAGTGGCTCACCCATGCCCATCACGACGATGTTGGACAGCAGCCGCGGCGCCTCGCCATCTGGCGTCGGCCATTCGCTGTAGGAATCGCGGGCGGCCATGAACTGGCCGATGATCTCCGCCGCCCCCAGGTTGCGCGTCAGTTTTTGCGTGCCGGTGTGGCAGAACTTGCAGGACAGGGTGCAGCCGACCTGGGTCGAGATGCAGACCGAGCCACGTTCGAATTCCGGGATATAGACCGTTTCGACCTGCTGCCCGTCGCGATAGCGGAACAGGAATTTGCGCGTGCCGTCGGTCGAGGTCTGGACCGTGGTCGCCTCGGGCCGGCCCACGACGAAGCGTTCGGCCAGTTTCTGCTGCATCGGCTTGGCGATGGAGGACATGACCGAGAAATCGGTGGCGCCCTGGTGGTAGATCCAATGCCACAACTGCTTCGCGCGGAACGGCTTTTCGCCGATCGCCACCATCTCGGCCGCCAGTTCTTCGCGCGTAAGCCCGACCAGCTCGCGTCGCCCGTCCGGCAGCACCGCCGGGGGGGGCGCGAAGATCGCGGATTTGGCGAGGATGCGGTCGCGTTCGGCGGCCGTCAGGTCGGCGTTCATCGGCGGGGCGCCGGGCATTCCCGCCCAATCGCCTCATAGGCCGCCGAAAATCCGTTCAGCGGAAAGGTCTCGCTCGCGCTACCGCGGCCGTTCGGTCCGGGCAGGCGGGCCACCGCCTCCCGCCCGCCGCGCATCGCCTGGATGGCGGCGCGGTTGTCGCGGGCATAGGCGGTGTCGCCATGGGTGTAGAGGGCGAGGTCGCTGTCCCCCACCTTCAGCGTGCCGGCGGCGTTGCGCTGGAAGCGCAGGCCGTCGCCCTGAAACGCGACCTGGTCGCGCGCGCCGGCGCGATGGCTGACGGTCAGGGTGGGGGTACTGGGCGGGCTGCCCTCGCGATGGGCGCGGGCCAGCATATAGCAAACCTTGGCCCCGCCTTCGGTATGCAGGGCGGCGGTCCAGGCGCCGAAGGTGCCGATTGCGCGCGGCCCCGCCGGCGCGGCAGGGCGGGCGGACGACTGCGCCGCCACCGGCCCGGCCAGGGGCGGCGCGAGCAGGGTCAGGACCAGGGCGCCGGTGAGCAGGGCAACGTTGAACAGGGCAAGGCTCGGCATGGCGCGGGCATAGGCCGCTGCCGCCCGCGCGTCCACCGCGGCGCCGGGGCTCACCCCTCCAGCGCCTCCCGCGCCTCCTCCAA
Source organism: Acetobacterales bacterium (assembly GCA_038249305.1). GTDB lineage: Bacteria > Pseudomonadota > Alphaproteobacteria > Acetobacterales > Acetobacteraceae > Humitalea. Next base: position 2,763 of record JBBRWI010000192.1, read on the forward strand.
GGCTGCCTTCTGCGCCGGTGTCGGCTTTGGGTATTCGAGGTTCAGGGCGGTCAGCGCCTTGACCATCGCCCCCACCACGATCAGCCGGGTCATCGGCTTGTCGTCGGCGGGCACGACGAACCAGGGGGACTCGGGCGTCGCGGTCGCGCGGATCGCCTGCTCATAGGCGCGCTGGTAGTCGCCCCAATGGGCGCGCTCGGCGACGTCCGCCGCGCTGAACTTCCAGTTCTTCTCCGGCTCATCGACCCGCGACAGAAAGCGAAGGCGCTGTTCCTCCTTCGACATGTTCAGGAAGAATTTCAGCACGACGATGCCCTGGCGGCCAAGGTAGCGCTCGAAGGCGGCGATATCCTCCAGCCTCTCGTCGAACACCTTCTTGCCGATCAGTTCCGGCGGGATGCGTTGCTTCTCCAGCAGTTCCGGATGCACGCGCAGCACCAGCACCTCCTCGTACCAGGAGCGGTTGTGGATACCGATGCGGCCGCGCTGCGGCAGGTGACAGACGTGGCGCCAGAGGAAGTCGTGGTCGAGTTCCAGCACGGTCGGCTGCTTGAAGGATTCGACCGAGGTGCCCTGCGGGTTCAGCCCGCTGAACACATGCTTGATCGTGCCGTCCTTGCCGGCCGCATCCATCGCCTGGAAGATCGTCAGCACCCCCCAGCGGTCCTGCGCCGACAGGCGGTCCTGCAGCGCTGCGAGCGCATCGACGCCGAGCTTGAGCCCGTTCCTTGCGTGTTCCTTGGTCGAGCCGGCGCTGGCGTCATCCCTGGTCGGAAAATCCTTCAGCCGGAAACCGCGGCCGTTGGTGACCCGGTAACGGTCAACCAGCTTCATCACCTGCTTCGCGTCGATCATGGCGTCCTCCGAAGCGCCCAGACCGACGCCCCCGCCTGCAACATAACCGTCATCCCCAGCGCCCAGCCATAGCCCGCCGTATCCCAGCCCCCCGCGGCGTTGCGTGGCCAGAGGTCGAGGATAAGCCCGATCACGCTTTGCAGCACAAACACCAGGGCGAGCATGCTGGCGTTGATCGCGGTCGCCACCCGCCCGGCCAGTTGTGGCCCGAACGACCGGCCGACTGCGGCATAGCCCGCCGGCCCCGCGGCCCCGCAGAAGGCGAAGACGAACCACACCGCGCCCAGCGCCAGCGGATGCGCCATCGGCAGCAGGATCAGCAGCATCTGCATCGCCGCGATCCCGCCCATGGCAATGAAGGGGATCAGCATCGGGTCCCGCCCGCGCGCCTGCAGCGCGCTGGCCAGGCGCCCCATCACCAGGCTGCCGATCGCCAGGCCGAAGGCATAGGTCAGCAGCACCGCGGCCCGCAGCGTGTCGTCCAACCCGCCGACGTCGCGCAGCCAGGGTCCGGCCCAAAGCCCCTGCCAGCAGAAACTGATCCCCGACAGCAGGGCGATGCCTGGGACCAGCCGGATGAAGACGGGATGGCGGAAGATACGCCCGATCTCCGCGACCTCGACCAGCAGGCGACGCTTCGGCGGCGGGTTGCCATCGGGTGGTGCGGTCGGAACCGACAGCCACACCCAGGCTGATACGGCGCAGGCAAGGCCGGCCAGCAGCAGGAATGCCCCGCGCCAGCCGATGAACGGCAGCGCCATCTGCACCGGCAGGGTCGCGGCCATGCCGCCGATCGCGCCGATGAAAACCGCAAGCCCCGTGGCCCCGGCCACCCGATCGCGGGCAAGCCATTGGGTATGGGCCGTCAGCAGCGCGATCAGTGCGCCGGCGACGCCCGCGCCTGTGACGATGCGCCCTGCCGCCAGCCAGCCCGCCCCGGGCGCCACCGCGCAGATCACGAAGCCGAGCGCCGCGACCAGCGCCATGACCGTCTGCACCCGCCGCGGCCCGAACAGGTCCATGGCCAGCCCGATCGGCAATTGCGTCACCGCATAGGCCGCAAAGAAGCAGGCGGCGAGCAGGCCCAATTCGCCCGCCGAGAGGCTGAACTCGACGGCCAGGATCGGGCCGACCGTGGCGACCAGCGACCGCGACGCCTGGTTGACGAAATTCACCCCCGCCAAAGGCAGGGTGATCCGGGCAAAGACGTTCAAGGCAGCGCCAGCCGGACCGTCACCGGGCAATGATCCGACAACCGATCACGATACACCGGGTCGCGCTCGCCATAGGCGAGGACCCGCAGGCTGCCCGGCACCAGCCAACCCCGCGCGGGGCCGCCCAGGAAGATATGGTCGATGAAGGGCTGCCCCCGGCCGTCGCCCGAGGCCCAGCAGGGGCTGGACCGCCCGGCGGTGACGCGGGTCAGGGGCGCGGCCTCGGCCAGGGCGCCGGCCAGGTCTTCGTCGCGTTCCATGCGGCGGTTGAAGTCACCAAGGACGGCGAAGGCGACACCTTCCCGCTGGCGCGCGGCGATCCAGGAGGCCAATTCCGGCACCTGGCGCGCCAGGCGATCGCAGTCCGGGTCGCGCGGCGGGCGCAGCGGGCCGTCGCGGCAACCGGCCTTGAGATGCACCGACAGCAGGCGCAGGCGCGTCGCACCGGCCTCGATCGTGATGTCGGCGCCGCGGCGCAGGGAAAACCGCGCGTGCGGAGAAATGTCGAGCGCCGCGAGATCGGGGTTCACCGTGAAACGCAGGCCCCGCCGAATGGCGAAGCCCGGGCGCTGGATGTCGCGTTCGTCGGTCAGGTGGATCGCCCAGCGGTCGGGCGGGAAGACGCGGGCAGCGGCGGCGGCTCCGTCGATTTCCTGCAAGGCCACCACGTCGGTCGCCAGGCGGCTGGCGTAGCCTGCCAGGGCCGCGAAATCGGCCGGGGCGCGGGGGATGACGCCGCGCGGCAGGTCCGGGTGGCCAGCGGGCTTGAGCGTGAGCCAGGCGATGTTCCAGGTGGTCAGGCGCAAATCCTCGGCCCGGGCGGGCAGGGCGAGGAGGAGGAGAAGAAGAACGCTGAGGCGAAGCATGGCGACAGGGTGGCGCGGTGCGGCAGGGATGACCAGGGCGGGGGTCAGAACAGGGTGATGGCGGCTGCCGGCACAGGGCGCGGTGCTGCCGCCGCGAGGGGTGTCGCGCCGCAGGCGAACAGGAATGCGGCGATGGCGTCGAACGCGGCGGGGTCGCGGGTGGGGTCCTCGGCGTCGCCACGGGGGACGTAGATGACCGTCTCGTAGCGGGCGCGGGTGAGCAGCACGCGGTAGGTGTTGCGGATGAAGGCCAGGTTTTCCGCCTTGCCGACGCGGTTCCATCGGGTGCCCGAGAAATCCCGCCCCGCCCAACCCTCGGCGGCGCGGCAAAAGTCCCCGCCCCAGGCGAGGCCCACGACGTCCAACTCCAACCCCTGGCAGGTATATTCGGTGGCGCAGACCTCCAGCGCGTCGCTGCCCCGGACATCGGGCCAGCGGCGGAGGAACCAGTCGGGCGCATTGTCGGCCCCGCCGACCTCAACGCCCAGCCCCTCGGCGCGCAGGCGTTTCGCGCCGGAACTGGCGACCAGGCCCGCGCGGCGCAAGCCGCGGGCGAACCCGCGCAACCCCTGGCGCATGGCGGCCAGATCGCGCGTCACGAAGAAGGGCACGCCAGCCTGCGCGATTGTCGCGGCGCGGGTGCGGTCATCATCCAGCACTGCCTCGACCCAGGCGGCGCCGGCCTCGCTGCGGATCGAGCGCACCGGGATGGTCAGGTCGAGGTAGTCATCCAGGCTCAGCCAGGGCATCGGCCCATCGGCCAGGTTCTTCGTCTGGGCGGTCGCAGCGACCGCGCGCCAGGTGCCGCTGGCGCCGATCACCCGGCCACATTCCCGCAAGCCGGCCTCGCCTGTGTTGATCTCCTGGCCATTGCCGATCAGGGCCACGATCACCGCCCAGTCCGGCACGCGGGCCATGCTCTCCAGCGCATGGGCCGGTTCGCTCATGGTCAGGTGGCTTTTGCGCCGCAGCGTGTTCCGGGTGGCCTGGGCGGCATCCCAGGCACGCTGCGCTTCGTCGAAGACGATGATGTGTTCGGGCGGCGTGCCGGCCAGATTGTCCTCCAGAAAGCGATGCACATTCTGCAGCTTGCCGAACACGCGCCGACGCGCTTCGCGCAGGCTCGTGCCCTGACGTTCGACCGCATCGCGGGCCAGGGCTTCGCGCAAAACCGCGACCAGCGGGGCATTGCCGGTCAGAAAGGCCGCCCCGTCCTGTCGTGCGGGGCCGAACACGGTGTTCAGGCCGCAGAGTGTCTTGCCCGCCCCCGGGATGCCGGTGACGAAGACGATGCGGCGTTCGCCGTTTTGGCGCGCCGCCGCGACATGCGCCGCGATCGCCGCCGTGGTGCGCGTCAGGTTCGGCAGATCGGCCCGCGCCGCGGCAATATCGGCCACGCCGTTGCGGGCGTAGAGCAGGGTCGCGGCCTCGACGATATGCGGTACGGGGCGATAGGGGGCGGCAATCCAGGCCGGGCCATCGAGTGTTGTCGGTGCATCGGGGGCGGCGTGCAGAATGGCTGCGATCAATGCAGGCAGGTGCCGGGGTGTCGCGGCAAAGGGCTCTGGCGCGACGCCGTGCCAGATCAACGGCAGATGGAAGGTCGATGGGGCCTCGGCGGCGA
>JBBRWI010000193.1:0-7299 GCA_038249305.1 Acetobacterales bacterium
GAAGCCGAAGGTGTCATAAAGCTTGAACGCGATGTCGCCGGGCAGGGTCTGCCCGTCGCCCAGCCGCGCGGTCTCTTCGGCCAGCAACCCCAACCCGCGGTCCAATAAGGTGCGGAAACGGGTTTCCTCCAGCTTCAGCGTCTCCACGATCAGCGGATGCGCGCGGAGAAGTTCGCCGTAGGCTGCCCCCATCTGGCGTTCCAGGGCAGGGTAGATGCGGTAGAGCAGCGGTTCGGCCGCCCCCATCATGTGGGCATGCCGCATCGCGCGGCGCAGGATGCGGCGCAACACGTAGCCGCGGCCTTCGTTCGACGGCATTACGCCATCGGCGATCAGGAAGGCGCCGGCGCGCAGGTGGTCGGCGACGACGCGGTGGCTGGTGCGGAAGGGGCCGTCCGCGTCCTGGCCGGTCGCCTCGGCCGAGGCCAGGATGACCGCCCGGAGCGTGTCGGTGTCATAGTTGTCATGCTTGCCTTGCAGGATCGCGGCGAAGCGTTCGAGGCCCATGCCGGTATCGATCGAGGGGCGTGGCAGCGGGTTGCGGGTGCCCGGCGGTTCCTCCAGGAACTGCATGAAGACCAGGTTCCAGATCTCGACGAAGCGGTCGCCGTCCTGGTCGGGGCTGCCGGGCGGCCCGCCCGGGATATGGTCGCCGTGGTCGTAGAAGATTTCCGAGCATGGCCCGCAGGGGCCGGTGTTGCCCATTCGCCAGAAATTGTCATCCGTCGGGATGCGGATGATGCGGCTGTCGGGCAGCCCCGCGATCTTTCGCCACAGGGCGGCCGCGTCCTCATCCTCGGAATAGACCGTGACCAGCAGTTTTTTGCGGTCGAGCGCAAAATCCTTGGTCAGCAGCGTCCAGGCGTGTTCGATCGCCACCGGCTTGAAATAGTCACCAAAGGAAAAGTTGCCCAGCATCTCGAAGAAGGTGTGATGACGCGCGGTGTAGCCGACGTTGTCCAGGTCATTGTGCTTGCCGCCCGCGCGCACACATTTTTGGGCCGTTGTGGCGGTCTTGTAGGCACGGGTTTCCGCGCCGGTGAACGTGTTCTTGAACTGGACCATACCGGAATTGGCGAACATCAGGGTCGGATCGTTGCGCGGAACCAGCGGACTGCTATCCACCACCTGATGCCCATGTCGCGCGAAATAACCGAGGAAGGTCGCGCGGATATCGTTGCTGCTGGTCATGCGCCCACCTGGCCCTGTTGCGAAAAGATGTCGCAGGTCAGGTAGCGCGCGCCGGGGTCAGCGTGAAGTGCGGACGCGGCGAAGGCTCAGTCCGCATCGTCGTCAGATGCCACCGTCTCCGGCCTGCCGGCATCCTGGCGGGACTTCGCCGCATTCTCCGCCTGCTCCTCGCCGCGGCCGAAGTCAGGGCCGCCTTCCTTTCGCTCGTCGGGGCGCTGATCGTTGGCAGGCCTCGGCGGCGCTCCCGCCATGCTTGGCAGTCTGTGAATGAAGGGCACCGGCGTTTCTCCTGGTTTCAGGACTGAACGCCGGCCCGGTGCTCCGGTTTCACTCCGGCGGCGGGGTATCTTGTTCCGGGTCTGAGGTCGTCTCGCCGGTCATCATGGCATTGGCAACCTGGCCGGACTGGGCCCGGATGCGCTTTTCGACACTTTCCGCCATGGCGGAATTGTCGCGCAGGAACTGCTTGGCATTCTCCCGACCCTGGCCGATGCGCTGGCTGTCGCAGCTGAACCAGGCGCCCGATTTTTCAATCACGCCGGCCTTGACCCCGAGGTCCAAAAGTTCGCCGACCTTGGACACGCCCTCGCCGAACATGATGTCGAACTCCACTTGGCGGAACGGCGGCGCCATCTTGTTCTTGGCAACCTTCACCCGGGTCTGGTTGCCGGTCACCGTCTCGCGGTCCTTGATCGCGCCGATGCGGCGGATTTCCAGGCGGATGGAAGCGTAGAACTTCAGCGCATTGCCGCCCGTCGTGGTCTCCGGGTTGCCGAACATCACACCGATCTTCAGCCGGATCTGATTGAGGAAGATCAGCAGCGTGTTGGACTTGGCGACCGTGCCGGCCAGCTTGCGCAGTGCCTGCGACATCAGCCGGGCATGCAGCCCGACATGGACATCGCCCATCTCGCCTTCCAGCTCCGCGCGCGGCACCAGGGCCGCGACACTGTCCACAACGACGACGTCGATCGCGCCGGAGCGGACCAGCGTGTCACAGATTTCCAGCGCCTGCTCGCCAGCATCCGGCTGGCTGATCAGCAGATCGTCGATATTCACGCCAAGCTTGCGGGCGTAGCCCGGGTCCAGCGCGTGCTCGGCGTCGATGAAGGCGCAGGTGCCGCCCTTCTTTTGCGCCTCGGCGATGGCATGCAGGGCCAGCGTGGTCTTGCCCGAGGATTCCGGGCCGTAGATCTCGATGATCCGACCCTTCGGGAAGCCGCCGATACCAAGGGCGATGTCGAGGCCGAGCGAGCCCGAGGAAATCACCTCGACCTCGGCATCCGCGCGCTTGGCGCCCATCCGCATGATGGAGCCTTTTCCAAAGGACCGCTCGATCTGGCTCAACGCCGCGTCGAGTGCCTTGCTCTTCTCCATGCCTGGTGCTGCCATGTCCTGCCCTCAACCTGTGGGTGAAGCCGGGAACGCCGGCGTCGCGTCGTGATCACAAACTTGTGAGAATATGCCTGTTCGGCGGGTGGAAGGGAAGTGCAGCACAACTCCCGACTCGGCCCTTGCATTGCGTTCTTACATTGTTCTTAACGCCGCCACCTGGCAAGCCGCCACCAGTTCGGCCGGTGAAAAAGGCTTGGCCAGGAAGCCGATCCGCTCCGCCGCCAGATCGACCCCGAGCGCCGCTGCCGCATAGCCCGACACCAACAACGCCGGCAGCCCCGGCTGCGTTGCGCGCAGCGCCCGGACCAGGGCCAGCCCATCCATCCCGGGCAGCGACACGTCCGACACGACCAGACCCGGGCGCAGCCCGGCGGCGACCAGGTCGAGGGCCGCTTCCGCGTCTTCGGCGACGGTCACGCTGTGGCCGGCACGGGCCAGGCTGCGTTCCGACAGGCGGCGCAGGGGCGCCTCGTCTTCGACCAGCAGCAGGCCGGCGGCGGCCGGAGGCGGGGCCTCGGCCGGGATCGCTACCGGCTCGCTGGCTGCGGCGCGCGGCAGGAACAGGGTGAAGCGGGCGCCCTCTCCGGGCGGGCTTTCCACCGCCAGATGGCCGCCCGACTGCAGCATGACGCCGTTGACGGTCGCCAGCCCCAGCCCGGTGCCGCCTTGCGCCCGGCGCGTCGTGACGAAGGGTTCCAGTACGTGGGGCAGAACCTCGGACGCAATTCCCGGGCCGCTGTCCTGGAAGGTCAAGGTCACCCAGCGCCCGGGGGGGATGGTGGCGTTGCCGATGGTGGCGGGGCGCAGCAGCAGCGCCTCGTCCAGCGCGATTCGCAACCGCCCGCCGCCGGGCATGGCGTCGCGCGCATTGGCGGTCAGGTTCAGCAGCACTTGGTCGAGTTGCGCGGGGTCGATCTGCACCCGGCGCACATCGGGGGCCAGCACCAGGTCAAGCCCACCGTCCGGTCCGAGCAACCGCCGCAGCAGGGGGGCGGCCTCGGTCAGCACCGCGCCCAGGCCTATCGGCCGCGGCTGCAGCACCTGCTGGCCCGCAGCACCCAGCAACGAGCGGACTAACCTTGCGCCGCGGTCGGCGGCGGCGGCGATGGCGCGCAGGTCCTCGGCGGTCCTGGCCTCGGGCATCGCGGCCATCAGGTCGGCGGCGGCCCCGCTGATCACCCCCAGCAGATTGTTGAAGTCATGCGCGATCCCGCCGGCCACGCGGCCAATCACGGCGAAGCGCACCTCGGCCCGCCCGGCAGCCTCGGCTGTGGCCTGCACGGTCACATCATCGGCGCGCAGCAGGATCAGACCCGGGCCCGGCCTCGGGCCGAGCGGGAGCAAGTGCAGCCGCAGCCGTGGCGCCGCCTGGCCCGGGACGACCGTCAGCGACACGTCGAACGCGGCGGGTCGGCCGCCAAGCGCTGCCTCGGTCAGGTGCTGCGCGAGCAGGTGCCGCGACGGCGGGTCGAGCACCAAAGCCAGCGGCCGGCCTTCGCCCAGGCTGCGGGCCGGGCCGGCCAATCGCCGCAGGGCGGCATTGCTGCGGCGCAGGACGCCCCCGGCATCGAGCACCGCCGCCGGCAGGTCCAGCGCGGCCAGCAGCGCCCAGCCGCCCGGTTCCCCCGAATCGCCCCCGGTCCTACTCAGCATCCGCCGTCCCGATCCTGTGTCGGAGGTGATGGTGCACCCGGGGTGGCGAAGCGCGCTAGGCTGCGCCGTCCTGCGGGAGCCGATCCGATGCTGCGTGGCCCTGCTTTCCTGTTCCTGGCCGTGGTGGCGGTGGTGGCGGCCCACGCCGCCTCGGCGCCGACCGACACCGCGACGCTGACCGGTCAGCACATCGTCGGCTACCAGGGCTGGTTCGGCTGCCCGGGCGACCGGCCATTGGGTGCAGGCCGGCCCGCCGATGGCTGGGTGCATTGGTTCGACACGCCGCACAACGCACCGCCGCGCGTCGTCGTGGACCTGTTGCCCGACACCCGCGACTTGACCCCCGCGGAACGCTGCGCGACCGGGTGGCAAGATCGTGCCGGGCGCCCGATCAGCCTCTACAGCAACCTCAACCCCGCCACGATGGACCGGCATTTCGCCTGGATGGCCGAATACGGCATCCATACCGCGATGGTCAGCCGCTTCGTCGCCGGCCTGCTGAACCCGGCCAACCGCGCCCGGCGCGACATCGTGCTGGTCCACGCCCAGCGCGGCGCCGAGGCGCATCGGCGGGGCTTTTTCGTCGGCTACGACATCACCGGCGTGACGGCCGAGCAACTGCCGCTGCTGGCGGCGGACTGGCGAGCGCTGCGCGCGCGCGGCGTGACCGACAGCCCCGCGTATCAGCGCCATCGCGGGCGGCCGGTGCTGATGATCTGGGGCCTGGGCTTCCGCGACCGGCCGGGCGATCCGGCGGCGGCGCGCGCCTTGCTCGCGGCGGTGCGCGATGCCGGGCCGGTGACGCTGGTCGGCGGCGTGCCGACCAACTGGCGCACGCTCGATTTCGATTCGAAGGACGATGCGGAATGGGCCGCGATCTATCGCTCGTTCGAGGTGCTGAGCCCCTGGACCGTCGGGCGCTACGGCGACGGGCCATCGGTCAACGCCTATCGCGTCAACCGCTTGCTGCCGGACCTGGAGGCGACGCGCCGCAGCGGCCAAGACCTTCTGCCGGTGATGTTTCCCGGATTCAGCTGGGCCAATCTGATGGCGGCGCGTGGGCAGTCGGCGCCGCGCAACGCCGTGGCGCGGCGATGCGGCGCTTTCTACTGGGAACAGGCGCGCAATGCCGGGCGCGCCGGGGCGGGCATGCTGTTCACCGCGATGTTCGACGAGGTCGATGAAGGCACCGCGATCTTCAAGATCGCACCGACCGCGCGGGACCTGCCGGAAACCCCGGTCTTTGTGGCGCTCGACGCCGATGGCTGCCGGCTGCCGTCGGACTGGTACCTTCGCGTCGCCGGGCAGATCAGCCGGCGCATCGGCACGCGCGACTGGCCGGACCGGCTGCCGATGACGCTGCCCTGATCAGCCCAGCCCGCCCGCCAGCCGCCCGCCCCGTTCGGCGATGCCGGCCCGGCGCGCGGCAGGTCGCCAAAGGCCAGCGCCGCCGGCAGGGTCAGCCCGCCGTGCGGGTGGCGCGGTCGGCGTCGTTCTTCGCCCGGATGCGGTCGCGCGCGTCAGCCCATTCCGCATCGCCCCATCCGAGGTATTCCTTGAAGTAGGCGCCATTGGCCAGATAGTCGCCGCCATCCAGCGCGATGGTCTGGCCGCTGATCCAGCCGGCGTTGGGCGACAGCAGGAAGGCCGCCAGGTCGGCGATCTCCGCCGGCGTGCCGACGCGACCGAGCGGGTTGCGCAAGGCCGGCCCGGTATGGGCGGCATCGACCGGCCGCAGGCGGGAGGACGCGCCCTCGGTCGGGATCACGCCGGGCGCGATGCAGTTCAGCCGGATGCCCTTCGGCCCCCATTCCACGGCCAGCGACTTGGTCATCGCATCGATGCCGGCCTTGCTCATCGCGCTCGGCACGACGAACGGGCTGCCGGTCCAGACCCAGGTGACGACGATGGACAGAACGGCGCCGCCGGAGCCGGAAGCGATCCAGCGCCGGCCCAGCGCTTGCGTGACAAAAAAGGTCCCGTGGAAGACGGTCTCGGCGATGGCGCGAAAGGCGCGTTCGGACAGGTCTTCGGTGCGGCTGACGAAATTGCCGGCGGCATTGTTCACCAGATGGGTAAAGGGGTGGCCCGCGGTCCAGGCGGCATCGACGGCCGCACCCACCGCCGCCGCGTTGCGGATATCGACGGCGCGCGCCGTCGCCCGCCCCGGCCCCAGGGCGGTCATGGCGGCCGCGGCCTCGTTCACCACGCCGCCGCGCCGGCCCCAGATTTCTACATCGCCGCCGAGCCCTACCAGACGCTCAGCCATGGCGCGGCCAAGCCCCGTGCCGCCGCCGGTGACCAGCGTGTGCGTGCCCTGGAACAGATGATCGGAAAACATCGCCGTTGCCTCCCGGCGCGCAATGACCGCCGTGACGGCATCGGACACCGCCGGGTGCGATCGGCCAAGGGGGCGGCATCGCTGACGAAGCGACGGACACGCCGCGCCCGTCGCCTCCGCCCGCAACCGCCGGTCCGTCAAGCGGCGCGCAAGAACGCGCCCCGGTCGCGGCAGAAGCCGGCAAAGGCCGCGACGAAGCGGTCCATCTGCGAAGCCCCGACCGGCAGCGACAGGCTGACCATGCCGCGCCGGGCGAGGTAAAGCCCGGCGGCCAGCATATCGAGGAAGAACAACTCCCGGCATTTCTCCTCGACCGGGTCCGGCGGGGCGGGGCGGTCGATCGGGCCTGCGCGGAAATGCGGCGTCATCATGCTGCCGGCGCCGGTCACGGTCACCGCGACCCCGGCCGCGCGCGCCACGTCGTTCAGCCGCGCCCGCAAATCTTCGCCACGCGCCCAGAGCGCGTCGGCAGCGGCGGGGGAAAACACTTCCCCCATCGCGACCAGGCCGGCCGCCATGCTCAGCACGTTGTTGTTGAAGGTGCCGGCATGCGGCAGCGCGCCTGGGCGGTGGCCGTCGAACTGATCCATGATTGCCGCGCTGCCGCCGAAGGCCCCGAAGGACATGCCGCCGGCGACGTATTTGCCCAAGGTCATCAGGTCGGGCGCGACGCCGAGGCGCGCCTGCAAACCACCGGCGTGGTGCCGGCTGGTCATCAC
>JBBRWI010000194.1:0-7298 GCA_038249305.1 Acetobacterales bacterium
CACCGCCAGCATCGCCGAGTAGATGATTATGAAGGTGAAGGGCAGATGCAGCCAGATGCTGATAATGCAGACCAGCACAAGGCCATGCGTCGGGTTGGTTGCCCATTCGAACTCAGGCAGGCCCAGCGCTGCCGTGGCACGGGCAATGGTGCCAATGTTCGGGTCCAGCATGAACTTCCACATGACCACAGCCACGACTTCGCTGACCGCATAGGGCATCAGAATGATGGCGAAAACGATGGGCCGAAATGGGATGCCCTTCATCAAAATCACAGCGAGGATGAAGGACAGCAGAAGTTCGCCGTAGACGATCACGTTGATGACCAGCAGCGTATTAATCAGCGCTCGCCAGAAGGCACTGTCCTGCCAGATCCCAATGTAGTTAGCCATCCCGACGAATACCGCTTCGGTCCCATAGGAGGATTCGGTAAAGCTGAGCCAGAAGACGTAAAGCGACGGCAGCGCGATAAAAAGGATCAATAGCAACTGCGCCGGCGCCAGCATCGCCAGCTGCATCCAGCCGAACCTCCGCATGCGCTCAGCCCCGCGCCAGCAGGGTGCGGATGCGCCGCGCTATGTTGTTGCCCGCCGCCTGGGGTGTGCGCAGGCCGAGCATCGCTGCCTGCATCTCCTCGACGAAGACGTCCTTGGCCTCGGCGGATCGGTTAAAGGCAGGCATCGGCACGCGGGCGTGTTGCAGTGAGCGAGATTCCTGCTCGGCATAGGGGACCTCGGCCAGCAGGCGCGGATCGGCATAGGCCGAGACGCGAGTTGGCTGGTTTCCGTTCAGCGCAGAGCGGACCGTGTTCTCGTGCGTCGAAACCTCCTTGATCAGCGACCAGGCCATGTCCTTGGCGCGGGCATTGCGCGGGATCATCATGCACCAGAATTCGGCGATCGCGATCACTTCGCCCCTTTCACGGCCCTCACGCGACGTGACGCAATAGGCGGTCTTGAAACGGCCGGGAAAGCGGGCGGAGCGCGCGTCGTTGAACAGAACGGTACGGCCGAAAGGGAAGTTATGCATCGCGATCTGCCCGTTCTGCACAGCGGTGATCATGTCGTTCTGTTTCATCGCCGTGATGTTCCGCGGCATCAGCCCATCCTGGTAGAGCTGACGAATAATGCCCAGCGCTCGGACCATGCCCTCCTCATCGGCAACGCAGCGCATGTCTTCGGTGATCAGGTCACCGCCGCAGGCCCGAGCGATAAGGACCACGTCGGAGTAGTTATCAGCCTGGATGCCCCAGCCATGGACTTGCGTGCCATCGGCGCGCGTGAAGGTCAGGCGCCGGGCGTAGTCAACCAACTCGTCAACCACCTGCGGCGGCCGGTCCATCCCACGCTCATGGAGATGGGCCTCGTTGTAGTGCAGGCAAAATACGGAATGGCGTACCGGCACGCCATAGCGCTGACCGCCCTGCGAATAGGCGGCGACCATGGCCGGTGAGAAATCAGCGAAGTTTTCTATGGGGTCGCGGCTAAGATAGGGGTCCAGCGGCTCGAACAGCGCGAAGGTCGAGGGGACGGCCCTCGTGTTGAGGACATAGGCCAGTGTCACGCCGGAGGATGACAGCCGCGCCTCGCGGAAGACGCGATCATGGATCGCGTTCAGGTCGAGCGTGACCCATTCCAGGCTGGCGCCGTTGCGTTCGCGCCAAGCGCTCAGCACGTCGCCGGCACGGCCCTCCGACAGCACCTGCTGGTGCACCCGGTGCGAGATGATGGTGAGCGCCGTCGGTCGAGTCTGGGCCGCCGCGAAACCTGGGGCCGCTGCGGCCGCCGAAAGCGCAAGCAGACCGCGTCGATTGATGCTGTTCATTGGCGATGGCTCCCCTGTGTCGAACGGGATTGTTACCCGTCGAATTGATCTCAGCTTGGACCAAACTTTTGTCTAACTACATCATGCGGCGCGGGTGCTTGCAAGCCTTCTTGAGGGTATCCACGTTTTTGTTGCTGCGGCAAGGATGATTGGCCGCGGCGTGGCAATCGCCTCTGGACAGGCGCTACGTCGAAATGTAGAAATTCTACATATCGTTGGTTGGACAAGACGAACGCGTCCGGTTCAACCGCGTGGGAGATGCGTGAACATCGGAAACATCGAGTCGATTAAGGCCTTTCCGCTTGCGGTCTCCGTCGAACCGGGGCAGCACCGCACCGCTTGGGGCGAGTATCGCTCGCTCGGCCTGCTGCTGGTGGAATTGCGCACATCGGACGGACTGGTCGGCTATGGCGAGGGCTTGGCCCGCCACGCGCCGCGCGCCTATGCCGAGGTGGTCGATGAGGTCCTCGCGCCCATGGTGCTCGGCCGCTCGCCCTTCGAGGCGGAGCGCCTCTGGCGTCGCATGGCCAATGCCTATAGCGGCGGATCCGGGGGCATCGCCTATGAGGCGATGGCCGCGATCGATATCGCGCTTTGGGACCTGATGGCCAAGGCCGCGGGCCTGCCCTTGCGCTGCTTCCTCGGCGGTGGCGGCAGCGAATGGGTCGAGTGTTATGGCTCTGCCGTTTCCTGGAAATCGGAGGAGACAGCGTTCCAGCAGATTGAACATTGCCTCGCCGTTGGTCTGCGCACCATCAAGTTGAAGCTTGGCAGCCCGGCCGATGAGGCGATCGCCTGGGCCCGGCGTGTGCATACGTATGTGGCGGGTCGCGCCCGGCTCTCCGCGGATGCTAATGCCGCCTACGACGTGCCGGATGCGGTGCGCGTCGGCCGCGTGCTCTCCGACCTGGACTTCGCCTGGTTCGAGGAGCCCTTTCGTCCGGAGGATATTGCCGCCTACCGCCAACTCGCCGCGCGTGTGCCGGTCCGGCTTGCCGCCGGCGAGGGCGAGTACTCGGCGGCCGGCGCGCATGCTTTGCTAACATCTCGCGCGATCGGCCTGTTCCAGCCGGATTGCGCGCGCGCTGGTGGCATTACCGAGACGCGACGGATGCTGGCCATCGCCGATACGCTCGGCATCGCCTATGCGCCGCATGTCGGCGGTGGCGGTGCGGTCAGTGCCCTGGCCAACCTGCACCTGGCTGCGGCGGCGCCGCACTGCGTCAGCTACGAATGCATGATCTTTCCACAGCCGCTGCGCTCGCATCTGGCCGGTCGGCCGGTGGCGGAGACATCGCAGCTGGTGGAAGGCCGCCTGCGCGTGCCGGATGGACCGGGCCTGGGCCTGACGATCGATCCGGCAGTACGCGACCGTTTCATGGCGGCGACGCCGCAAGGGAGAGACCGGAAATGAGTCAGATGAATGATTACGACGTCGTCGTCGCCGGGGCCGGCATGTCGGGCGTGGTCGCAGCCATAGCCGCGGCGCGCGCCGGATCGCGCGTGTTGATGACCGACCGCCTGCCCTTCTTGGGCGGAAACATGACGGCCGGGCTGTTGGGCAACTTCCTTACATTCCACAATATGAAGGGGGAGATGATCAACGGCGGCATCGCTCAGGAGATTGTGGACCGCTGCATCGATCATGGCGGTGCGTTCCGCCAGCATCGCGGCCACCTGCCCAATGCCTATGGCAATGCCTATTCCGTGACGCCGGTCGACCCGGAGGTGCTGAAGCTCGTGACGCAGCAACTCTGCGTCGATGCGGGTGTGGATCTGCTGCTCAACAGCTTCGTCGCCGGTACGATAACGGATGGCAAGCGGCTGGCCGCGATCCGCATCGTCAACAAGTCGGGCGAGCGTGAGATCCGTGCCAAGGTCTTCGTCGATGCGACCGGCGATGCCGATCTTGTCGCCGGCGCGGGCGGGCGATTCCTGTTCGGCGACGAACAAGGCAAGGTCATGTCGATCAGCCTGTTCTCGCGACTGGGCGGGGTCGATCTCGCCAAGCACCTCGACTACGTCAAGGAAAATCCCCAGGAGTTCATGCTGGGTGAAGACCCCTATATCGGCAAGACCAAGGCCGAGGTGGCGGCTGGGTTGCAAAGCTGGATCGACTATCCGCTGGTCACCGGCCACTACAATGCGGTCCGTCGCGCCCAGGCGCGGGGCGAGTTCCACAAGAACCGCCAGCGCGTAGTGTTCCAGGTCACCACCATCCCCGGCGTCGTGGTGCTGAACGCGACCAGCCTGCTGGGCTATGACCCGGTCGATGCGGGCTCGATGACCCGGGCGGCGCTCGAAGGGCGGGAACAGGTCTTTGCGGTGTGGAAGTTCTTCCGCGACCATGTGCCGGGTTTTGCCGACAGCTTCATCCTCGATTCCGCCTCTGCACTCGGTGTGCGCGAAAGCCGGCGCATCGCGGGGCTCAGCACCCTGACCACCGAGGATTGCGTGGCCGGACGCAAACACGAGGATGACATCGGCCTCGGCGCCTATTGTCTCGACGTGCACCAGCCCTCGGGCATCATCGAGCACAAGCACGTGGAGGGCGGCGAAGCCTATGGCATTCCGTTCGGTACGCTGGTGCCCGAGGCGATCGACGGCATCATCGTCGCGGGGCGCAGCCTTAGTTCTGAGCGGTTCGCCAATGGTTCGGCGCGCTGTCAGGCGCCGATCATGGCGATGGGCCAGGCCGCCGGCATCGCCGCCGCCCTTTGCGCCGAACATGGTTTCCAGCCGCGCGACGTACCGGTTGGCCAGCTCCGCGGCATCCTCAAACAGGCCGGTGCGGTGGTGTGACGCAGTCCAGCGGTCCTGCCGTGCGCCAGCCCGCGCTGCTCGCGCGCATCCGCGCGGCGCAGCCCGGGCTCAGCCGATCTTTCCGCGAGCTGGCGCGCGTGGTGCTGGAACGGCCGGAGGCGGTGACGCGAATGCGGCTGGCCACCTTCTCCGATGCGGCGCAGGTAAGCCAGCCGACGGCCATCCGTTTTTGCCGTCACTTTGACTGCGAGGGCTTCCCAGGGTTCAAGATCGGCGTCGCCCAGGCGATGATGATAGGCCTGCCCTATGTGCACAGCGAGATCGGGCCCGCGGATGATTTGTCCGCCATGGCCGGCAAGATCTTCGGTGCCGCCGCCGATACGCTGAGGACCATCCGCGACAGCCTGGACCTGGCCGCGATTGAACGCGCGGTCACGGCAATTGCGCAGGCCCGGCGGATCGAGCTGTTCGGCTCTGGGCTGTCGAGCGTGGCCGCGATCGACGCCAACCAGAAATTCATGCGTCTCGGCGTGCCCACCGTGCTGCATCTGGACAGCCATCTGCAACGCATGGCGGCGGTGACTCTGACGGCGGCTGATGTGGCGATCGGCTTCTCCTACACGGGGCAGATACGTGACGTCGTACGCACGGCGGAACTCGCGCGCGAAAGCGGAGCCACGGTGATCGTGGTGACGCGTTCCCGATCGGCGCTGACGCGCGCAGCCGACATCGTCATCCCGGTCGATACCCGCGAGGACACCTTCATCTATGCGCCGATGACCACGCGGCTCGCGCATCTGGCAGTGATCGATTTGCTCTCGACCGCGGTCGCTCTGCGCGCGGGACCCAAGGGCGCGATGATGATCCAGCGGGTCAAAACCGCGGTACGCGACGAATGGCTTGCCCACGAGGATGCCAGCGACGATGCCAGCGGCGTGGGGCAAGGCTGAGACAAGAAAAGGACATCACTATGGCCAAGAGCGTCGATTACCACAGGCAGGTGCCTGTCCGGCACGAGGTTGACGTGCTGGTCGTGGGCGGCGGGCCATCGGGCATCGCGGCCGCCATCGCCGCAGCCCGCGGCGGCGCACGCACGCTGCTGATCGAACGGTATGGCTTTCTCGGAGGCAACATGACGGCGGGGCTGGTCGGGCCCTGCATGACCGCCTTTTCGCTGGACGGTTCGGAACAGTTGATCGGCGGCATCTTCGACGAATTCGTCCGCCGGATGGAGGCGATCGGCGGTGCTTTGCATCCCTCGGGCATCGCCGGAGGCAGCGCCTATTCCGGCTTCATCGCCTATGGGCACGAGCGTGTGACGCCCTTCGACCCCGAGGCAGCCAAGACCATCGCCATGCGCATGTGCCGAGAGGCGGGAGTGGAGGTGCTGTACCACAGCTTTGTCGCAGACGCGCTCACCGCCCAAGGCCCCGATGGCCGGCCAACGGTGGAGGGTGTGATCGCCGCCACCAAAGGCGGGTTGGCCGCGATCCGGGCGCGGGTCACCGTGGATTGTTCGGCCGATGCCGATGTCGCGGCGCAGGCGGGGGCGGCTTTCGACATCGGCCGGGACGGCGATGGACTGATGCAGCCCATGACATTGTTCTTCCGCGTCGGCGACGTGGAGGATGCCGTGGTCGAGGCCTATGTCCGCGACCACCCAGAGGATTACCGACCCTTCGCGGCCATCGTGGCCAAGGCGCAGCAGGAGGGCCGTTTCCCCGCGCCGCGTCGCGGCATCGGGCTGTACAAGACGCTGGAACCCGGCGTCTGGCGCATCAACACCAGCCGCATCCTGCGGCGTAACGGCACCGATGCCGCCGACCTGAGCGCGGCCGAGATGGAGGGGCGGGAGCAGGTGATGGCGCTGATGGAATTCTTCCGCGCCGACCTGCCAGGCTTTAAGTCCTGCCGTCTGCGCGATACCGCGATGCAGATCGGAGTGCGGGAGACGCGACGGATAAAGGGCGAGTATACGCTGACGCTGGGCGATCTGAAGAACGGGCGCAGGTTCGAGGATGTAATCGCGCTCTGCGGTTATCCGGTCGATATCCATGACCCGACGGGTTCGGGCGGCGGTGTTACCGTTGATCTGCAGGTGGCCAATGCCTATGAGATCCCCTTCCGCATCATGGTACCGTGCGATGTGGATGGGCTGCTTGTGGCGGGGCGCTCGGTTTCCGCGACCCATGAGGCGCTCGGCGCAATCCGGGTGATGCCGCCCTGTTTCGCGATGGGCCAGGCAGCGGGTTCGGCGGCGGCGCTGGCGGCGGCAGCGGGCATCGAGCCGCGAACGGTGTCGATCGCCCAATTGCATGCGCAGTTGGATGCGGACGGAGCAATATTGGCGACGCGAACGACCCTAACGGTCTAAGCACAGTCCGCCTGGTTGACCCACGTTTGGTCGTCTGATCGGGTGCCTGCATCGATTTGCGGGTGCAAGGCATGACCGGAAGATCGCCCCTTTTGGCAACCGAGAACCAGCGCGCGGCGCTGCCTGCGCTATCCCTCTCGCAAGATTGTGGCGAGGCGGACCGTGCCCGCGCCGTTCTGCTGACGCTGATGGGGTGAGCCAGCGCGCGGATTGCCGAGGCATTTGGCGTACGCGAAGACACGGTTGGGCTTTGGCGCAGCGACTTCATGCGCGATGGGATGGGCTCGTGTACCGCACCCGGCTTTCTGGACACGGGATTGCACTATGCGGCGCGCCTGA
>JBBRWI010000195.1:0-7282 GCA_038249305.1 Acetobacterales bacterium
AACCCCGCCTTCGACACGCGAAGCACGCGCGCGATGACGGAGATCGGGAAGCAGGCCTGGTTCGCGCACATCAACCGGAAGAGCCGGACAGCACTGCGCCGGTCTGCCGCGCAAACCTGGCCGCGGCCTTTGACAAGATTTCACGCTCCCAAGCAGGAGCCCAGTAATGCGACCCGTCAGGACCGTGCTGAAGACTTTTCCCATCGTGTTCGCTGCCGTCGTGCTCGCGACGCCAGTTCGGGCTACTTTGGTCGATGTCACCGTCACCTTCCGCAACCTGGCCCAGAGCAACAGTGTCGCGTTCGCGCCGCTTCGCTTCGGCTTCAACAGCGGTGTCTTCGACGCGTTCAACGTCGGAACCAGGGCGACGGCCCCGATCATCTCCGTCGCCGAAGGCAGCACCGCTGGCGACTGGGTTCCTGCCTTCGCCGCCGCAGAGCCGAACGCCACCGTGCAGAAGTTCGCGGTCGGAACCACGCGCCCGACTGTCACCCTTACCGGCCCTGCGCCGGGATCGATTCAAATGATGGGCGATGCCTGTCTGATCGAGCGCGTGCTGACCAACCTGATCGACAATGCGATCCGCCATGCTCCGGGGGCCGCGCCGGTGCGCGTCAGCGTAGTCGGGGATGCCGGCCTGGCGACAGTGCTGATCGAAGATGGCGGACCGGGGCTGCCGCCTGAGCCGGGGCTTCGGCTCGACGCCGGCCGGCCGGTACGCGACCCGCCGTTCCGCCGCCCCGGCGGCGGGTTTGGCGGGCTTGGCCTCGAGATCGCCCAGCGCATCGCCACCATCCACGGGGGAAGCCTCAAGCCGCTGCCGGTGCGCGGAGGCACACGCCTTGCCTTGCCGCTCCCGCTCCAGGTTCCGTAGGGCTTTTTCATCCAACATCACTTAGGCTGGACTTCGAGGCCGATCAGTTGGCCAGCTTTGTGAATATGAGGAGCGTCCAATCATGCTCACCGGCATCCGCGCCTGCGTGTTCGACGCTTATGGCACGCTGTTCGATTTCGCCTCCGCCGCGGCGGGGTGCGCCGATGTGCTGGGGGACCAGGCCGCACCGCTGACCGCGCTGTGGCGCGACAAGCAGTTGCAGTATTCCTGGCTGCGCGGGCTGCAGGGCCGCTACGTCCCGTTCTGGCAGGTCACGGGCGAAGCACTCGACTATGCGATGGAGACGCTTGGCCTGCAGCAGGATGCCAGGCTGCGGGCGCGGCTGATGGATCTGTACCGGACGCTCGGCACCTTCCCGGAGGTACCGGCCGTGCTGCAGACGCTGCGCCGGGCGGGCTTCGCCACAGCGATCCTGTCCAACGGTTCACCCGACATGCTGGAGAGTGCCGTGCAGGGAGCAGGCCTCGCGGACGCCTTCGACGCGGTGATTTCCGTCGATGAGGTTGGCACGTTCAAGCCGGATCGCCGTGTGTATCAGCAGGCGCTTGACCGGCTGGGCCTGCCGGCTGAGGCGATCGCGTTCCAATCCTCGAACGCATGGGATGCGCATGCCGCCGCGGCCTTCGGGATGCGCGCGGTCTGGTGCAATCGCTACGGCCAACGGCGCGAACGCCTGCCCGGCGCGCCGGAGGCGGAAATCCGCACCCTCGCCGAACTGCCCGGGCTGCTCGGCATCGGGTGAAGTTGGCCTTGGTCAGAGCCAAGGGAGAGGCTGGGTTCAGGGGATCGTGAACGGCCGGGAAATGCGCTGGCGTGCCGCCCCGGCCAAGCCCTGGGCCGCCCAGAATGTCGCCCCCCCGTATCCGCAGGCGCTGCCGCAGCGAATGGCGGTGATGCCCGTCCCGCTCACCCTGGCCCAGATTTTGGCCGAGCCAACCCTGCCCGCTCCCGCCGGTGATCCCATCGCCGCCGCCTGCGCCCGCATGCGGGGCGCCGGGCAATGGCATTCAAGGCAATCGCTCGGCCGCCGCTTCGCCACCGGCTGCATCGCGCTGGAGGTGACCCAGCGCTGCAACCTGGACTGTTCGCTCTGCTACCTCTCGGACAACGCCGAGGCGATCCACGACATCCCGCTGGCCGAGCTGCTGCGCCGCATCGCTGCCATCCGCGCCGCATTCGGCCCGCATACCGAAATCCAGGTCACCGGCGGCGATCCCACCCTGCGCGACCGGGCGGAGCTGGTGGCGGTGGTCCGCGCCATCGCCGCTGCCGACATGCGCGCTTCGCTGTTCACCAACGGCATCCGTGCGACGCGCGACCTGCTGGCGGAGCTGGCCGCGGCCGGCCTGAACGATGTCGCCTTTCACGTCGATCTCACCCAGGGGCGCGCCGGCTACTCGACCGAGGCGGCGCTGAACGGGGTACGGCGGGACTACATCGACCGGACCCGGGGGCTGCCGTTGGCGGTGGTGTTCAACACCACCGTCTTCGCCGGCAATATCGCCGAAGTGCCCATGCTCGCAGGCTTTTTCCGCGACCATGCGGCGGCGGTGAACCTGGCCAGCTTCCAACTACAGGCCGCGACCGGGCGCGGCACGCTCGGCGGCCGGGCGGCGCCCATCAGCAAGGACAGTGTGGCGGCGGCGCTCGCCGCCGGGCTCGGCACCAGAATGCGCTTCGATAGCCTCGCCGTCGGCCATGCAGACTGCAACCGCTACGGCCTGTCGTTGATCGCGGCCGGGCGGGCACATGATCTGCTGGACGATCCGGCCGTGGTCGCCGCCATGCTGGAGGCCATGGGCACCGCGCCCTTCGATCGGGTCCGCCCGGCCCGCCGCGCCGGCCAGCTCATCGCCCGGGTGCTGGCCCGGCCGCGCCAGGCCGCCCGCATCCTGCCCTGGGTGGTGGCCAAGCTCTGGGCCATGCGGCGGGACCTGGTCGCTGCCCGCTTCCGGGCCGCCAAGCTGACCTTCTTCATCCACGACTTCATGGATGCCGCGGCGCTGGCGCCGGAGCGGATCGCGGCCTGCGCCTTTCTCGTCGCCACCGCCGAGGGGCCGATGTCCATGTGCCTGCACAATGCCAGGCGGGAGCAGATGCTGCTCCGCCCGCTGGCCGCCGCCGAGGGCTGGTGGGACCCGTTGACCGGCGAGACCCGGCCTGAGCCGCTCCAGCCGGCGCCGCCGCCGCTTACCCGCAAGACCGCCAAGGGTCGCCGGCGGGCCGAAATCGACCACCGGATGGGGCGGTGAGCCGCGCGGCGGCCGGCATGATCACCCGCCGCTGCCTGCCTGCCCTGGCGCCCGTTTTTCTGTCTGGCGTCGCCCAGGCGTCGGGGTTCCCGCCAGCCCAGGACCATGCCGGCACGCCGCTGCTGCGCAATGGTGAGGGCGCCCGGCGCTATCTCGGCTTCGCGGTCTATCGCGCCGCGCTCTATCTGCCGCAACCGATGCGCGACCCGGCCGCCATCCTGGCCGCCGCCAAGCCCTGGCTGATCCTGCTGCGGCCGGAGCGGGCGGTGCCGCGCGCCACCGTGTTGGAGGCCTGGCGGCAGGCCTATGCCGCGAATAACGCCCAGCCGGCGCCGGCCGCGCTGCTCGGCTGGGCCCAGGCGGCCGAACCCGGCGCCGCGGAGGAATACGCCGGCAGTGCGGCCGGCGCCCGGCTGGCTGGCCCCGGCCGGCAGGATGGCTGGCTGCCGGGGGCGGGGGCGGCGCGCGAGCTGCTCGCCACCTGGCTCGGCACTGCCCCACCGACCGAGGCGCTGAAGCGCGCCCTGCTCGGCCTGGCCTGACCCGACACCCTGCAACGGAGACCCCTGCCATGCACCGCCGACGCCTGTTCATCGGGGCCAGCGCCCTGGTCGCGCCACTGGTCGCGTCCCTGGCCGCGCCGTCGGCCCGCGCCCAGGGTCTCGAAGCCTGGTTCGCCCCCCGCGCCCGGCTCTGGGAGCGCTGGGTGGCGCATGACCCGGGCGCCACCACGCGGCTCGATCATGGCGCCTGGACCCGGTTCCTCCTGCGCTACCGGCGGGTCGGGGCCGATGGCATCGCCCGGCTGGACTACGCCGCCGTCACGCCGGCCGACCGCGCGCTGCTGGAGGCCTGGCTCGGCAGCCTCGCTGGCGCCCCGGTCGCGCAGCTGAACCGGGCGGAGCAATTCGCCTATTGGGTCAACCTCTACAACGGCCTGACGGTGCGCACCGTCCTCGGCGGCTATCCGGTGCGCAGCATCCGCGACCTCAACTTTTCGGGCGGGCTGTTGCTGCGCGGGCCGTGGGATGCGCATCTGGTTACCATTGCCAACGAGGCAGTGACACTCAGCGATATCGAGCACCGCATCCTGCGGCCGATCTGGCGCGATCCGCGCGTCCATTACGTGCTGAATTGCGCGTCCCTCGGCTGCCCGGACATGCCGGCCGAGGCGCTCGACAGCGCCACGATGGAGACGGTGCTGGACGCTGCCGCCGCCGGTTTCATCGCGCACGAACGGGGCGTGGCGGCGGGGCCCGAGGGGCTGCGGCTCTCCTCGATCTACAACTGGTTTGCCGAGGATTTCGCAACCGACGGCGGGGTGGTGCCGCATGTGCTGCGCTATGCCGCGCCGGCCAAGGCTGTCGCCATCCGCGCCGCGCCGGCGATCCGCGGCTTTCGCTATGACTGGGATCTGAACGACGCGCGCGGCCGATGACACCGCCATCGAAGAAAGCTGCTTGCCTCGGCGCCGTCGGGGTCATCGCAGGCGTGCCGATTTTCTGGCGATGGTGCGCCGGCGCACGCACAACGCGCGGCTGCTGTAGGACGATGGCTGGGCGGCCGACGGCAGTGCCGCGCGTAACCTTGGCGCGTGCCCCGGCGAATAGCGCTGAGCCGATGATGACTTGGTTCGGCTGAGATCCGGTTTTCACGCTTGGGAAGGCCCGCGGATGTCAGATGGGCGTGCAGCAACCTGCTTCGAGGCACCGCGGCCCCTGACCGCGCCGGACACCATCCTCGGCGAGGGGCGCGATGCGCGCGACCTGCGCTGGTCCCGGATGATGGCGGCCGCGCAGGCCGGCGACGCGCGCGCGTATGAAGCGTTGCTGCGCGAATGCCTGCCGCTGCTGCGGACGATCTGCCGGGCGCGCCTGCGCGATGCGACCGACGCCGAGGATGCCGTGCAGGACACGCTGCTGACGATCCACCGGGCGCGGGACAGCTACAATCCGACGAGGCCTTTCCGCCCCTGGCTGGTCGCCATCGCCGAGCGGCGGGCATTGGATCGGATCCGGGCGCGCAGCCGCCGGGCGCGGCGCGAAATGCCGGAGGACGCGGCGGGGGAGATCGCCTCGGACGCGCCTGGCGTCGAGACCGAGTTGGACGCCCACCGCGCCGCAGCGAAGTTGCGGCGCGCGATCGAGGCCTTGCCGATGTCCCAGCGTACCGCGCTCGGTCTGACGAAGATGCAGGATCTTTCGCTGGCCGAGGCCAGCCGGGTTTCCGGCATGACCGCGGGCGCCCTGAAGGTCGCCACCCATCGCGCGCTGCATGCATTGCGGCGACGCTTCGGCCCGGAAGAATGATATGAGCATGCGAAACGAAGACCTCATCCGGCAGCTTGCAGCCGATCTGCGCCCGGTGAAGCCGGCCCGGAACCCCATCGCAGCGACCACGGCCTGGCTCGCCTTCGTGGCGGTCGTCATCGCGCTCGCGGTGCTGGTCTTCGGGCTGCGCGAGGACCTGGCAGCGCGCCTCGCCGGGGGCTTCGACCTGCTGCAGATCGCCGGCGCCCTCGCCACCGGCCTCCTGGCGGCCGTCGCGGCCTTCCAATTGGCCCTGCCGGAGCGGAGCGGGCGTTGGGCGCTGCTCCCCATCCCGGCGGCGGTCGCCTGGCTCGCGACCATGGGCGGGGGGTGTCTGGAGGAGTTGGCGCGGTTGGGGCCGGAGGCGCTGCGGATCGGCTTGAGCCTGCCGTGCCTCGCGTTCATCGCCGGCCTCGGCGTGCCGCTGACGGTCGCGATGCTCTGGCTTGCCCGCCATGCGGCCTGGCTGCGCGCGGGGCCGGTGGCAGCGCTCGGCGGGCTGTCCGCCGCGGCGCTCGCAAGCGTCGGGTTGAGCTTTGTTCATGACATGGATGCGGCGTTCATGGTCCTTGTTTGGCACGGGATGTCGGTGCTGATCGTGGCCGGGCTTGCGTCGTTGTTCGGGCCGCGGCTGATGCGCTGTGGCCTTGCCGCGCCCTGACTGGTGGCGACGCTACCAGTCCACAGACCAGTTGCCGAGCACTTCGCCCGCTGGTCCATCGAGGTTACGCGCTTCCCGTGGCAGAACCATCGCCCATCAGGCTGCGGCAACTTTCAGGCCGGCGACGCCGAGGACGATGAGGATGACTGAGGCGATCTTCAACGGCGTGAGCGCTTCGCCCAGGAATAGGTAGCCCAGCGCCACCGTCCCCAATGTGCCAACCGCGGTCCAGATAGGATAGGCGACCGAGACCGGTAGCGTCCGCATGGCGAGGGTCAGGAAGGTGATGCCGGCCACCACCGCGACGGCGGTGACCACGGTAGGCAGGAGACGTGTGAAGCCTTCGGAGTACTTCATACTCATCGCAAACGTCACCTCGAACACGGCAGCGAGTGCCAGATAGAGCCATGCGGTCATACTTTGGTCTCCGCATACCATGCATGATTGGGCATAAAACGGTCGGGGATGAGCGCGCAGCGGTGCTCAGCCGTTGGGCGGCGGAGGGGCGCGTGCCATGAAAAGGAAGCATTGAAGGACGGCGGTGGGATCGGGACCAAGACCCCCGGCGCGAGCGTGTAGCATCAGGCCGTCCCCAAGCCCGACGGCCTGCGCAGCCAGAATTGCGGGGTCCAGATCGGCGCGCAAAGCACCCTCGGCCTGCGCGGCACGGAAGGCGTCGGAGAAGCTGTCGAGCAGGCGCCGATTGGCCGCAATGAGGGCCGGCCGGGCCGCGCCCTGCGCCTCGCCGAACTCGGCCAGGCTATTCACCATGAGGCAGCCGCGGCCTGTTACGCGGGCGTCGAACGCCCAGAGGTCGAACACAGCCCGGATGTTTCCGACCGCGTTGCCCGGACGGCGCAGCAGCGCGACCACGACATCCAGTTTGCCGCCAGCATAATGCTCCACGGCGCGGCGGAAGAGGCCAGCCTTGTCGCCGAACGCATAACGCAGGCTCTGGCGGTGCAGGCCGGTGGCTGCTTCCAGGTCGGGGTAGTTCGTGCCGGGTAGCCTTTGGTCCAAAAAACGTCCATCGCGCGCTCGAGCGCTCTGGTTTCGTCGAAGCCGCGCGGGCGACCCGGTGCGCTTGCGTGGATCGGGCTGCCCTGGCTGACCATGGAGCGTTTTTATGCCCGCTCGTACACAATATCAAGCGCTCGACCGGGCT
>JBBRWI010000196.1:0-7278 GCA_038249305.1 Acetobacterales bacterium
GCAAACTTGTTCCAGGGGCAGACCGCGAGGCAATCGTCGCAGCCATAGATGCGATTGCCGATCGCGACCCGGAACTCCTCCGGAATCGGGCCGCGATGTTCGATGGTCAGATAGGAAATGCAGCGCCGCGCATCCAATTGGTACGGCGCAGGAAAGGCCTTGGTCGGGCACACATCGAGGCAGCGCGCACAGGAACCGCAGTGATCGGCCTCCGCCTCATCCGGGGCCAGGTCCAGGGTACAAAAGATCTCACCCAGGAACAGCCACGATCCGTGTTCGCGGCTGACCAGGTTGGTGTGTTTGCCCTGCCAGCCGATCCCGGCGGCCTGCGCCAGCGGCTTTTCGGCGACGGGGGCCGTATCCACAAAAACCTTTACCCCCACGCCGGGAAACTGCCCGACCATCCATCGCGCCAGCGCCTTCAGCCGCGACTTGACCACATCATGGTAGTCGCGGTTCTGGGCATAGACGCTGATGGTCGCGCGGTCGCGACGATCCAGGTTTTCCAGCGGATCAGAGGCGGGGCCGTAGTTCAGCCCCAGGCTGACGACCGACACTGCCTCCGGCCACAAGATGCGCGGCTGCGCGCGCTGGTCGGCGCGCTCTTCCAGCCAGCCCATCTGCCCATGCATCCCGGCGGCCAGAAAATCCGCCAGCCGCGCGCGCACGTCCGGCGCCAGCGACGCGCGGGCGAAGCCGACCGCATCGAACCCGAGGCGCTGCGCCTCGGCCCTGATGGCGTCAGCCGCGCCCACGATACGGCGCCACGCCCTGGTCGGGAATCCAGGCCCCTTCGGGCGGCGTGCCGGACTGCCAGAACACGTCGATCGGCATACCCCCGCGCGGATACCAATAGGCCCCGATGCGCAGCCAGACCGGGCTCAGCAACGCACCAACGCGGCGCGCGATGTCGAGGGTGCAGGCCTCGTGGAAGGACCCATGGTTGCGGAAGGACGACAGGTGCAGCTTCAGGCTTTTGCTTTCCACCAGCCAATCGGCGGGAATGTAGTCCAACACCATATGCGCGAAATCCGGCTGGCCGGTCAGCGGGCAGAGGCTGGTGAACTCGGGCGCCACGAAGCGGACCACGTAATGCAGCCCGGGATGCGGGTTGGGCACCCGCTCCAGCACCGGCACATCGGGATTGGCGGGCATGGCGGAAAGCGCGCCCAGCTGGGTCAGGCCGCGGGTGTCGGTCGGTGTGCTCATGCGACGGATCTTTCCTGCCAGCCCGCGCGGATCGCGGCGGCTTCAGCGTCCAGGCGCCCGTCCAGGATTGCGACGCGCAGCCGCCCCATCAGGGTCTGGTAGTATTGGATATTGTGCCAGGTCAGCAGCATGGGGCCCAGAATCTCGTCGGCGCGGATCAGATGATGGATATAGGCACGGGAATGGTTTTGGCAGGCGGGGCAGGGGCAATCGGGGTCCAGCGGCGACAGATCCTCGGCGTGCCGCGCGTTGCGCAGGTTCAACACGCCGCGGCTGGTATAGGCCCGCGCCGTGCGGCCCGATCGCGTCGGCAGCACGCAGTCGAACATGTCAACGCCGCGCAGCACGGCACCAACCAAATCATCCGGCGTGCCGACGCCCATCAGGTAGCGCGGGCTTTCCTCAAGCAGCAGCGGCACCGTCGCGTCCAGCACGCGGAACATTTCCGCCTGCCCCTCCCCCACCGCCAGGCCGCCGATGGCATAGCCCTCGAAGCCGATGGCGGTCAGGGCGGCGACGCTTTCGGCCCGCAGATCGTTGAACACCCCGCCCTGGACGATGCCGAACAGTCCATGGCCCGCCCGCGGCACGAAGGCCGCGCGGCAGCGGGCGGCCCAGGCCATGGACAGGCGCATTGAGTCGGCAGTTTGCGCCTGGGTCGCCGGATGGGGTGTGCATTCGTCGAAGCACATCGTCACATCGGCGCCGAGCAGGTGCTGGATCTCGACGCTGCGTTCCGGCGTCAGGCGGTGCTTGCTGCCGTCCAGATGGCTTTGGAAGGTCACGCCATCGGCGTCCATCTGCCGCAGCCCGGCCAGCGACATGACCTGGAACCCGCCCGAATCAGTCAGGATCGGTCCGTGCCAATCGGCCAGCCGATGCAACCCACCAAGCCGCGCGACCCGTTCCGCACCGGGCCGCAGCATCAGGTGGTAGGTATTGCCCAGGATCATGCGGGCGCCCGTCGCGCGGACCGAGTCCGCAGTCATCGCCTTGACCGTACCGGCCGTGCCAACGGGCATGAAGACCGGGGTTTCCACCATCCCATGCGCGGTGTGCAGGGTGCCGGCGCGGGCGGCGCCATCGCGGGCGGTCCGGGTCCAGTGCAGGGTCATGCCCGCCACAGCAGGCTGCCGTCGCCATAGGAATAAAAGCGATAGTCTTCCGCGATCGCGTGGGCATAGGCCGCGTGCATCGCAGCCTGCCCGGCAAAGGCGCAGACGAGCATGAACAGGGTCGATTTCGGCAAATGGAAGTTGGTCATCAAGCCATCGGCCACGCGAAAGCGGAAGCCGGGCAGAATGTAGATGTCGGTCAGCCCCCGGAAGGGCGCCACGCCGCCGCCGTCGCAGGCGGCGGTTTCGATCAGCCGCAACGCGGTGGTGCCGACAGCAATGACGCGCCGGGCGGCGTTGATGGTCGCGGCGGCCTCGGGCGTGATCTCGCCCCATTCGGCATGGATGCGATGCTCGCGCGGGTTTTCGGCCCGCAACGGCAGGAAGGTGCCGGCGCCAACATGCAGCGTCACGGTGGCGCGGACGACGCCGCGCGCATCCAGCGCCGCCAGCAATCGTTCGGAGAAATGCAGGCTGGCGGTGGGGGCCGCGACGGCGCCGGGGCTTCGGGCAAAGATCGTCTGGTAGTCGTCGGCATCCCGGGGCGTCGGGCCGTCGGGCCGGGGGATATAGGGCGGCAGGGGTATCTCCCCGGCCATATCCAGTGCGCGGGCCAGTGCCGCCTGGTCCGGGCCGAAGTCGAGCCGCACGGCACCGTCCTCGGGCGCTTCCAGCACCCGGGCCGTGCAATCCTCCGCCCCCTCGATCCGGATGGTGTCGCCGGCGTGCAACCGGCGGGCGTTCTTCACCAGCGCGTGCCAGATGCCGCCGCCTTCGTTTCGGTTCAGCAAGACTTCCACCCGTGCCTCACCCCGCCTGGCCGTCAGGCGCGCCGGGATGACGCGGGTATCATTGACCACCAGCACATCGCCGGGTTCCAGCAACCCCGGTAGGTCCAGCATCCGTCGGTCCGCCAGGCCATCGGCGCCAACCACCAGCAGACGCGCGGCATCCCGCGGCCGGGCGGGTTCCCGGGCGATCAGCCGGTCAGGAAGGCAGAAGTCGAAATCGGAGGTTTGCAGCAGCACGGCTGGGCGGTAGCCGGGACCGGGGCAGACCGCAACCATGCTGTCACGCACAAGGCGGCGTCACGTGGTATGGTGAATGGATCGAAAGGAACCCCAACATGCGCCTCCTTACCCTGCTTTGCCTGGCTGTCCTGGCGGCCGCCCCAGCCCGGGCCGAACGCTTCTCCTTCGTCGCTTTTGGCGACATGCCCTATTGCAGCCCCGCCACGCCCAACCTCTGCCCCGATGAGGAAGGCCGTGTGGCCCGCCTGATGGGCGCGATCAACCGCGCACAGCCAGTCTTCAGCATCTTCGTGGGCGACACCAAGGGGGGGTCGGAAATCTGTTCCGACGAACGCGTGCTTCGCGCGTTTGCCTGGATGACCCTGGCCGCCAACCCGCTGATCTACACCCCCGGCGACAATGAATGGACCGACTGCTGGCAGACCCGCGCCGGCCGCTTCGACCAGAACGAGCGCCTGGCCCTGTTGCGCGCGCGCTTCTTCCCGGACGCCATGAGCCTTGGCCGCCGGCCGATGCGCCTGACGCGCCAGGCCGACACCGACCCGGCCATGGCGCTTTATGTTGAAAACGCCCGTTGGGAGCAGGGCGGCGTGATCTTCGTCACGGCGCATGTGCCGGGCAGCAACAACAACCGACCGACGGTTGCGGGGGAAACGCCTGCGATCGTGCCGCCGGCCACCGCCGCCGCGGAATACACCGCCCGCAACGCCGCCAACATGGCATGGATCGCCGCGGCTTTCACGCGCGCGCGGGAGGCCAATGCCCCGGCCGTGGTCATCGGCATCCAGGCGGACATGTTCTGGCGTGAACGTTGCGGCCGTGGCTACGGCTCAGGCTACGACGACACGGTCGCAGCGATCGGCGCCGGCGCCCGCGCCTTCGCCAAGCCTGTGTTGTTGATCAACGGCGACAGCCACTTTTTCCTGGACGACCGCCCCATCCCAACCGCGCCGAACCTGCGCCGGATGATGGTGCCCGGCGCGCAGGATACCCGCGCGATCCTGCTGGCCGTGGATACCGAGGCCGCCGAGCCCTTCACCCCGAACCTGATCGGCGAAGCCGATCGTCCGGCGCCCGCGAACTGCGACTGACACCACCAACCTGCCCACCCGCGCGGCACATGCGTCGCGGGTGGGCCCAGTCGTGCCGGGGCGGGTCTTTCCGCCCGGCCAGCCCGTGTCAGGATGGGGCATGGCCAGTCTCCCCCCCGTACGCATCGCCATCGATATCGGCGGCACCTTCACCGACCTGATGCTGCTCGATGCGCGCGATCCGGTCCCGCGCGCCTGGAAGACTCCGACGACACCGGAGGATCCCTCCGTCGGCCTGCTGCGCGGCATCACCGAGGCCGCGGCGCGCTTCGGTTTCGCGTTGACCGACATCGGCCTGTTGCTGCATGGCACCACCATCGCGACCAATGCGGTGCTGGAACGCAAATTGGCGCGCGGCCGCCTGATCACGACGGCGGGGTTCGAGGACGTGCTGGAGATTGGCCGCCACGCCCGGCGCGACATCTACGGCCTGACGCCGGCTGCCTTCCCCACGCTGATCGCGCGCGACCAGCGCTTTGGCGTCGCCGAAAGGCTGCGCGCGGATGGCAGCGTGGAAATGCCGTTGGACGAAGCCGCCCTGCCCGCGATCCTGGCGCAGCTGGGCGATGCCCAGGCCGTCGCGATCTGCCTGCTGCATGCCTATGCCAACCCTGCGCATGAACGGCGCCTGGCCGCGCTGATCGCCGCGGCCAGGCCGGATCTCGCGGTGTCGCTGTCATCCGACGTCTCGCCCGAAATGCGCGAATATGAACGCACCAGCACCACGGTGCTGAACGCGCTGCTGGTGCCGGTCGTGAAGACCTACCTTGACCGGCTTGCGGCGCGGCTGGCCGAGGCGGGGTTCACCCCCAGCGTCTATATGGTGCAGTCCAACGGCGGGGTGTGCTCGCTGGCGACCGCGGCATCGCAACCGGCACGGCTTCTGCTGTCCGGCCCATCGGGCGGTGCCCTGGCAGCCGGCCGGTTGGCCGGGCTTATGGCAAGGCCAGACATGGTCGCGGTCGACATGGGTGGCACCTCCTACGATGTGTCGGTCGTGCAGGGCGGCCGGGTCGGCATCGTCACCCAGGGCGAAATCGACCGGTTGCCGGTGCGCCTGCCAATGGTGGAAATGCGGACCATCGGCGCCGGCGGTGGCAGTATCGCCGCGGTGGATGCCGGCGGCCGATTGGCGGTCGGGCCACGCAGCGCGGGCAGCAGGCCCGGCCCCGTGGCCTATGGGCGCGGCGGCACCGAGCCGACCGTCACGGATGCGAACCTGGTGCTCGGGCGGCTCGATCCCGCCTTTTTCCTGGGCGGGGCGATGGCGCTCGACCTGAACGCGGCGCGCGCCGCGATGCAGACGCGGGTCGGCGCCCCGTTGGGGTTGGGCGCCGAGGCCGCCGCCGCCGGCGTGCTGGCCGTGGTCAATGCGACCCTGGCCGCCGCCGTCCGCCTGTCGCTGTTCGAAAAGGGGCTGGACCCGCGCGCCTTCACCTTGCTGACCTTTGGTGGCGCCGGTGGGCTCCACGCGATCGAGGTCGCCGAGGAAATGGGCATCACCGAAGTCGTCTTCCCCGCCGAACCCGGCACGCTGTCAGCCTTCGGCATCCTGTACAGCGACCTGATGCAGGATTTTTCCCGCGCGCGGCTGGTATCGGCGACCGCAGCCAGCCTGCCCGCGATCAACGCCGCCGTCGCATCGCTCCGCGCCCAGGCCAATGCGGCGCTCGCGGCCGATGGCATCCCACCCGCCGACCGCGCCATCGGGCTGGCCGCCGACATGCGCTATCGCGGCCAGGCTTTTGAACTGCTGATCCCCTGGTCCGCGGGCACCGACCTTACGGGCCTGGTCGCCGCCTTCCACGCGACGCACCGCCAGCGATTCTCCTACGCGAATGAAGGCGATGCGGTGGAGATCGTGACTCTGCGCGCCACCGCCACCGGCCGGTTGCAGAAGCCCGAGGAACGCGCGGCCTCCGCCACCATGGCCGCACCCGAGCCCCTGACCCGCCGCTGCTTCACCGCCGGCGCCTGGGCCGAAGTGCCGGTCTGGCGGCGTGACGCGCTGCCCGCCCTCATCGCCGGCCCCGCCATCATCGAGGAAGCCTTCTCCACCCATTGGATCGGCCCGGGCTGGACAGCCCGCCCCGGCGCCGCCGGAGCACTGGTTGCGACGAAAGGCAACGTGGCATGAACCCGATCGACATCGAGATCATCCGCAACGCGCTGTCAGCCGCCGCGGCGGAGATGGACGTCACCATCTGGCGCACCAGCCGAAGCACCATCGTGCGCGAACTTTTGGACTACTCGACCGCGGTGTTTGACGCGGAAGGCTTCAACGTCGCGCAATCGGCCCGCATTCCGCAGCACCTGAACAGCATGGGCCACGCCCTGCGCGCACTGCTGGAACACCATGTCGCGGCCGAGGACTGGGCCGAGGATGACGTGGTCTGCACCAATGATCCCTACTCGGGCGGGCAGCACCTCAACGACATCCTGGTGTTCCGCCCGGTCTTCTTCGACGGCCGGCGCGTTGCCTACGTCGGCGCGCTGGCGCATCACATAGATGTCGGCGGCATGGCGCCCGGTTCCTACGCCGCGACCGCGACGGAACTGTTCCAGGAAGGTTGCCGCATCCCGCCGATGAAGTTGATCGAGGGCGGGCGTCTGAACGAGGGGGTCTGGCGCATGCTGGGCGCCAATGTCCGCAAGCCGGATCTGATGCTGGGCGATCTGCAATCCCAACTTGCCAGCCTGTCGGTCGGTGCCGCCGCCATCACCCGCCTGGCCCGGCGTTTCGGCGCCGCGACACTGATCGAAGCGCAGGCACGGCTGCTGGACATGAGCGAGGCGCAGATGCGCGCGGCGCTGGGCGCCATGCCCGACGGC
>JBBRWI010000197.1:0-7274 GCA_038249305.1 Acetobacterales bacterium
GGGGCCCATGCCGCCGGCGATGGCGGGTGCGTCTGCGCTTTTCGCATCCGGCGTGTCCTTGCGTAGGCGGCTGAGCCTTTAGCCACCCAATGATGAGCCGGCGATGTCTGGTGAACCGAAAGCCGCCTCGATCGTCGCACCAGCATCCAGCAGCACCGCCTCCCGCCCGCGCGCGGCCACAAGTTGCACCCCCATGGGGGCATCCCCCCAGGCGGTCGCAACGGTAAGCCCCGGCAGCCCCATCAGCGGCAGGCCGACCTGCGTCAGTTGCGCCTCGATCACCCGGTCGAAGGCTTCGGGCGATTGCACGTCCAATTGGTCGGGAAACGGCGGCTCGGCGCTGATCGGCATGATCGCCACGGGGTAGCGTTCGAGGAACAGCGACCATGCGCGGCAGAACCCCAGCCGCGCCTGCAAGGCATCCTGGAAGGCGCCAAAATCCGGCGCCGGACACAGCCGCTCCATCTGGGCATAGACGAAGCAGGCATCGGGATCGGCCTCCTTCGCCACGGCGGCACTCATGCCGCGCCTGGTTTCCGCCAGCCAGAGCAGGGCCTGCAACCGGGCGGGTTCGCGCAAGGGCGGGATGGCGGTCTCGACGATGGTCCAGCCGGCATCCTGCAACGCTACGGCGGTGGCGCGCAGGGCGGCCTCGACCGTGGGCGCGGTCGCCAGCCCCTCGGGCCGCACGCACAGGGCGGCGCGTTTCGGCTGGTCGCCGACCACCCCCGGCGACCACCAGGGGTCGCGCGCATCGGGCTCGGCCATGGCGGCGAGGCCCAGCCGAAGGTCGGCAATGCTGCGCGCCAGCGGCCCCGATACCGCCATCAACTGCGCCCCGATCAGCCGGTCCGGGCTCGACTGGTTCACCGCCGGCACCCGCCCCAGGCCCGGCCGCAGCCCATGCACCCCGCAGGCATAGGCCGGGTAGCGCACCGATCCACCGATGTCCGTGCCATGCGCCAGCGCCCCGATCCCGGCCGCCAGCGCCGCCGCCGCGCCCCCGGACGATCCCCCCGGCGTCAGCGCCGGATTGCGCGGGTTCTTCGTCGTGCCATGCAGGCTGTTGCGGGTAAACCAGCGCAGCGAAAAGGCCGGCGTATTGGTCCGCCCGATCACCACCGCCCCGGCGCGCTTGAGGTTGGCGACCACCGGGCTGTCCTGCTGCGCGACCATGTCCTTTTGCAGCCGCAAGCCGTTGCTGGTGGCAAAACCCGCCTGGTCCACGTTGGTCTTGACCGTGATCGGCACGCCGGCGAGCGGCGCCGGGTCCTCCCCGCGGGCGAAAGCCGCATCGACCGCCGCCGCCGCGGCCAGCGCCTGTTCGGGCATGCATTGCACCACCGCGTTGATCGCGGGGTTGGCCGCGTCCAGCCGGGCCAGCGCGCTGCGGGTGACCTCCACGGCGCTGGTGCGGCGGCTGCGGATCAGGGCTGCGGTATCGGTGGCGCCGAGGCGCCAGAGGTCTGTGGTCATGCGGGCTAGGCTTGTGCGCCCGTCGCCCGGCGTCAATGCGGCGGTGGGGACTTGCACCCAGGGCGCCGCCCCCTTATCACGCCGCTTCCGTGCAATCGGCGGGCGCGTAGCTCAGCGGTAGAGCATTCGCTTCACACGCGAAGGGTCACAGGTTCAATCCCTGTCGCGCCCACCATCGCCCGCTTACCCGCACCTCAGCCCACCGGGCGCTCCACCGCATAGGGGTATTTGTGCTGCCCGCCGGGCGACAGGGTGAAGATCTCGACCCCGTCCTCGGTCACGCCGACCATGTGTTCATATTGCGCCGACAGGCTGCGGTCGCGCGTCACCGCGGTCCAGCCATCGTCGAGGATCTTCACCTCCGGCCGCCCGGCATTGACCATCGGTTCGACGGTGAAGAACATACCCGGCTTGAGTTCCGGCCCGTCGCCCTTTTTGCCGAAGTGCAGCACGTTGGGCGGCGCGTGGAACGACCGCCCGATGCCATGGCCGCAGAAATCGCGCACCACCGAAAACCGATTGCGCTCGACATAGGCCTGGATGGCGAAGCCGACATCGCCCAGATGCGCGCCGGGGCGGATCGCGGCGATGCCCTTCATCATGGCATCATAGGTGACGTCCATCAGCAGCCGTGCCCGGGTGTTCGGCGCGCCGGCCGCATACATGCGCGACGTGTCGCCGTGCCAGCCATCGAGGATGACGGTCACGTCGATGTTCACGATGTCGCCGTCCAGCAAAGCGCGGTCGCCCGGAATGCCATGGCAGACGACGTGGTTGATGCTGGTGCAGCAGGATTTGGTGTAACCGCGATAGCCGAGCGTCGCCGGCACCGCGCCGTGGTCGAGCGCGAACTGGTGGCACAGCAGGTCGATGCGATCGGTGGTGACACCGGGCACGACATGCGGCGCGATCATATCGAGGCATTCGGCGGCCAGGCGTCCGGCCGCGCGCATGCCCGCGAAATCCTCGGGAGGGTGCTGGATGATGCGGCGGTTTTCCGCCCCGGCCTGGTCCATCGGTGCTCCTTGCAAGGCCCTAGATGCGACCTTGGCGGGGATAGGGCAAGCGCCGAGAAGCCCCACCACCGCGCGTCAGGCGCGCCGGGGGCCGGGGGCGGTGCTCTCGCCGCCACTACGCTCCTCCACCCCCAGCGCATCGGCCAGCCTTGCCGTCGCACTGCCGGGCCGTGCGGCCTTGGGTTGGTCAGGCCCCGGCGCCCAGCCGGTCAACACCAGCAGCGGCAGCGGCGCCGCGATCGGGCCGCCGTCTCCGGCGAGCCTCGCCAAAGCCTGCGCGAACAGCGCGCGCGGCGGGGTGCGCCGGTCGCGCGCGACCAGGGCCGCCTGTTCGCCCGCCGCCCGCAGGTCGTCGATCAGCCCGAGCGGCGTGCGCCAGGCGACCTCCAGCCGGTCCAGGTCCGCCACCGGCAGGGCGAAGCCGGCCCGCTGCAACAGCGCCGCCGCATCCTGCAAGGTGGGATAGGGCGCGACGCGCGGGGCGGCGCCGCCGCGCAGGTCGGACTCCACGGCGGTCAGCGCCTCGCGCAGCGGCTGCAGGGTGCCAAAGCCCGGCAGGGTGGCCAGGAACAGCCCATCCGGGCGCAGCACGCGGCGGATCTGCAGCAGCGCCCCCGGCAGGTCGTTGACCATGTGCAGCGACAGGCTGGCCACCACAAGGTCGAAGGCCCCCGCGGCAAAGGGCAGCCATTCCTCATCCAGCGCGACCGCGACGCCGCCGGCCCGGGCCGCCATGCCGGGTGCGAGGTCGGCCGACACGACAAATCCGATGCCGCGCGCCGCGAGCAGCGGCGCCACCGCGCCCCGCCCGCCGATGTCCAGCGCCGTATCAAACCGCCGCGTTGTGTCGTCCAGCCGGTCCAGCAACAACAGCGCTGCGGCATCGAGCAGCGGCGCCACGCGATGCACGCTGCGCACCGCCCGCGCCCGGCGGCGGGCGAGCAGGCTGCGATCGAAGGGGCCATGCGCTGCGTCCATCGCCGCCAGATGTGGCACGGCCACGCACCGCTGCCATCCCGTCCCTGCTGTTTCGGTGCGGGCCGATCCGGGCGTAGAATGCCCTCCAAGGAGACTGCCATGTCCAGCACCGACATTATGGCCGAACGCACCACCGCCGTCGCCGAGACCATCGCCCGCATCCGTGCGATCGAGGCCGCCCAGGGCGTAACCCGCCCCGCGCTGACCGCCATCCGCACCGAAATGCTGGCCCTGGCCGCACACGAGGCGCTTTTTTCCAGCGCCGATTTTCCGCCCCCGCCGCCGGGCGAAAAGGGCGCGCAACGGTATCTGTTGAGCGAGGACCCGGACGGCCGCTTCGCGATGTACCTGAACGCGCTGAACCCCGGCAATGAGACCAGGCCACACGACCACACCACCTGGGCCGTGGTCGTGGCGGTCGATGGTCAGGAACTGAACCGCGTCTATTCCCGCACCGACGATGGCGCGATCCCCGGCCGCGCCATCCTGCGCCTGCGGGAGGAGATCATGGTCGAACCCGGCCGCGGCATCGCGCTGATGCCGGACGACATACACAGCATCAACACCACCGGCGACCGGCCGACGCGGCACCTGCACATGTATGGGCTGGCGCTGGAAAAGCTCGACCACCGCCTCGGCTACGACATGCAGGCAGAGACGGTGAAGCCATACAACGCGGCCTATCTGCAGCCCTTGGCCAAGCCGCCGGCGGGCCGCTAAATGGCGGTAAGGATCGGTCCCGCGACACTGAAGGGCTGGATCGCGGATGGCTGTGAATTGGCCATCCTGGATGCGCGCGAGGAAGGGCTGTTTGGCGCCGCGCACCTGTTCTGGGCGGTGCCCTGCCCGCTGTCGCAGGCGGAATGGCGCGCCCCCGCGCTGCTGCCCGACCTGTCCACCCGCATCGTGGTCTGCGACGGCGGGCAGGGCGAGGCGGAACGCCTGGTCGCCGTGCTGGAAGGTATCGGCGCGACCGACGTCGCACTCCTGGCCGGCGGCACCCCGGCCTGGGCAGCGGCGGGCCACGAGGTGTTCTCCGGCGTCAACGTGCCCTCCAAGGCCTTCGGCGAATGGGTCGAGCACCACGACGGCACGCCCCACATCGCGCCGGAAACCCTGGCCGGGATGCGGGCCGATGGCGCGCCCCTGGTGATTCTGGATAGCCGCCCCTTCGACGAGTTCCACGCCATGTCGATTCCGGGCGGCATCAATGTACCCGGCGGGGAATTGCTCTATCGCCTGCCGGGGCTGAACATCCCGCCCGAGGCGGTCATCGTGGTGAATTGCGCCGGGCGCACGCGCTCGATACTCGGCGCCGAAAGCCTGCGCCAGGCGGGGGTGGCGAACCGGGTGGTGGCGCTGCGCGATGGCACCATGGGCTGGGAACTGGCCGGGTATTTCTCCGACCACGGCCGCACCGAACGCTTCCCGCCCGGCCCGCCGCCCGGGGTCGCCGACAGCCTCGCCGCCGCAGCGGCCTTTGCCGCACGAACCGGTGTGCGGATTGGCGGGGCGGCCGATCTTGCGCGCCTGCACACCGGCAGCACCTATCTGCTGGACGTGCGGGAACCGGCTGAATACGCGGCGGGGCACCTGCCCGGCAGCCGCTCGGCGCCCGGCGGACAATTGGTGCAGGCGACCGACCGCTGGGTCGCGGTGCGCCATGCCCGCCTGCTGCTGGTCGATGACGACGGGGTGCGGGCGCGGATGACGGCGGCCTGGCTGCGGCGCCTGGGCGGGTGGGAGGTCTGGGTGCTGGATGGCGCCCTGGCCGCCGCCCCGCTGCTGACCGGGCCCGAGAAGATCGCCGCCCCCTTGCAGCCAACGATCGCGTTGCAGGATTTCCGCGCGCTGCACGCGTCGGGCGCGGTGCTGACCGTGCAACTGACCCGCAGCCTGGCCTTTCGCGCCGGCGCCATCCCCGGCGCCGCCTGGGGGCTGCGCGGACGGCTGGACCGCATCCGGGCGCAGCATGCGGGATCGGTGTTGCGCGACCTGGTGGTGGTGGGCGATCCCGATGCCGCCGCCCATCTGGCGGTGCCGGAACTGGCGGCGCTGTTCCCGGGCATGCGCGTGCGTGTGCTGCCGGGCGGCCCCGCCGCTGCCGGGCTGCCGCTGGTCGCCGACCGCCAGAGCCCCGCCGACGCCGATTGCGCCGATGCCTACCTGCGCCCCTACGACCGCAATGTCGGCCAGGCGGAGGCGATGCGCGCCTATCTGGGGTGGGAGGTCGATCTGCCGGCGCAGGTCGCCCGCGACGGCGACGCGCCCTTCGGCGCCTGGTGAAGGGTTTTTCTGCGCGGCTTTCGGGCGGGCTGCGCGGCTTCGGCCTGGCCGTGCTGGACAGCCTGCTGCCGCCGCATTGTGCCGCCTGCGATGAACCGGTGGCGACGCAAGGGCTGCTCTGCGGCACCTGCGTTCGCGACCTGACGCCGATCGGCGCCCCACTGTGCGAGCGCTGCGGCATTCCCTTCCGCCACCTGGGCGAGGCCGGGGGGATGGACCCGTCCGGCACCGCGCTATGCGAGGCTTGCGTCGCGCACCCGCCGCCCTACGCCGCCGCCCGCGCCGCATTTCGCTACGACGACGGCGCCAAGCGGCTGATCCTGCCGTTCAAGCACGCCGACCGGCCGGACCTCGCGCGGGTGCTGGCCGCGCGCATGGCCATCGCCGGCCGCGACCTGTTGGCCGAAGCCGACCTCGTGGTGCCGGTGCCGCTGCATGCCAGCCGCCTGCGTGCGCGGCGCTACAACCAGGCGGCCTTGCTCGCGGCGCGCATCGCCCGCGCGGCGGGGGTGCCGCTGGCGCCGGGGTTGCTGCAACGAGTACGGCGGACGCCGGCGTTGGGCGACCGCAGCGCCGCGGCGCGGGCCGAATTGCTGGAGGATGCGATCGGCATCGCGCGCGGCGCCCGGCCGCGCATCGTCGGGCGGCGGATCGTGGTGGTAGATGATGTGCTGACCTCGGGCGCCACCCTGGCGGCCTGTGCGCGCGCCCTGCTTGAGGCCGGTGCCCTGCGCGTTACGGGCCTGGCCGCGGCGCGGGTGCTCAAGGACACGGGCGCCGCTTGACCGGCCGCGGTGGCGCCGCAATGTAGAGCCATGGCCGAGATCGAACTCTACACCACCATGTTCTGCCCCTACTGCGACCGCGCCCGCGCGTTGCTGGCTGGCAAGGGCGTCACCTTCCAGGAGAAGGACGCGCCGCACGGTTCGCAGAACCGGCGGGACGCGATCGCGCGCTCAGGCGGCAAGACCACCGTGCCGCAGGTCTTCATCGGCGGCGTCGCGGTCGGCGGTTCGGATGACCTTGCGGCGCTGGAGCGGGCCGGTCGGCTGGATGCACTGTTGACCGGATGAGGCCCTGCACATCGGGCGCCCATGCGACTACATCAACATGACGCCCCAATGATGGTGCGCCAGGACCGGTCCGCATGATCCACTACCAACTTCGTTGCCATGCCGGCCATGCCTTCGACGGCTGGTTCCGTGACAGCGCGTCCTTCGACCGCCAGGCCGGCGCCGGTCTGGTCGATTGCCCTGACTGCGGCAGTGCCAAGGTGGCTCGCGCGTTGATGGCGCCGGCGATCCCGAAGAAGGGCCGGGTGAAGCCGGTGATGGCCCCAACCCCGGCCCCGGTGCCGACGCCGACCGACGCCCCCCACAACGTGGCCGCCGCAGGCCCGATGCCCGCCCGCGTGGTGGCGCTGCTGCAACGGATGCGGGCGGAGGTGGAAAGCAACTGCGATTACGTCGGTGGCCAATTCGCTGACGAGGCGCGGCGCATGGACCGTGGCGAAAGCGA
>JBBRWI010000198.1:0-7267 GCA_038249305.1 Acetobacterales bacterium
CCGCCCGCTACAACACCGACTGGCTGATCGAGAAGAACGGTTACCTCAGCCCGCTCGACGCCCGCGCCCTCTGGCTCGACACGTGCATCAGGCGCGCCGCATAGTGCAATCCCGTGTCCAGAAAGCCGGGTGCGGTACACGCGGTGTCAACGTACCCCCCGCGCGCATTCTATGCATGGCGAGCGACCCCTTTGGCCAGGTTGGGGATCGGAGCGACGCGACTTCAGAATCCTATGACGAAAGCCGGTCCTGGGATGGCTTCGACTTGCCACGAAATTCATATGGCGGATGATCTCGGGCTACTGCGGATAGCGCTCGGACCATTCCCAATCCTGCTGGAGCTCCTTGGAGAACATGTACCAATAGGAATGGCTCTCGGAATCGCAGCGCGCCCCGGGATAGCGGTTCCAGTCCCAGGTGCCGCCCACCCCCTCGCCCGCTTCCAGCACGCGGACATTGAGGCCGAGCTTGTCCCGCAGGAGATGGAGTTGATACAGGCCGGAAAAGCCCGCGCCGATGATGACTGCGTCGAGCGCCTC
This sequence comes from Acetobacterales bacterium, assembly GCA_038249305.1. Classification (GTDB taxonomy): domain Bacteria; phylum Pseudomonadota; class Alphaproteobacteria; order Acetobacterales; family Acetobacteraceae; genus Humitalea. The sequence goes on from JBBRWI010000198.1 coordinate 540, forward strand.
AAACTAAGGCTCCTCTGAGCGTGCTTTACGACATGGTTTGATCGCCTCGCCTTGCGTCAAGTGCGTAGCGCGCTCGTCAGACCTGGAGGTAAAGCGCCTGCACCTCGGGGGCGGCGCGGAACTGTGTCACATCACCGCGCCAGACCACGGCACCCTTGTCGATTACGGCGACGCGCGTGGCGACCGCCAGGCAAAAACGGCTGTTCTGCTCGGCAAGGATGATCGTGGTGCCAAGCTTGCGCAGGCGGCGGATCAATTCGCCGATCTGCTGCACGATGAGCGGCGCCAGCCCTTCCGAGGGCTCATCCAGCAGCAGCACGGCCGGATTGCCCATCAGGCTGCGCGCAATGGTCAGCATCTGCTGTTCGCCACCCGAAAGGCGGCCCGCCATGCGGGTGCGCAAGGGTTGCAGCATGGGGAATATCTCAAAGGCTCGCGCGCGATCCCACTCGCGGCCCCCAACCCCTTCGCGTTCCGCGATCTCCAGGTTTTCCTCGACGCTGTGCTCAGGAAACACCTGCCGATCCTCCGGCACATAGGCGATGCCGGCGCGGGCGATGCGATAGGGTTTCTGGCCCGCCACATCCTGCCCACGAATCACCACGCGGCCAGCGCGCGGCGGCAGCAGGCCAACGATGGCCTTGAACGTCGTGCTCTTACCCGCGCCATTGCGGCCCATCAGCGCCAAGGTTTCGCCGCGCTCCACCTCCAGATTTACGCCGAACAGCACTTGGCTCGCGCCATAAGCGGCGTCCAGGCCCTCCACCAGCAGCTCGCTCATAAGGCGTGCTCCGCGCCGAGATAGGCTTCCACCACAGCCGGGTTGCGGCGCACCTCCTCGGGCGTGCCCTGCGCCAGCACCGCACCATAGCGCAACACGCGGACGGATTGCGCGATCTTGAAGACGATATCCATGTCATGCTCGATGAAGATGAGCGTAAGACGCCGTGCCTCCCACAGGCGATAGACGCGTTCGATCATCCGCCAGCGCTCATCGGGGCCCATGCCGGCGGTGGGCTCGTCCAACAGCAGCACCTTGGGGTCCAGTGCCAGGGCCAGCGCGATGTCCAACAGCTTCTGGTCGCCATGGCTGAGATGCCGGGATTGCGTGCGGGCCAGAGGCGTCAGGCCGCAGAGTTCCATCACCTCCTCGGCCTGGCGCCGCACATCGGGCGGCGGGAATGTGCTGAAAAAACCGGCGGTGCGCCCGGCATGGGCCATGAGCCCGGCGGCCAGGCTGTGCTCGACCGAGAAGCTGGGAAAGAGATTCGCCACCTGGAAGGCCCGGCCAATTCCGCGCCGGACGATCTCACGCCGATCCAGTCCAGTGATCTCAGCACCATCCAGGAGCACGCGCCCGGCGGTGACCGGCAACTTGCCGGTGATGAGGTGAAACAGCGTGGTCTTGCCCGCGCCATTTGGGCCGATGATGGCCGAGAGCGTGCCGGGCTCGAATTCCAGCGTCACATCATCGGTCGCGACCACGCCACCGAAGTTTTTGCGCAGGCCTTGCAGCTCGAGGCGGCCGCTCACGATCCATTGCCCCGAGCCGGCGGCAGCCCGCCATAGGCCGCCCAGGAACCCGCCACCAGCCAGCCCGCATCCACCGGCAAATTGATGCCCGTGATGCAACGCGCCGCATCCGAGGCGAGGAAGCATATGGCCTCCGCGATATCCTCGGGCGTCACCAGACAACCCAGCGCGCTGCTGTTCTCCAGCAGGCTCGGATCGCGCTCGCCCGCCGCAATGGCCCCGCTCAGAGCCGGCGTCAGCGTGAAGCCCGGCGAGATGGCGTTCACCCGCACGCCCGAGCGGCCCCATTCGGCGGCGAGGCAGCGCGTCATCTCGATCACCGCGGCCTTGGCAGGCGAATAGGCGTGCAGCGGCATGGAGCGCTCACCCGCGATGGACGCGATGGTAGTGATGGAACCGCGCCCCCGTCGTGCCATAGGCGCGCCGAAGGCGACGGCGGAGTTCCAGGTGCCTATCTGATTAATCCGCACCACCTCCTCCACATCGGCCTCGTTGAGTTCCTCGGCGCGCAGCGGGCGTTGCAGCACCCCAGCCGAGGTGACGATGATCTCCACAGGGCCCAGCCGTGCCTCGATCTCGGCCACCGCTGCGTCGTTGGCGGCGCGGCTGCCCACATCGAGGGCCATGGCGGTGCCGCCAATCTCGGCCGCCACGGCTTCGGCGCGGGCGATATCACGGTCGGTGATCACCACCTGCGCGCCGCGTGCTGCAAACATGCGGGCGCAGGCGGCGCCTATGCCGCTAGCGCCCCCGGTGATGACGGCGATGCGTCCGGCGAAATTCATCGCTGGCTCCCCTTGCGCGCGCGCCAATACTCAACGGCGAAATCCAGCAACCCCTTGCGCAGCCCCAGCACGATGACGAGCAGGATGATGCCGAAGAACAGCCCGTGATGCTCGGTCAGCTTCGTGATCCAGTCATTCAACGCAAGGAAGATCGCGGTGCCGACCAGCGGGCCGAGGAAGACCGAGACGCCGCCCAGCATGATCATGAAGATTGCCTCGCCCGAGGTGGTCCAGAACGCGAAGGAGGGAAAGGCCCCAGACACATAAAGGCTCATCAGCACGCCAGCGAGGCCTGCGAAACCGCCGGCGATGACGAAGGCCGCCAGGCGATAGCGAAAGACGGATAGCCCCACGAAGGACGCACGGTCCGGATTGTCGCGCAGCAAGCGAAGGGCCGCGCCAAAGGGCGAGCGCAGGATCTGCCGCAGCGCGACGGCCGAGGCCAGCAGGCAGAAGGCGCTGAACCCCGCCAGGTGATCCTGCCGCGCGAGGTCAATGCCGAGGAAGGGCGGCTTGGGGATGCCGCCCATCAGCCCCTGGTCACCGCCCGTCAGTCCGATCCAGGAGAGGATCAGCGAATGCAGCAGCATCTGGAAGGCCAGTGTCAGGAAGGCGAAATAGATCTCGGAGAGGCGCACGCAGAGCGCGCCGATCACCAGCGCCAGCAGCGCCGTCAGTGCCACGGCGGCCAGGATGGCGGCGGGCACGGACCAGGCGCCCGTCTGCATCAACAACCCGAAGCTATAGGCCCCCATGCCGAAATATGCCGCATGCCCGAAGGAGACGAGGCCCGCACTGCCAATCAGCAGGTTGAGCGAAAGCGCCAACAGCCCGAAGGTGGCGAAGCGGATGGTGAAATCCACCAAGCCCGCCGAACGCATCCCCGCGAATTCCAGCGCGAGAAACGCCAGGAGGACGGCAAGCGCAATCGCCGCGTCACGGCCAAACCCCATCAGCCGCGCCTCCCGCCCAGGCCGCTGGGCCTGAGGATCAGCACCAGCGCCATGATGACGAACATAGCGCCCTCGACGAAGAGGGGAAAACCGATCGAACCAAAGGAGCGCGTGAGGCCGAGGATGAGCGATGCCGCCAGCGCGCCGCCAATGGAGCCCATGCCGCCAATGACGGTGACGATGAAGCTCTCGATCAGGATGGAAACGCCCGCACCCGGCACGACGGAGCGGATCGGCGCCGAGAGTGCCCCCGCCGCACCCGCCAGCCCCGCACCAATGGCAAAGACGGCGGCGTAGATGACGGTGGTATTGATGCCGAGCGCGCCGACCATCCCCGGATTGACGGCGGCCGCGCGCACGATGCGGCCAAAGCGCGTGCGCCCCATACCCCAAGCGAGCGTGACCGCGATTAAGGCCGTGATGCCAAACAGGATCGCGTAGAAATAGGGCACGATGCCGCCGCCGATGATGAAGGGCGGATGCAGGAAGGCCGACGGCACACCCATATTCCGAAAATCGGCGCCCCAGATGATCTTCACCGCATCATCCAGGATCAGGATGATGGCGTAGCAGACCAGCAATTGCATCAGCACATCCTGGCCATAGATGCGGCTCAGCAGGAAGCGCTCGAAGAACAACCCCAGCAGCGCGGCACCTAGCGTGCCCGCCACCACGGCCAGCGCGAAGCTACCCGTCGGCTCATAGGCGGCAAGCGCGAAATAGGCGCCCATCATGTAGAGCGAACCATGGGCGAAATTGGTGATGCCCAACACGCCAAAGATCAACGTGAGCCCGGACGCCACTAGGAACAGCAGCATCCCAATCGTCATTCCCGCCGCCAACTGCGTGACCATGCAGGAGACGGAGGTGACGCATTCGGTGAGTTCCGTAAGTTCCATCAGGAGCTTCCGCGCAGGGGTTGAGAACAGGGCGTGGTCAAGGCCGCAAGCGCCTCACCGCTCTAATCTGCGGTGCAACGCCCCCCGGCGCGGATGAGGTGAGGCTTCAGCCCCAGCCCTTGGCGCGCTTCCACTCGGCCTCCAGCCGCAGGATGGTTTCCCAATCCGCCTTCTGCATGTTCTCGACGAAGGGGTCGGCGCTGATCGTCGTGCCCCAGCCGATTGCGTAGCCCACCAGCGTCTGGTCCTCCGCACGCATGGTGACGGTGCCGTCGGCGGCGAAGGGGCTCTCGATGGTCATGCCCTTCAGCTTGGCGGCCACCTGGCGCGGATCAGTGCCGCCCACCTGGCGCAGCGCGGTGGTCAGCAGGTGCACGGCGGTGGCCGATTGCCAGGACCAGTTGGTGGGGAAGGTGTTGAAGCGGCGGTTATACTCCGTGGCGAAGGCCAGGTTGGCCGGCACAGGCGGGAAGTTGCGCAGGTAGCGATTGCCCGAATGCACGCCGCGCGGCAGGTTCCGCACCTGCTGCAGCGTCGTGTAGTCGGCCATGTTCACCGCGAAGAATTGTGCCTGCGCGAAAAGCCCGAAGATCGAGGCCTGCTCGACAAAAGTGACCAGGTCGCCAGCCCAGAGACAGGAATAGACCGCTTGCGGGCGGCCCTGAGCCAGGCGCGTGATGTTCTCGGTGTAGTCAGGCTGGAAAAGGCGCGGCCAGGTCTCGCCGGTAATCTGGATATCGGCGTTGAAGCTTTTCGCGAATTCGACAAATTCGGCCGTGGTGTCGCGGCCATAGGCATAGTCGGGTGAGATGGTCATCCAGCGGCGCAGATTGCGCTGGCGGGCCACATTGGCGGCGTAATAGCCGCCGGCGATGCTGTCATGGACGCCCTGCCGTGCCACTCGGAAGGCATTCCAGAAGCGCTGGCGCGGATCGGCCGTGAGCGAGGATGTCTCGGCATTGATATGCAGCGTGACGGTCCCCGTCTCGCGCACCACCTCATGGATGGCGAAGCCGCCGGAGGAGGGCTCGGCGTCAAACAGGAAGTCCACCGCATCGCTGCTGATCATTTCTCGGGCGATGCGCGCAGCTTCGGCCGGCACGCCGCGGCTGTCGCGCACGATCAGCTCGATCGGGCGGCCATCCAGGCCACCGGCCGCATTAAAGGCATCCACTTCCATCTGCATGGCATTGCGCGACGAAATGCCTAGCTGCGCGACGCGACCCGAAAGGATCGTCGGCACGCCGACCTTGATGGGCTGGCGGGGCTGGGTGAAACCGATATTCGGGAAGCCGGTGATGGTCACCGCGCCGGCCGCGCTCATGAGGCTTCGCCGAGGAAGGCCCTTGGGTTTGCTGATGGACATGGTGTCGCCTTCCCTTCTGTGCGCGACCCTTGTTGGGCCAAATTGTTATTATGCCGACGCTTTGACCGCCGGATGATGTCTTGGAAGTGAAAACGTTAGGCGGGCAGTCCGCGTGCTGTCAATTAATGGCAAGGCTGGTGTCGGGAGCGCGTCATATGTCCTGGTTTCGTAGCGCCTCAAATGTTGGGAATGTCCGCTGCCTGTTTTCGGGGTTGCACATGCGACGACAACTGGGGCTAGGGATGTTCTCGTGACGCGTTGCGAGGATGCGCTTGAGGGTTTTGGACGGCATTCGATCGGAGCCGAGGATGCTGGGACGCCTCTGAGTGTTTCTGGCCGGCAATTCAGGCGCCTGTGCGTGCGCTTTGATGACGAGGGCGCGGACGGGCTGCCAGACCGCCGCCTGTCGCTGGCGCGTGAAGATGTCCGCTGGATAAACAACCCCACAGGCGTGGCGTGCGGCGGGCGATTTGAGTTGGGTCACGCGGCCTCCTGGATGGTCTTTGGGACGGGCTGGCCGTCGGCGTCGAAGCGGGCCAGGCAGCGCGGGCCATCGAAGATCGCCAGCCGGCCGTCGGGCTGCTCGTGCACGCGAACCGTGGCGCGGAAATAGTGATGCCGATGCGCCTACTGCGGGATTTGCAACAAGCCACCACGCCAGGCCACGCAGTTGTCGCGCCCGACCTGGAGATCCTCCTGCACGTACAGTTTGTCCGCCACATCAGGCCCGGCAAAGGCCACGAAGGCGCTGCCCGCCTCGGCTGCCGGCACGACGAAGCGCGCATTGAACTCTGCTATGAAGGTGTCGCGCAAATATTGGTTCGCCGCCGCCATGCTGGTCAGCCCGCGCACCCGCAACTCCTGTGGCAGACGGCCTTGCGACGTGCCAAAGGCGCGGTCCATCCGGTCCCGCGCCTCTGGCGAGTACGAGGGGATATGCCGGATGCCCAGCGGCGCCAGCGCACGGCCGACCTGGGTGAGGTTCTTCTTGTCCACCCGCCTCGGGCGTGAGAAAGTAGTGCAAGCCGCGATCAGTGTAGACTGCGCCGAACAGGCCGTGTCGCGCGATGGTTTGCGCCAGCCCCGTGAAGCTCGACATCGTGCCTTCCTGCTCGGTCAGGAAGATCGTGGTGATGTGGCCGGTCGCGTCGTCGAGCGCTGGAACGGCTGACGCCATTCCCGGCACGGGTGA
>JBBRWI010000199.1:0-7247 GCA_038249305.1 Acetobacterales bacterium
CATCTGGCGGCTGGTGCGGACGATCTTGTTGATCGTCTCGATCATGTGCACCGGGATGCGGATGGTGCGGGCCTGATCGGCGATGCTGCGCGTGATCGCCTGGCGGATCCACCAGGTGGCATAGGTGCTGAACTTGTAGCCGCGGCGGTATTCGAACTTATCGACCGCCTTCATCAGCCCGATGTTGCCTTCCTGGATCAGGTCGAGGAATTGCAGCCCGCGGTTGGTGTATTTCTTGGCGATCGAGATCACGAGGCGCAGGTTGGCCTCGATCATCTCCTTCTTCGCCTGGGTCATGTCGCGTTCGCCGCGGCTGATCACCGCATGCACACGCTTGAACTCGACCACCGGCAGCCCGGCCTCGGCCGAGACCTTGGTGATTTCGACGCGGACCAGTTCCACGTCGGGGCGGGCCTTGGCGACAAACGTCTTCCAGGCCTTGCCGGGCAGTTTCTCCAGCCGCTCGAACAGGGCGGGGTCAAGCTCGCTGCCGCGCCACTGGGCGACGAAGTCTTCCTGCTTGACCTTCTGGGCGATGGCCAGGCGCAAAACCTGGCCCTCCAGCACCGTCATGCGGCGGTTCAGGCCCTTGAGGTGATCGACCAGCTCCTCGATGCGGTTGTTGTGCAGGTGGACCTTCTGGACCAGTTGCACCAACTCGACGCGCAGCTTCTCATACGCCTTCTCGCTGCGGCCGGCCAATTCGCCGCCCGCCGTATAGGCATCCATGCGCTTGGTCGACATCTTGGCCAGACGGCCATAGATCTCGGAAATCGCCTCGAAGGCCGCGAGCGCTTCCGGCTTGAGCTTGGCTTCGAGGGCCGAGAGCGACAGGCCGACGCCCTCGCCTTCCTCGCCATCCTCGAATTCCTCCGGCTCCGGCGGCGCGCCCTCGGGCATGTCGGCGTTGTTGGTGGCTTCCAGGTCGATGACATCGCGCAGCAGCAGCTTGGCGGGGGCCAGGATATTGCCCTTGTCGTCGCGCTTTTCCTTGAGCGATTCGTACCAGCGCAGGATCGCCTGGAAGGTCAGCGGGCTTTCGCACAGCCCGTTGATCATCATGTCGCGCCCGGCCTCGATCCGCTTGGCGATGGCGATCTCGCCCTCGCGGCTCAGCAGTTCGACCGAGCCCATCTCGCGCAGGTACATCCGCACCGGATCATCGGTGCGGCCCATCGTCTCTTCGTTGACGTTGCCGGCGGTGCCTTCTTCTTCCTCGGCCTCTTCCTTTTCCTCGGCCGGCTTCTTCTCGGCCGCGGCCGGGGCGTCGCCGTCCTCGGCCTCCTCGTTCTCGATCACATTGACGCCGCTTTCGGACAGCATCGCCATGGTGTCCTCGATGAGTTCGGAGGAAACCTGTTCGGAGGGCAGCGCCTGGTTCAGCTCGTCATAGGTGACGTAGCCACGCTCCTTGCCGCGGGCGACCAGCTTCTTCACGGCGGCCGTCAGCGTGTCGAGCATGACCGTCTCGACCGCCTCGTCCCGGGTCTCGATTGTCTCGGTCCCGCTCGCCGCTTTCGTCGCCATGCCGATCCGCTCCGTTTCCTGTGTGCGGGGAAAACACCCCCTACCCTTAACCAATGGCTCAGGCTGCAGTCCAAAGATGCCGCGCCTAGTCGTCGTCACCGCCGGCGCCGAACAGCGCGACCTCCGCCTGCCGCAAGCCCAACACCTGGGCCTGGGTGGCGGCACTGGGCGCTGCCTGAAAGGCCAGACGCGCCGCCTGCAACGCAGCCTCGATCTCGCCCCGCCCCTGCAAAAGCCCGTGCCAATGCCAAAATGCCGCCAAGGCCTCGGCCGGCTGGGCGTCGGTCAGGACTTCGGCGGGCAGGCCGGCACGAACAAGGGTTGCCGCCGCGTCGCCGGCCAACCCGAGTTGCGTCAAGTGGGTCAGGACGGCCCCCGGGTCAAGCACATCCAGCAGGCCATGCCATGCGAGCAAGACGGGGCGGAGGCGCGCGGCGGGGCCTTCGGGCAGGTCCAGGCGGGCCAGCGCCTCCTCCACATCCGGCAGCAGCGATGGATGGTTCAGCAGCAGGGCGACCAGGCACCGCGCCTGTTCCTGCCGGGTCGCTGCTTCGGAGATCACCGGGCGGGGTGGCATGGCCCAGGCCCTGACGGGCGGGCCGAAGCGGCCTTGACCGGGATGGTAGGCACCGCGGGCGGCGCGCGGCAGCGGGGCTGCGCGACGCGGGCCATACCAGCGGTCCAGCAGGTCGCGCCGCATGGTTTCGGCCAGCGCCTTATCCCCAATCGCCCCGGCCAGCGCCAGCAACCGGGTCTTGCGGGCGGCGCGCGGGGCCGGGCCGTCGCCCGGGTGTTCGGACTGCGCGAGGCGGAACAGCACCGCCTCGATCGGTTCGGCGGCGTCCAGCACCCGGCGAAAGGCATCGGGCCCGGATTTGGCGATCAGCGTGTCCGGGTCCTCGCCCGGCGGCAGGGTGGCGAAGCGGAGCAGTCGTTCCGGGGTCAGCGCCGGCAGGGCTGCCTCGGCGGCGCGTGCGGCCGCGCGCAACCCGGCGGCATCGCCGTCGAAACACAGCACCGGTTCGGGCGCCATGCGCCAGAGTTCCGCCATCTGCTCCTCGGTCAGCGCGGTGCCGAGGGGTGCCACGGCGCCACCGAACCCGGCCTGGTGCAGGGCGATGACGTCCATATAGCCCTCGGCCACCAGCAGGCGCGCGCCCTCATGCACCGCGTTGCGCGCCCGGTCGTGGCCGTAGAGGTTGCGGCGCTTGGAAAACAGCACCGTCTCCGGACTGTTGATGTATTTGGGTTTCTCGTCGCCCAGCACGCGCCCGCCAAAACCGATCAGCCGGGCCCGCCGGTCGCGGATCGGGAACATCACCCGCCCCCAAAACGCCTCGCGCAGCGGCTTGCCGTCCTCGGCCGGTTTCAAAAGGCCGCAGTCGAGCAATTGTTCGGTGGTGATGCCGCTGTCCTTGAGGTCGGCGACCAGCGATCCCCGCCCCGGACCGGACCAGCCGAGGCCAAAGCCGCGGAGCGTGTCCTCGGTCAGGCCGCGAAGGCGGAGATACGCCAAGGCGGCGCGACCCTCCGGCAGGCGGAGCCGGCGGGTGAAGGTCTCGCTGGCGGCCTCCATGACGGCAAACAGGTCGCGGGCCCGGGTTTCGCGCTGGACCTCCTCGCGCGACGCCTGGGGCACCTCCATGCCGGCTTCGGCGGCCAGGCGTTCGACGGCTTCGGGGAAGCTCGCGCCTTCCGTCCGCATCACGAAGGCGATGGCATCGCCGTGGGCGCCGCAGCCAAAGCAGTGGAAGCCATCGTCATAGACATAGAAGGACGGTGATTTTTCGGTGTGGAAAGGGCAGCAGCCCTTCCATTGCCGGCCCGACTTGGCCAGCCGCACGCGCCGGCCGACCAGGCTCGGCATGGCGACGCGGGCGCGCAGGGCGTCCATGAAGGCGGGCGGAAGGGTCATGTTCAGCGGTTAGTCTAGCCGCTGTTGACGTCCACGCCCAAGGGAGGCGACGACGGCCCCAGCCGCTGGAGGAAAGCCCTCGCCCAGGCCCCGCCGGGCGACGCCGACAGTGTGTTCCAGTCCTGCCGCCAGCGGGCGCGGCGCTCGGCCAGCGGCATGGTCAGTGCTGCGTGCAACGCCTCGGTCATGTCCTCGGGGTCGTGCGGGTTCACCTGCAGGGCGCCACTGAGTTCCGCCGCCGCACCGGCAAAACGCGACAGGACCAGTACGCCGGGGTCGTCCGGGTCCTGCGCCGCGACGAATTCCTTGGCGACGAGGTTCATTCCATCGCGCAGCGGCGTGACCAGCCCCACCCGCGCCAGGCGCAGGAACCCCGCCAGCACCCCACGCGGCAGCGGCCGGGTGAGCCAGCGCAGCGGGATCCAATCGAATTCGGCATGCTCGCCGTTGATCCGCCCGACCAACTCGTCCAACTCCCGCCGCAGCATCCGGTATTGCGCGACGGCCCCGCGGGAGACGGGGGCGGCCTGCAGGAAACTGACCTTGCCGCAATGCTGCGGGAAGCGCCGCAGCAGCGACGCATACCCTCGCAGGCGGTGCGGCAGGCCCTTGCTATAATCCAGCCGGTCCACGCCGAGGATCAAGCCGCGCCCGGCCAGGCTCGCCAGCAGGCGCGTCATGTCCTTCTTGCCGACGGTCGCCGCCGCGTCGCGCGCGAAGCGCTGGGTGTCGATGCCGACCGGGAAGGCCCCGATCTGCGCCGACAGCCCCTGCCCGGCCAGGGCCGCGGTCAGATGCGCGGCGTCCTGTTCGGTCTGCACCCCTATCAGATCGGCCGCGGCCAGGTCCTCCAGTAGCGCCGCGCCCCGCGGCAAGGCCGCGAAGAGCGCGGGGGGCGGAAACGGCACATGCAGGTAGAAGCCGATCCGCTGCGTGCAGCCGTGTGTCCGCAGCAGGCGCATCAGCGGGATCAGGTGGAAATCATGCACCCAGACCACATCGTCCGGTCGCAGCAGAGGCACCAGCAGCGTGGCGAAGCGCTGGTTGACCGATCGCCAGGCCTCTTCCTCGGCACGACGGAACTCGAAGATGCCGCTACGGTAGTGCAGCAGCGGCCACAGCGTGCCGTTGCTGTAGCCGGTGTAGTAAAGTCGTTCTTCATCCGGTGTCAGGTCGGTGGTGACGATGCTGCGCTGCCCGGACACGACCGTCAGGGGCGGCCCCGGGGTTTCGGCGGTCTCGCCCGACCAGCCGAACCACAGCACGTCGCGCCGGCCGGTCACCTCCTTCATCGCGACCGCGAGACCGCCTGCCTGCGTGCCGCCACCCTTCGGCGTCGGCACCCGGTTGGAGACGATCACCAGGCGCGCCAAAAACCTTCCTCCCAGCTGCGTGAAAGTCGTACGGCCGAAAGGATCAGTCCGACCTGCGAATAGGTCTGCGGGAAATTGCCCCAGAGTTGGCCATCGCGCGGGTCCACGTCCTCGGACAGTAGGCCGACATGGTTGCGCAAGGCCAGGATGCGTTCGAACAGGGCGCGCGCGTCGGCGGTGTCGCCGATCGCATGCAGCGCATCGACCAGCCAAAAGGAGCAGACCAGGAAGGCGGTGTCCGGCACGCCGAAATCATCCGGGATGCGGTAGCGAAGCAGCAGCCCGCCCTGGTCCAGGTCGCGGCGGATGGCGCGGACCGTCGCGATGAAACGCGGATCGCTCGGCGCCACGATCCCGATATCGGCCAGCAGCAGCAGCGCGGCATCGAGCCCGTCGCCGCCCAGGCTTTCGCTGAACGCGCCGGTGGCGGGGTGCCACGCGGCGTCCAGGATATGGCCGCGCAACCGATCCGCCCGGGCACGCCAGCCAGCCGCGTCCGAACCCAGGCCGAGGACGGCGGCGATCCGCGCCAGCCGGTCCAGCGCCGCCCAGCACATCGCCGCGGAGAAGGTATGGACCCGCGCGCGGCCGCGATACTCCCAGATGCCGGCATCCGGGGTCAGCGCCGCGGCCTCGGCCGCGGCACCCAAAGGCTCCAGCCGCCGGAACAGCGCCTCATCGCCCGGGATGGGCAGGCGCTGGTCGAAGAACATCATGGCGGAGGCCATCACGACCGAGCCCCAGGCGTCGTTCTGCACCTGCTCGGCCGCCGCATTGCCGATGCGCACGGGCTTCAGCCCCAGGAAACCGGCCAGCGCCGGGGCCTCGCGTTCGCCGATCGGGGCATTGGGCACCAGCGGATAGACCGGGCGCGGTGGTGTGCCATCCTCGGGCAGGGCGGCGGTCAGGTAGCGTATGTAGTTTTCCATGGTCCGCGTCGCGCCCAGCCGGTTCAGCGCCTGCACGGTGAAATAGGCATCCCGCAGCCAGCAGAACCTGTAGTCCCAGTTGCGTGCGGTTCCCGGCGCCTCCGGGATGGAGGTGGTCAGCGCCGCCACGATACCGCCGGTGTCGTCATGCGCGCAAAGTTTCAGCGTGATCGCGGCGCGTATCACCGCATCCTGCCATTCGAACGGCACCGCGAGCAGCCGCACCCAATCCTGCCAGTAGTCGGTGGTGCCGTCCTCCAGTTCGCGCGCCAGGCGGGCCGGGGCTTCGGCGACGGTCTCGTCCGGTCCCAGGATGAAGGACAGGGGTCGGTCCAGGGTGAAATCCGTCTCCTCGGCGATAAAGCCGATGGGGGCGTCGGTCGTCAGACGGATGGCATCGTCCTTGCCGGCGAAGCGCAGGTGGTTGCTGCCCGCGCGGCGTGACGGTGCCTCGGCGGCCCAGTCGAAGCGTGGCCGCAGCCGGATGCGGATGCGCGGCCGGCCGCTGATCGGCTCGATCCGGCGCACGAGCATGGGGGGGCGGAACATCCGCCCGAAGCGCGGCAGGCGGGGGATGGTGTCGATGATGCGAAAGGACTGGCCGGCGCCATCGGTCAGCACCGTCTCGACCACCGCCGTGTTGCGGCGATAGGCCTGGGTGGCCGAAGCGAAACGCGCCACGACCACTTCGAAGAATCCGTGCTGCGGGTCGGTGCCATCGAGCAGGGCGGAAAACACCGGGTCGCCGTCCAGCCGGGGCCAGCACATCCAGTTGATCCGCCCGTGGGGCGTGATGAGGGCGGCAATCGTGCCATTGCCGGCGATGGCAAGGTCGAGCGGTTGGGTCATGCGGCCTTCGCCAGTTCGGCCAACCAGCGCCGCACGCCGGCCGCATCGCCGAAGCTGGCCGCCACGCGAAACCCCTGCCCACCCAGCGCTCGGGCGGCAGCGATGCCGTCCTCATCCGTCAGGTCGTCGCCGATGAACAGGGGCCGGCGGCCGGCGAAGGCCGCTTCCTGCATCAGGGCCGCCACCGCGGTGCCCTTGTCGGTGCCGCGCGGGCGGACTTCCCAGGCGGCGGAGGCGGCCATGAGCTCAAAGGCCGGCGCACCGCCGACCAGTTCCGCCAGCGCTGCGCCCAGCATCGGCCCCGTTTCGGGCGCCATGCGATAGTGCAGCACCATCCCGGCCGGCTTTTGTTCAGCGATCACGCCGGGTGTCTTCGCTGCCCAGGCTGCCGCGGCGTCGCGCCAGGCGCCTGGCAAGGCGGGCATCGCCCCGCGAAGCGACGGGCCACTGGGGGCCAACCGCAGCGCCAGGCCATGTTCGCCAGCCGTGGCCAGGCGCAGTGGTGCGAGAAACGCGTCAATCTCGGTGATGGTCCTGCCGGATACGATGGCCAGCGCCCCGTCCAGACGACCAGCAACGGCCGCGAGATCCCTCCCGAGGTCATGCGGGACGGCAACCAAATCCGGCCTGAGCGCCAGGTCCACCAGGGTGCCA
>JBBRWI010000200.1:0-7146 GCA_038249305.1 Acetobacterales bacterium
CGATGTCGGACATGCTGGAAATTTCCCTGGGTTCGGGGCTCTGGGTTCGGGGCTCTGGGTTCGGGGCTCTGGGTTCGGGGCTCTGGGTTCGGGGCTCTCGGTTGGGGCCTGCGTCAGCCCTTGGCCCGCTCCACTTCCTCGACGCCCGGACAGGCGCGCAAGGCGGCAACGACATTCGACAGATGGCGTATGTCGGTCACTTCGACATCCACCTCGACCTCGACAAAATCCGACGCGCGGTGCTTCACCTTCAACCGCGACAGACGGGCGCCATGCTTGCCGATGGCGACGGTGATGCCCGACAGCGCCGGGCTTTCCTCGGTCGCGACCACGCCCAGGCGCGCGATGTGCTGCCCGTTCGGCGCCGCCGCCTGGTCCCAATCCACATCCAGGAAGCGTTCCGGCGTGCTGGCGAACTGCGTCAGGGTCGCGCATTCGGCGCGGTGGATGGTGACCCCCTTGCCGGTCGCGACGATGCCGACGATCCGGTCGCCGGGAATGGGGTGGCAGCAGCCGGCGAAGGCAACCGGCATGCCGGCGACCAGCCCGGTGATGCCATCCGCCGCATCGCCAACGCGGCGCGGCGGCACCGGCACGGTCTGCCCGGGTTTTCCGCGCGCGCGGGTCAGCGCCAGGGTATCGGCCGCGCGCGGCGGCCCGCGCAATTCCGGCTCGGCCGCATAGACCACGTCGCGCGCGGAGATATGGCCGGCGCCGACGGTCAGATAGAGTTCCTCGACGCCGCCCTGCTTGAGCAGCTTGGCCGCGCGTTCGACCCGTTCGGCGGTGGCCTCGACGCCTTCCTGACGGAACGCGCGGGCGATGGCGCCACGGCCGGTTTCCTGCGTTTCGGCGCGCTGCTTGGCCAGCACCACGCGGCGGATGCGAGCACGCGCCTTGCCGGTGACGACGAAACGTTCCCAGGCCGCGTTGGGCGTGCCGCCGCGGGCGGTGATGATTTCAACCTGGTCGCCATTGTCCAGCGGCTGGCGCAGCGGCTTGATCTGGCCGTTGATCTTGGCGCCGACGCAGGCATCGCCGACGGCGGAATGCACCTGATAGGCGAAATCGACGGGCGTGGCGCCGCGCGGGAGTGCGATCAGCTCACCCTTCGGGGTAAAGCAGAACACCTGGTCCTGGTGCAGCGCGAGCTTGGTGTTCTCCATGAACGACTGGGCTTCGTTGCCCGTGTTGTCCAGGATCTCCAGCAAATCCTTGACCCAGGGGTAACGCCGGCGGTCCTTGGCCGCGGTGTCGCCCTGCTTGTAGATCCAATGCGCGGCGACGCCGAAATCGGCAACCTCATGCATTTCCGGCGTGCGTATCTGCACCTCGATCTTGGCGTTGCGGCGGGCCGGCACCGTCACCCCTGTGTGCAACGACTGGTAGCCGTTCTTCTTCGGCGTCGAGATGTAGTCCTTGAACCGCCCCGGCACGACCCGGTAATGCGAATGCACCGAGCCCAGGGCCGCGTAGCAGGCGGTCTTGTCCGGCACGAGCACGCGGAAGGCCATGATGTCCGACAGCTGCTCGAACTCGACCTTCTTCTCCTTCATCTTGAGCCAGATCGAGACGGGGGATTTCTCGCGCCCCGAGACCTCCGCTTGCGGCACCCCGTCGGCTGCCAGCACGCGCATCATGTCGGCACGGATTTCCTCGATCAGGTCCGCCCCCTGGCCCCGCAGGAAGGCGAGCCGCGCGACAATCGTCTGGTAGGCGTCGGGCTCGATCTCGCGGAAGGCGCGGACCTCCAACTCGGTCTTGATCGCATCCATGCCGATGCGTTCGGCCAGTGGCGCGTAGATATCGGATGTTTCGCGGGCGACGCGGCGGCGCTTTTCCGGCTTCTCGACGAAATGCAGCGTCCGCATGTTGTGCAGTCGATCGGCGAGTTTCACCAGCAGGACGCGGATGTCCTCGCTCATCGCCAGGACGAGCTTGCGGAAATTCTCGGCCTGCTTGGTATGTTCGGATTGGAGTTCGATCCGCCCGAGCTTGGTCACGCCATCGACCAGGCGGGCGACATCGGCACCGAAGCGGCCGCCGAGTTCGGCCAGGGTGACGCTGGTATCCTCCACCGTGTCGTGCAGCAGCGCCGTCAGGATGGAGGCGGTATCGAGCCGGTAGCCCGCCAGGATGCGTGCGACCGCCAGCGGATGGGTGATGTAGGGGTCGCCGTTTTCCCGCGTCTGCTTCGCATGGGCGGCGGCGGCGAAGTCGTAGGCCGCCTCGATCAGGGCGCGATCGGCGCGGGGGTCGTAGGCGACCACCGTGGCCGCAAGATCGGCCCCGGGGCCGGTCGGCGCGGTTGAAGGGGCCGAGGCAACAAGCCCCTCCGGCGCGCGTGGCGGCCCGCCGTTGTCGTAGGCTGGGCGACCGGCCGTCAGCGCTTGCCCCCGGCCAGTTCGGCGGCGATCGCAGCCTCGATGTCGTCGGGCGACAGGTCGTCGAGGCCCATGCCGTCCGGCATGGCTTCCTCGTTGACGTCCATCACGCCGAAGATGTTCTCGTCGATCGCGATGATGTCGCCGACTTCCTCGTCCAGCGGCTCGGGCTCGGGCGCGCGCAGCAGGCCCTTGACGATGTCCTGTTCCAGGGCCGGCAGATCGACGGTGCGTTCGGCTATTTCGCGCAGCGCAACGACGGGGTTCTTGTCGTTGTCGCGGTCAAGGGTCAGGTCTTCGCCCCGGCTGAGGTTCCGCGCGCGTTGGGCGGCGTACAGCACCAGGTCGAAGCGGTTGGGAACCTGGAGGATGCAGTCTTCGACGGTGACACGGGCCATGGTCTATCCGGTTCCAATCAGCCAAACGGCCAGCCGAAGGGCCAGCCAGCAGGGCGCGCGGGTTGTCCCCCGCACGAGCGGTCACCGCATGTAGCCATGGCGGGCGCGGGATGCAAGGCGCATTGCCATGCGCGCCCGCCCCGCGTAACGCCAACCAAGGGGGCTTTTGCATGGCCAGCGTTTTCATCACCGGCGGGGCCGGCTTCGTCGGGCTGAATGTGACCGAGGCGCTGCTCGCCCGCGGCGACACGGTCGTCATCTACGGCCGCGAGGCCCTGCCCGCCCCCGCGGCGGCAGCCTTCGCCGCGCTGCCGGGCCGGCTTTCGGTCATGCTGGGCGATGTGCTGGACGATGATGCCCTGCGCGCCGCGGTCCGCGCCCAGCCGATCGACGCCGTCCTGCCCTTCGCCGCCATCACCGCCGGCCCGGCGCGAGAGGCGGAAAGCCCGGAGCAGGTGCTGGATGTGAACCTCAAGGGACTGGTCGCAACACTCAAGGCGGTGCGCGACCATGGGCGCGATCATGGCGGCGTGCGGCGAGTGGTGCTGCCCTCCTCCTCGGCCGTCTACGGGGAAAGCGCCTATGCCCACCCGGTGCTGACCGAGGCCGCGACCCCTTGCGTGCCCATCAGCCTTTACGGCGTGACCAAGTACGCTGCCGAACGCATGGGGCTGCGGCTGTGCGGGCTGTGGGGGCTGGATGCCATCGCCGCCCGCATCGGCGCGACCTTCGGCCCGTGGGAGCGCGATACCGGGCTGCGCGACACGCTGAGCCCGCATCTTTCCATCGCGCAGGCGGCGGTGGCGGGACGCGCGGCGATCCTGCCGCCAGGCCCCCTGCCCGCCTATGACTGGATCTATGTCCGCGACCTGGCGGCGGGGATCGTCGCCCTGATCGACGCCCCACCCCCGGAGGCGCGGGTGTTCAACCTGTCGAGCGGGCGCGACTGGTCGCCCGAAATCGGCGCCTGCTGCGACGCGATGGCCGCGCGCTTCCCCGGATTCTTCTGGCGCCACGCCGATGCCGGGGAGGAGGCGACCATCGGCTTCAACGAAACCCGGCCGCGCGGTGTCATGGCCAATGCGCGGGCCGCGTCGCTTGGCTGGGCGCCGCGCTTTTCGCCAACCGGGGCCTATGCCGATTACGCCGCCTGGGCCGCCGCGCACCCGGGCGCGATCTGACCGGCTGGGCGATACCGGCGGACCTCGGCGCCTGCCGGCCCCTCCATGCCGGGGGCCTGGGAAAGGCAAGGAGGTGGATCATCCTGGACGTGACGACAGGGCGTTGTGGTCCCGCACCGCGGCTTCGAGCGGCGGCATGAGGGCGAGGAAGCGGGCATCGACGGCGGCGGGAACGTCGCGATCCTGTTCCAGCATCGCCCGGCGCGGCGCGCCGCCTCCATCACGCCAACCGGCCGGGCTCATTCCGGGGTGATGCCTGAATCGCGGATCACCGCGGCCCAGCGCGCATGGTCGCGGGCCACCAGCCCGGCGAAGTCCTGCGGCGTCGTGGGCGCCGGCCGCATGCCCTGGGCGCGCAGCAACTGGATGGTCGCGGGATCGGCGAGCCAGGTGTTGATGTCGGCGTTGAGGCGGCGGATCAGCGGCTCCGCCAACCCGGCCGGGCCGAGCAGCCCGTACCAGAGATCGGCCTGGACGCCGGCGAAGCCGGCCTCGATCAGCGTCGGCACATCCGGCGCCGCATCCGTGCGGGCGTCGCTGCCCACCGCCAGCATGTGGATGCGCCCGGCCTGTGCCAGCGGCAGGGCGGTATGGACGGGCAGGAACATGGCGGCGACCCGGCCCCCGATCAGGTCCGTCACCGCCGGGGCGGAACCGCGATACGGGATATGGTTGACCTGCACCCGTGCCGTCAAAGCGAACAACGCCATCGCCAGGTGCTGTGGCGTGCCATTGCCGGGCGAGGCATAGTCCAGCGCCCCCGGCCGCGCCCGGGCGAGATCGGCAAAGGCTACGGCATCGCGCGCGGGAATGTCGGGATGGACCACCAGGGCCAGATCCCCGCGCGAGAGCAAAGCCACCGGCGCGAAGGCCCGCACCGGGTCGTAGGGCACTTGGCGGAACAGGCTCGGGTTCATCACGAAGGTATTCGGCTGCACCATCAAGGTGCGGCCATCGGGCGCGGCGCGCGCGACCGCCGCCGTGCCGATGTTGCCCGAGGCGCCAGCACGATTCTCCACCACCACGGGCTGCCCCAGCCGCGCCGTCAGGAACGGCGACAACAGGCGGGCCAGCGTGTCCGGCCCGGTGCCGGGCGTATAGGGGACGACCAGCGTGACCGGCCCGTCCGGCGCCTGGGCGCGGGCCGGCAGGGCAAGAACGAGCGGCGCGGCCAGGGCGGCGCGGCGGGACATCGTTTGGCGGGGTGTGGACATTCTCATCCTCCTGTCGGCTGTTGGCTGGTGTTGGGCGTCGGGCCAGCCACCCGCTGGCGGAGAGCCTGCGCCTGGTGGTTGAACGATCGCATCAGCCGAAGACATCGTCACC
The DNA here is from genome assembly GCA_038249305.1 of Acetobacterales bacterium. Taxonomy (GTDB): domain Bacteria; phylum Pseudomonadota; class Alphaproteobacteria; order Acetobacterales; family Acetobacteraceae; genus Humitalea. Next base: position 5,290 of record JBBRWI010000200.1, read on the forward strand.
TCAGCCCGGCGCCAGCCGCGCCCGGTCGTATTGCGCGACCTGCCGATAGCGATCGAGCGTCGCCTCCATCTCCTCCGCCGAGATCACGTCGCGGATATCGGCAAATGGCTTGTCGCCCGTGCGCTCCCAGACATGCTTGATGATCACGTCGGGCGGCGTGCTGCGGTTGGTTGTCACCACAGCCGCCGTCGCTGGCCGCCGCTGCGCGTCATAGGCCGCAAGCGCGCCCGGCACGTCGCCGCCCGCCAGCGCATCGGCCAGGGCGCGCGCATCCAGGATCGCCTGGCCCGCACCGTTCGATCCGCGCGGATACATCGGATGCGCCGCGTCACCCAGCAAAGTCGCGCGGCCATGGGTCCAGGCCGGCAGGGGATCGCGGTCAACCATCGGATATTCCAGCACCTGGTCCGCGGCCTCGATCATCGCGGGCACATCCAGCCAGTCGAAGCGCCAGGTCGCAAAGGCGGGCAGGAAGTCTGCCAGGCGGCCGGGCTTCGCCCAGTCATTCGCCGACCAGGCATCGGTTTCGATCTCGGCGACCCAGTTCATCAGCACGGTGCCATCGTCGAAGCGGCGGATCGGATAGACCACCATCTTGCCATGCGCGAGCCATCCGGCACGCACCATCGTGGCCCCCGACAGGATCGGTGCCATGCGCGTGGTCCCGCGCCACATGTTCACGCCGGAATAGACGGGCGGTCCTTCGTCGGGGAAGAACTGCGCGCGGATCGGCGAATGGATACCGTCGGCGGCAATCACCGCCTCCGCCTCGACCACGTCGCCGTCGGCGAAGGCAAGCCGGGCCATGTCACCCACCGTCTCGACCGCCACCGCCCGCCGGCCGCAACGCAGCGCGCCGGGCAGACGCGCCTGCACCGCCGCCAGCAGGCCCATCTGCAGGGTGCCACGATGGATGGACAGTTGCGGCGAGCGGTAACCCGCGAAACGCCCGAGCGGCTCCCGATGGATCAACTGGCCAAACCGGTTGAAATACGCAGCCTCCTGCGTTTCGACCGCCGCCGCTTCCAGTTCCGGCAAAACGCCGAGCGCCTGGAGTTCGGCCGTCGCATGCGGCAGCACGTTGATCCCGACGCCCATCGGCCGCAGTTCGGGCGCGGCTTCGTGGATCGTGCAGGCAATGCCGCGCTGGTGCAGCGCCAGCGCCAGGGTCAGGCCGCCGATACCGGCGCCAATGATCGCGATCATGTATCCTCCAGGAGCGGCACCCGCGCCGTCGCATTGTGATGGTCGGCCAGGCGCCGGGCATGACTCTCCTCGGCGCCTTTTGGGCGGCATCGCCCAGCGTTGCGCCACGCGGCGACACGCCATTGATCGGGACGTTACGCGAATGATGAGACGTCTGGCAAAACCCGCCGCAGAAGCGCAGCGGTGCGTCGCCTGCCCTTTCCTTCCATTTACGATGATGACGCCGCCCCTGGTGGGAGAGGTTGTGGAGGGGGCAAAGCCCTCTCCACGGCGCAACCTCTCGGTTTTTGCAGCAGCCTGCCGGCGCTCAGTTCGCAGGCGGCACCCCGTCGCGGCCGACCTGCATCCGCTGGATGGTCACCTGACCTGCCTCGTAGCCGACGATGGTGCCGCGGATGCGGACAGCACCAGCCGCCCCGAGCGCCTGGACCACGACGGGCGGCAGGGCAAGGCCAAGGGCGGCGTGCCGGCGTGACAGCATGGGCGTGTTCACCGACACGACGCTCATGCGGGTTCGGCGGGCGTGGTGGGAACCCAGCCATGGCCCTCGCGCACATCCTTCATCGCGCGGCAAAACCCCTCGAAGGCCGGCATGCCGGCGGGCAGCCCGGCCAGGAAGGCGGCTTCCACCACCTCCTCGAACGTCGCGCC